>JAAYGO010000135.1 GCA_012727685.1 Bacillota bacterium | reverse complement strand
GACCGGGACCCGGCGGCGCTGGCCCTGGCATGCTACAAGGGAGCCATAGACTACGCCGCCCCATCGGCCGCCGCGGCGGTGGAGGGTGCGGAGCTGGTGATCCTGGCGGTGCCCGTTTTAAGCACCGCCGCGGTGGTGCAGGAGATCCGCGCCGCCCTGGCGCCGGGCGCGGTGATCACCGATGTGGGCAGCACGAAGAATGCGGTT
Source organism: Bacillota bacterium (assembly GCA_012727685.1). GTDB lineage: Bacteria > Bacillota > Dethiobacteria > DTU022 > DTU022 > JAAYGO01. The sequence continues at coordinate 1,592 of JAAYGO010000135.1, read as the reverse complement.
GTGCAGGAGCTGGAGAAGCTGCTCACAGCCGGAGCCTGTTTTATCGGCGGCCACCCCATGGCCGGTTCCGAAGAAAGGGGCATTGGCGCCGCCGATCCGGCGCTCCTTGAAAACGCCATTTACATTCTCACCCCCACCGCCCGCTCTCCCCGGGACCGGGTGGCTGCGCTGGAGAAGCTTATCCGCGCCATCGGCGCACAGCCGCTGCTCCTGGATCCACAGGAGCACGACCGCCTGACCGCCCTGGTCAGCCACCTGCCGCATCTCGCCGCTGCCGCCCTGGTGCACTGTGTCCTCGGCGGCGATGACGATGAACTGGCCCGCACCCTCGCCGCCGGGGGCTTCCGCGACACCACCCGCATCGCCTTGAGCAACCCCACCATCTGGCGGGATATTTGCATCAGCAACCGCCGCATCCTGGCCGAAACCCTGGCCCGTTACCGGTCCACCATCGCCTCCCTGGAGGCGCTCCTGCGCGCCGGGGACGCCCGCTCCCTGGAAAAATTTTTTGCCCGGGCCTGCGATTTCCGGAAAAAAGTACCCACCCGCGGCCGCGGCATCCTGCCCGAAATCTTTGAGGTGGTTGTCCTTGTCCCCGACACACCCGGGGTGATCGGGCGGCTGGCCGGCCTGCTCGGTGAGGCCGGAATCAATATCGCGGCCATCGAGATTATTCATGTCCGTGAACTGGAAGGCGGCAGCATCCGGATTGGTTTCCGGGATGAAGAGCAGCGGCAGGCAGCCCTGCGCCTGCTCCAGGCTGCCGGCTACCGCGCCCGCAGTCGGCATTAATTTACGGCATCCCGGCTGGACTCCATCATTTCTAAGTCGAGTTAAAGCGTTGCTGTAGGCACTGGCACCTTCTGCCGAATTTGAAAGGATAGGAGTATAACCTCGCGCTGGTCTTGAACAAACTGCACCACGCATATATTTCCTGCATTTGGAAGTGTTGTTTTTACCGGTGCCAGTTATATAAAAAAATGCCGGCACTCCAGGGCGAGGTTGTTTGTAGACAAGATATCAAATTGTTGTGAGGCGGTGCTTTCCTGCGGCTTGATTTGCTCCAGCAGGTCCAAAGAAGATTTACAACGCAAAAAGTCTTTTGTTTTTTTTTCTTCCTTAAGAAGGAGGGCGGCGTAGTGTAAAGTCTCCTGCGATTCGCGACAAAAATTTTCCCGTTCCTGTTCATTGCAGAAGAAAGACTCCAGCAGCAGGACCTCACCAAGCAACCACCATCCCTCACCGATTTCCGGGTAGGCGGTCACAAAATTACGCGCATCGAGGAGCGCCCTGTTCAACAGCGCCAGATCTTTATCGCGGCAGAAGAGGTAAACATGAAGCAGGGAGATCAAGTAGTGAGCCTTTTTATAACCCTGGCCGGTCAACCATTGGAGCAGCCGTATGGCCTCATCAATCATGTTGATTTTTACGTATCCTTTTACGGTTGACAAATATTGGATCGGAATCAATTCTTCAATGAATTTCATCCGAAGACACCCCCGCATGAATAGTAAACAGAGTCAGGTGTGCACTGGAGTTGCCCTCTGACTGTAGAAACTTAGGAGCAATACAGATCAAGCAGGCATATACCT
>JAAYGO010000174.1 GCA_012727685.1 Bacillota bacterium | reverse complement strand
CTTCAGAACCGGCCTTCGGATCCGGCAAGGCCAACTTCCTCCCCCCGTAAAATAGTCCTGGAAAGGATAACCGTAAAGCAAATCATGCCGCTTGATCTCAGGTCATAACCGGTATCGGGCACCGTTTGGGTGGGCACTGCCCCAGGTTTTCAAGCTCAAAGGGCCGCCCGCTAAAACTTTACCAAAGCAGATCAGCCGACAAGGGAAAGCTCTCCCCGTCAGCGCTGCTCTTAGTAGAAAAAGTCAGACGCTTCGCATGATCACCAACTAATTCAGTTATGGCAATGGGAAAGAACGCCTCGCTGCGGTAGTCTATGTATCACAATCTTCGGCAAATTCAGTCATCCGCATCCACTAGAGAGCCTTTCCCGAAACATTTGCCATCTTTACCCTGTATTAGTTTACAAGCTAATAATAAAATTGTCAACTACTTGTAGAACCTGGATATCCTTGTCGTTTTTTTTGTTTGAGCTTTTTAAAAAAAGCCCATCTTTCCCCCCCTGGAGAAAACAGGCCCTACCTCAACCTGTTTCGGCAACCTGGCAATCATAGTCCGCCTGAAGCGAACCGTAGACCCATGGCTTTGCGTCCCTGCCTTTCGACAGGTTTGCCTTTAATCGGTCAGGAATCAATATTTTAGCATTATCTTGATTTACTTGTCGATATTATAAACTAAACCTCTAATTTGTGCAAGTCCTGCCATCATAAAGAAAATTTAGTATACCAAATTATACTGGATGTGACCTCTTTATTTTTATCCAATGGCTATCAAAATCAAGCAGATTATGCTATAATTTAGAAAAAATTTATCTTTGCCTGAAATCCCGTCGCCGAAAATAGCGACGGCCTAACCAGAGGTGTTGGCGATGTCCTTGATCAGCCTAAAAGAGGAAAAAGGGTCTGCTCTGGTAATCGTGATGATCATCATGGTCGTGTTAATGCTTTTCAGCACGGTATTTCTGCTGGTCGTGGCCAGCGAAGGGAAACAAGCCCTCAAGCATGACCATAAAACCCAGGCCTACTACTATGCCCGCTCCGGCGCCGGGGCGGCGCTGTCATGGCTTGAAGCGGCAGGTTATGCCCTGGAGGGCACCACCTATCTTTTCGGTGACCTCGACAACCTGGAGGCGGCGGATAGCGCCCCAGCCCAGGGCGCGCCGATCCTGGTCACCCTGGAGCCGCAAGCCGGAGGCAAGGAGATTACCGTGACTGCAACCGGCAATTTCCATGATTCGACGGAGCAGGTAACCTTGACGCTCGCCCTGGAGGGCGAGCAGCCGGGTGGGGAGCTGTCTCCGTTTGATATGGCCCTGTTTGCCATGGCGAGCACCCCAGATAGGGCGGCGATTGCTATGAGCGGCAGCACTACTATCCGCGGTCCGGTCGGGACAAATACAACCGGGGATGACTCGATCCAGTTCGGCTGGAGCACATACATTTATAATGGAACCCTTTCCGTGGGCCCGACCAGTGATCCCTATAATGTCATCCAGACCGAGAAAAAGGTGCGAAATGATCAATCGCCCAACCCCGACCCAAACCTTGATCCCTGGGACCAGGTTGAAGCTCCCTGGCTCAACGTGCCTGGCGGCTTCGAAACACTGCCGGCTGTCAGAACTTATCCTGACCCGGTTTTCCCGGATTTTCCCACCGATTTGCCTCCAAGGCCCGACTTTACTACGCCCTGGGTTGAAGGTGAATACTATGAAATTAATCAAGACGGCAGATATAACTTGATCGAAGTAACCGCCAATCGTACCCTGCACATCGACCTGGGCGGCGGCGAGCGCATTATCTCCGTGAACCGGCTTAATATTCAACAGGGGCACATCAAGTTGAAAAATATAGGCAAAAACGGCCGGTTGATCCTCTACGTACGGGACTCGATTACTCTCGGTGGAGATAGCACGGTCAATGAAGGAGGCCAGATCAAGCACGTGATGCTCTACTATAAAGGATCCGGCCAGCCAGATATTGGCGGCAATACCCGTTTTGTGGGGAACCTTTTCGCCGAGCGCGCCCCCATTCACATCGGCGGGAGCAATGGGGTAATCGGCCATATCATTACCGGCGGCAGCGAAGTAACCATTACCGGAGATGCTACTATGCATACACGGGTCTTCTACGCCCCCCGCGCCCACGTCTACATTGGAGGCAGCGGCAAAATCAAGGGCACCGTGATCACAAATACATTTGAAGCTACCGGGGGCAGCGCCCCGGCCATCGAGTACAGCGACATAGATCCGGACACATTCCCCTTCGAGATTTTCCCCGGCGGCATGGGGGGAGGCTCTTACCCGCCTAGCGGCGGCAGCTGGGTGATCAAAAGCTGGCAGTAGTTTTTTACAGATCTTTTTAGGGGGACGGAGAAAGAGCGATGCGCCAGATTCTAACTGAACAAAAAGGCATGACCCTGGTCGAGGTCCTGGTTTCCATGGCCATCCTCGTGATCATCGCCCTGGCCTTTTTCCTGGTTTATACCAGCGCCTTTTCCAACACCTATGCTTACGGCAAAAAAAATGCCGCCATGACCCTGGCTTCAGAAGCGATGGAAGCCCTTTATGCCATCGAACCGGCTGCCGGCCACACCATTGCCGCCAAGCTGAGCTCCCTGAACGGCAACCAGATCAGCACCCCGGACGAGCTGTTCGTGGAAACGGGGCACGATTTCAATTTTCTGATTGAGCCGGTTGCCACGCTGAACGGGGCAACGAGCGGGCACAAGGTGACCATCGCGGTTTTCTACCAAGCAGAACAGCGCCACGTGACACTGACCACTTTTATCCGGGGAGTGGACTGATCATGGAGCGAGTTTTACGCAGCGAGAAAGGGCTCACCCTGGTGGAGCTTCTCATCGCCTTGGCCTTAATCGGCCTGGTGTTCGCCCTGGCCTTCTCGCTCTATGCCTATGGCGTGGGCAGCTTTGAGCAAGGCACCGCGCAGGCTGCTTACCAGCAAAAAGCCCGCCTGGTGCATACGCTCTTTAAAAAAGAGCTGCGCAATGCCGGCGCCCTAACCCTGGCGCCGGGGGGGCTGGAAGGCGAGTATGACGGCTCCTTTTACCTGGAAAACGGCTCCTTTTATCACAACAACACCCCGGTGGCCGCAGAGATCGCCGATATCCAGGTCAAGATCGAGCGGGAAGCGGGCCGATCGATATTAAAGTTTATGATCACGAGCGGCGCCGGGGCGCAGAAATATAATTTGCAGGACCGGTTTTTGCTGAACAACATCACCGCTCCCTTTGACGGCAGTTATGACGAGTATCGCAGTTTAAACGATCTCGTCTTGTATTATGACCCCCAAATCCCCCAGGCTCCGCCCCCGCAGCAGTACACTTTAACCGTGACCGTTGAAGGCGGAGGAAGCACCGAGCCGACCCCGGGCATCCACCGCTACGCCGCGGAAAGCCTTATTTCACTATCGGCTGAAGCGGATCCCGGATGGATATTTGAAAAGTGGCTCGTTGACACCCAGCAATATGATGATTCCCAAATCGCCGTTTTAATGGACCGGGACCGGACCGCGATCGCCTATTTTTATGAAGAAAATAGTGGCCCAAGCCTTGCAGAGATCATGGATGCAATAGATACCCTGCCAGTTCAAAATTCGCCCTATGACAATCAGCCAATCATCATGGTCCCGGAGGTAGAGGGTGTTAGTTTTCGTTTTATTGATATAACCAAAACAAAACACGTCAATATTGAAATAATCGACAATGGGCAAAAAGCTATAATTACAAGGCACCAAGCCCAAACTGGCAGCGGGACAATTACCCTCCAAGCAGAGAAAGACGGGGAAAGCGTGATAAAAGTTTTTTCTGTGAGCATTCCCGCGCTCGGCGGAGGGGCGGTCACGATCACCGCGCAGTAAGGGGTGGCGCCGCTTCCTGCTCCGGCCGCTCCCGGAAATAAAGTTTAATCTCGATATGGTCTTCCGCCGGGATAAAGCCTATATCGGCCAGCTCCAGCTCCTCTTCCCGGTGCTGCGCCCTGACTTCCCGGACCAGTTCCCGCAGCTCCGCCAAAAAAGGACCGGCCTGCTGTGCCAGCGTTCCCGGCGAAAAAGCCAGCCTCTTCTGCACAACCAATGTCTTCATCAATTTTCCTCCCTGAACCCATAGTATGGCCAGGGAGCCCCCTTTCGATACCGATCCACCGATCCAGGGGCCGATCCAGAGGGCCGATCCAGGGGACGGTTCTCCTGGTCTGCGATCCAGGGGGCGATTCTTCTGCTTGCGGGGAATGAAATGGCTAAGGGAACGCCTGCGTAAGCAATGCTGTCCATCTCTAGGCAGAGATTGGGGTAAAAAAGAACGCCGGGACAATCTCCATTAATCTAGCGGATTAATCTAGCGGATCAGGTTTTTGCGCTGCAAGTGCCTCAGGATCAGGCGCTCAAACTGGCGCATCAGCTTGGTCCAGATAAACTCCTTGTCGGAAATGGGGGTTACCAGGATGGTATACAAGCCCATGCGGTTTCCCCCGAGTACATCGGTAAAGATCTGGTCGCCGAGTACGGCCACGGCGCTGGCCGGAAGGTTCAACTCTATTAAGGCTTTCCGGAAAGCGCGCCGCCGCGGCTTAACCGCGTACCAGAAAGCCGGGATATCGAGATCCCGCGCCAGTTGCCCGCCCCGGTCCGCGCTGTTGTTCGAGACGATGCAGATCCGAAACCCCTCTTTCTTCAATCCGTCCAGCCAGTTGGCCAGGCGCGGGTAGACCGTACGGTCATTCCAGGGAACGAGGGTGTTGTCCATATCGGCAATAATACCTTTGATTCCCAGCCGGCGCAGCTCCGCCGTATCCAGTTCAAAGATGCTGTTGAGATGTTGTTTCGGGTAGAGCAGTCTTAGCAAATTTTAGGCCCTCCTGCAGCGAAAACTATTTACATTTTACCTTAAGAGAGCGGTTTAGGATAGCTTTTTCCTATTCGCCCCGCCTCCTGTTAAACTCTAAAAATTCCTCTTTAATAAGTTTAACCGGGATGCGCAACCCTCATTAGAGCCATTTGCGTTCTTTAACAATGCCTGATATATAAGGTTTTTAATGAGTGTGAAAAAACATTTTACCCCAGGAAGAGGTTTAAAAATAGGGATTTTGGCATGGTGTGCGGTAAGATAATCGAGAAAATGACCCCACTATTATCAGACAATTGACTAGATTGGATCTAAGCGATCGATT
>JAAYGO010000136.1 GCA_012727685.1 Bacillota bacterium | reverse complement strand
TCAGCAGCAGCAGGCCGTCGCGCTCCGCTCCCATCCCGAAACCGCCCTCGTCATAGAAGTCATCGGCATAATCCCGGGAGCTTTTCCCGCCCGTATCGTCCACCGTGACGATGACCGGATCAAGGGAAAGCTCCGCCCGGATCGCGCCGATTCTTTGTTCCAGATGGGCCTTTTCCTGCTCGGTAAACAAGGCCGCCTGGTCATAGACTCGCGCCTCACTGGCGCTGCTCGCCGCCGCGGTCAGAAACAGGAGCAGGAGAGCGGGAAGCAAGCATGCAGCTATGATTTTAATCAGCTTATTCCTCAATCCGCTCATAGCAGCATCCCTCCCAACAACATGACCAGGTAAAGGGCGGTGGTAATGGCGGCAAAGTAGCGCACCACTTTACCGCGGCAAACCGGTAGCTTACCAGCCACCTTTCCTGTCTGGCCGTTCATGGCAAAAAAGTAGCTTTTCCCCTCATAATGAAAGGTCAAAAGCCAGACAGGCAGCAGGGCATACTCAACCCGGCTGTTGTTAAATAATACCTCCGAACTGGAGACAGTGACACTGCTATAGCCCATAATCGTATTCCGGATCAAGTTTTCCGTATACTGCTTTACCCTCTCCTTCACCCGGGTAAAGGCGGCTTCGCTGTCAACATCGTATTTTTCAGCCTGGTATCCCGCCAGGTAGGGCATGGCAAAGGGACGAATCCCTTTAAAATCATACGGTTCGATCGTCTCCATGAGCTGATCATCGGCCCTCTTCGAGCCATCGGCGGGCACGCCTTTAAAATCAGCCGCGATCTCCCGGTACACATCGTAAGTCTTCGTCTCCGTGTAGCGGGTATTGCCGCTGACCCAGGAACGGATCGTGCGGGCGGAGGCGCGCATTTTACCGCTCACGCTGCAGTCGAACAGCCAGTAAGGGATATAGATGCCGGTCAGCTTATCAACCGTGTGGCGCGAGGTAAAGCTGTTGGGCAGAAGGGGCTTTTTCTTGCACCATTTCAGAAAAATATCCACCACCTCTTTCCGGGGGTAGGCAAAGGGAATCACCTTCGCCGGCTTGTTGACGCCGGAAAGCTGATGCGGCAAAATGGCCGGGTTATGGCAGTAGAGGCAGAAGGTGGCGGCGGTGTTCTGGTCTGTGATGATTTCAGCCCCGCAACCGGGACAGCTATAACTCCGGATCTGGGCGTTAAAGGTCTCCTCATCAAGTACTGCTTCCCCGGCAGTTTCCCCGGCCGCGCCGGCAACCCCGGCTTCCGGCACCCCGGGCTGCCCCTGCGGGGAGCCATCTTCAACTGCGGTTGGCGGCTCCGTTGCCGTCAGTTCTTCTTCCACAAACACGCTGCCGCAAAACTCGCATGTCCAGTCCTGCGTGCCGGCGTTAAAGCGCAGCGCCGAGCCGCAATTGCGGCAGGTGTAACTCAAAACGGCCATGTTCCAACCTCCCTTAGGTTCATTGGATGAGAATCAAACAATGCACATTCCCGCCGGCTTCATTATCCGGGAAAGGAGGCCTTAGAGCCGGTTCCCGCCGGCATAGCAATAGAGGCAGCCATGCCGGCAACTGCCATAACGGCCGATATCCTTGCTGGGCGCGCAGCGGCATAAAGAGCGCTGTCCCTGATCCTTGCGACCCGGCAGCCGGAGGCCAAATAGCTGGTTCAGCCAGAGCGGATCGATGCAGCTTCCCGGGTAGATGCCATAAGGGGTGAGGTCCAGTTTCTCGGCGCAACTGTAAATGGCAAAGCCATTTTCCCGGGCACTGAAAACCATCTCCTGGGCCAGCGCCGCCAGCTCCGCACCGGCCGGAGCGGGCTCCGCCTGCACCCCGCCGCGCGCCAGCCTTGCCAGGGCCCCGCGATAATCATCAAAAAAGCTCACCGCAACCCGGTAGCTGCTGCCGCGCAGCTCCCCGGCCAGCCGGGCGAATTGATCGCGGTGGTAGCGCACCCCGGTGGCGGCGGTGATCAGGACCGGATCGTAGCGCCAGGTAATCCGCTCCGGTCCGACCATTTCCGCCAGCTCTTTAAAGGTCTTCAGCGACTCTGCCGGGGCGGGCACATTCCTTTCCAGAACCGGCCCGTACCCGGTCAGGGTGAAATGAAAGCAAAAATTGAAACCCGACTGCTCCAGTTCTTTTAGCCAGGGCATCAAGGGGCGCGGATTCTTGCTCCAGAACACGATGGCTTCCACGTCGCCGGGCAGGAGCGAAACCCTGACGCGCTGCCGCGGGTTAAACGGGTTAACCGTATCGCAGAAGCCAGCCCTGATCCGCTCCATGAACCACGACGCGAAAAAAGCAGGAATGTCGGTGCGGCGGCTGGCGCTGATGATCAATTTCAGTATGCCTCCGAAAGCGGCAATGCCTTTCGCAATGCTTTACAGCTCTGTCAAAGCAACCCCTGCTATTTATTCCAATTATATTTCTATTATTCCTGCCGCAGAATCCGCAAAATTATCAGCCGGCTGCTTTTGACAGCTTCAGCAGAAAACCGCTATAATGGCCCTAGTAAAAATATAACAAACCAGCGACTATAAATAGCAGATCCCATTTCGCCACCAATCAAAGATACTATCAGTGAGGTCAGTTGAATTAGCCGATCTTTTATCGCTGAGGCTGTCGCTCCGGTGAACTCGTTAGATGTTTTGGCGGCTCACCGGCGGCCTTCCGCCTGGGCTACCCTCGACAGTCGCGCGTCCTGCGCTCCTGTCTCGGCGGCCTGCAAAGTGGGATGTGAGAGGTGAGATCGCATCAGGCACTTTAAACCTTGGCCAGAATAACAGTAACATGGTCTTTTTTTCTCACTTCTAACATCTCACTTCCCACTTCTCATCAGCCAGGCCTTGGTTCGCCTGCCTCCAATGGGGACAGACCTACGCTTGCAGGTCTGTCCCCTGACCTTAGATCCACTCGTTCACAGTCGCTCCAGCTCTCAG
>JAAYGO010000048.1 GCA_012727685.1 Bacillota bacterium | reverse complement strand
TACTGCAAGACAAGGAAAAAGAAACGCTGCTCTTTGACCCCTATTTAAGGGAAAATCCCCTTGCACCCTTAAAACCGGAGGAGTTGAAACCGGATTACATCTTAATTTCACATGCCCACCATGACCATTTGGGCGAGGCTTATGAAATAGCCGGTGCCTGCAATGCTACGATTATATCCACGCCCGAAATAGCCTCCCAGGCCCAAGGAAAAGGCTTAAACGCCCACGGCATAGGTATCGGAGGCAGCTACCGGTTCCCCTTTGGCCGGGTTAAAGTTACCCTGGCGTTTCATGGCTCAGGTATTCCCGGAGGCCATGCCTGCGGTTTTGTGATAAACTACTACGGGCAAAACATCTACTTTGCCGGAGATACAGGACTCTTTAGCGATATGAAACTGATCGGCGAGCTGACCCCTCTGGATCTCGCCCTGCTGCCAATCGGGGACAACTTTACCATGGGTATAGACGACGCCGTCATGGCTGCATCCTTTGTCGGCGCTCCCAGAGTTATTCCTTACCATTACAATACCTGGCCCGTAATCCAGGCAGACCCCGAGGAGTTCAAAAGAAAAGTAGAGGAAAAAACAAGCTCCAGCTGCTTTATCCTTTCGCCTGGGGAAAGCTATAGCTGGTAAATTTTTGAGGATTGTAATGAGCCGCCCGGAGGATGGTTTGGCCAATATAGATATTTTGGAATAAGAATATTCCGAGAGCGGGTGAAATCAATGTCTGATGTTAAAGCGTTAAAAGAAGAAAGAATCAGTATCCATGAAGATTTGTTTAATAACAGGATACCGAAGAGGGTGCCTATTACTATTGGCTTGCCGCTGGAATTTATAGCCCAGTACGGCGGGCTTGATCTGTTGACGGCGCAGTGGGATCCGGCACTTGTTGAAGAGGCGGCGGATAAGATCTGCCAGGTTTTATATTCAGATACCTGCCCGTTTACCGGCTCGCTCAGGTACCCGTCCTACTACCAGGTTCTGGAGTCGCAGTCCTTTGTGATGGGGTCAAATGGATTCATTCAGCACCCGGAAGTAGTGGGTATGCTGCCGGAAGATTATGATTATCTTATTGAAAAACCTTACGATTGCCTGCTTGAACGTGTGTTGCCGAGACAGTACAAGGCTCTAAAGTTAGATGAACCTTTTAAGATGGCAATAAGCTTTGCCAAAAGCTTGTTGGGCTACAACAACGACATGGGGCAGGCCGGCGCGATCATTGCCAGGCTGGTGGAAAAATATGGCTATTATGCCGCCCCCCGCCAGGCAGGCGGTTTTACAGAGGCGCCCTTTGACTTTCTGGCGGACCAACTCAGAGGATTTCGCGGCATTAGCATGGATATAAGGAGAATACCTGAAAAAGTGGCGGAGGCCTGTGAGGCCCTATATCCAATTGTGCTGAAAAAAGGCATGCCGGCAACAATAGACAATAACGCCGCCGTCTTTATACCGCTTCATATGCCTACGTTCATGCGGGAAAAAGACTTTGAAAAGTTATATTGGCCGACTTTTAAACGGATGGTCGACGAATATGCCTCTATGGGTATACACTGTCAGCTGTTCTGTGAAGACAACTGGGACAGGTACCTTGATTATCTGTACGAGCTCCCGGTTGATACAAGGCTGATGTTTGAGTACGGCGATCCCAAATTAATCAAGGAAAAACTGGGCAAGAAACATATCATCACAGGGTTATATCCCCTGACGATATTAAAGACCAACACCAAAGAGCAGTGCCTGGATAAAGCAAAGGAAATGCTTGACATACTGGCTCCCGGAGGAAAATTCTATTTCAGAACGGATAAAAGTCCACTCACCATAACCGACATCAAGCTGGAAAATCTTTGTGCCGTAACAGAATATGTGCGGGATCACGGAGTTTACGCCAATGCCGGAGAAACCGCCGGCCTGGCGTTTAACAAGGAAGATTACAAAGTCGACCCGTCAGCTTCCAGAAAACTTGACAGCAAATATTACCGGACATGGGAACAGTTTAAAGCGGAGCATCCCGAGATATCGGAGCTGGGAGCATCAAAGCTTCAAGGCTTTGAAGAAATGATCTTCCAGTATCTTATCTTCCTTCTGCTGTAATAAACCCCGGGCTCTACAGCAAACCGGGCTTCTCTCGGTTTAGCCGGTTCATCTATATTATTGTTTTAAGGTTTAAGGCTGCCGGAGGCATCAGTCCCGCCGGCAGCCTGTATTATTACCCTGGAAATAAAGAAGCACGAAATAATGACTAACAGTTACAATCAGGAAGCTACTCCGTTCAGCAGTTCAAAAAAGCCGGGACATGAAACCTGGACTGCTTCGCTCCCGTCAATCACCGACTCGCTCCCGGCAAAAAGGGCAGCTATGGCCAAAGCCATGGCAATCCGGTGATCGCCGTGGCTTTCACAGCGGGCGCCGGTAAGTTTTGCGCCGCCCCGGATCACCAGGCCATCCGGAAGCTCACGCACCAGTGCCCCCATCTTTTGGAGTTCTACGAAGATTGATTTCAGACGATCGGATTCTTTGAGCCGCAGCTCGGCTGCCCCCCTGATAACCGTATCCCCTTCCGCAAAGAGGGCGGCTACGGCCAAAGCCGGTATTTCGTCGATTACCCGCGGGGTTATTTCAGCGGATATCTCCGTTCCTTTTAAACGCCGGCCGCCTTTAACAAGCAGATCAGCAACAGGTTCGCTGTTATACTCCCTTCTGTTTAAGATGCCGATCTCGGCTCCCATCTTTT
>JAAYGO010000102.1 GCA_012727685.1 Bacillota bacterium | reverse complement strand
TGAAAATATAACCCTGGTTTCGAAAATGAAACAGCTGATCTCCCTCATGCAGGACTACTGCCAGGCGGTATTTATGGCTACTGAATATATCCAGAGAGTATGGGGCGTGGTGCCCGACGCCGATTTCCTGGTGGACCGGATGTACGACTACCTTTATGAAATCTATCCACCCCTCTTTCCGGCCATGCTTGCGCGGATCGAAGGGATGAGCGAGAGCGAAATCCGGGCTTATTTTGAACAGCTTGGCACAAGGGAACCGGCTGGCGAAGCCCAGTTTGCCGGGGTGGGGGTTTATGCAGGCCCAGAAAAGCGCGCCTAACAGGCGCTCTACTCTTTTCATGCGAACAGCATGGGCAATAGCCTGGCGGTTAAGGCTGTGGAGATGGTCCTGGTGGGGGCATGGAGGTCTAGCCTGGATTAATCCGGACGCTCCGGAACGGTTCACCCTTTATCCCTGTTCAATGAGCAGAAACTGGCCTGGCCGGAGCCGCCTCTGCTCCGCCTTTTTCCCCGCCCGGCCGCCGTAGCGGGCTGCTTCCGAATCGAGGAGCACCTTCCCGGGCACGGGATCAAAGACCATTTCCTCCTCTCCCAGGTTGGCATAGGCGTTTACCACTTTCCCGCCGCCCCGCCGGCTTATGGTCACCAGCTTTTCTTCCGGCTGCACGGCAATGTCCAGCAGGCTCTCCTTGTCCGGTTCGCGCAGCGCCGGATGGGTTTTGCGTAAAGAGATTAAATCGCGGTAATAGCGGAAAACGGCCTGCTGGTGCGGTTTCCACCGCTGGCGCGGCGTTAGCCGCGAGGCCAGGAAGGTCTGCTCCGCTTCCGGGTCGGGGATGTCGTCCCAGCCGAAAGCGGCGAATTCCTTGCGCCGCCCCTCTGAAACCGCCTGCTTCAGCTTGGGATCTCCGTAGTCCGTGAAAAATAGGAAGGGGTTTTCCTCGGCGTACTCCTCGCCCATGAACAGCATCGGAATATAGGGCGCCATAAAGAGCAGGCCGGCCGCCGCCTTGAGATAGGGGAAATCCACCAGCCGCGACAGCCTTTCCCCGTAGGCGCGATTGCCGACCTGGTCATGGGTCTGAATGGCGACGACGAACTGGCTCCCCGGGTTGCGGCTGCCGTCCGTGCCGCGCTTTTTCTTCCAGAAGGTGGAGTACTGCCCGGTATAGAGATAGTTGCGGTAGACCTTTTCCAGGCCCCTGATATCGCCGTAGTCTGCATAATAGCCCCGGTTCTCGCCCGTGAGGATGGTATGTACGCAATGGTGAAAGTCGTCCATCCACTGGGCGTCAAGGCCGTAGCCGCTTTGCCCGGGAGGGTTGATCAGCTTGACATCATTTTCATCGGTTTCGGCGATGATCACGATTTTGCGGCCCAGCGACTCCGAGAGCTGCGCGGCGGTTTCGCCGATCTCGCGCAGGATATGTTTCGGGCTTTCATCCCGGATGGCGTGAACGGCGTCGAGCCTTAACCCGTCCAGGTGGTAGAGTTCGATCCAGTGGCGCACGTTCTGCAGGACCATCCGGCGCATGGCCTCGCAGCCGCAATCGTCGTAATTGACCGCCGCTCCCCAGGGCGTTTCATGCTTTTCCGTAAAATAGGGTCCGAAAAGGGACAAATAATTGCCCTCCGGGCCGAAGTGATTGTAGACCACGTCGAGCAGCACCGCCAGGCCTTTGCGGTGGCAGCTGTCCACGAAATACTTAAAATCATCGGGAGTGCCGTAATTGTGGTTCACGCTGAACAGCCCCGCCCCGTCGTAACCCCAGTTCCAGCGGCCCGGGGTTTGCACCACCGGCATGAGCTCCACCGTATTGATCCCCAGCTCGAGCAGGTAATCGAGCCTCTCCGCCGCGGCCCGGAATGTCCCCGCCGCGGTGAATGTGCCCACATGGAGTTCATAGATAATGGCATGGGGCCAGTCGATGCCCGGCCAGTCCTGGTCGCCCCACCGGTAGGCTCCGTGATCCACCACCTGTGAAAAGCCGTGCACCCCTTCCGGCTGGTAATGGGAATAGGGGTCGGGAACGGGCTCCTCTTCCCCGGCCAGCTTGATCTTGTAGAGCAGGCCGGGGCCGCAGCCCTCCACCACGGTGCTGTAAAGATGCCCGTTTTCTCGCCTCAGCGGGATTTCCTTTAACCCGCCCTCTGTTTTTAGCTGCAGCGAAACCCCGGTCCGGTTGTAGGCGCTGATCCGGAAGAAAATCCGGGATCGCTCCCGATCCAGAATAGAAGGTCCGATCCTTTCCATACTATTTAATATAACCAGTTGATGAGTGGGCTACACTGCCGGCGGCGCTTCGCAGCCGGAGGCGGCGTTTCTCAATTTGAATTTAAAGGAGAGCTTGCCGGATGGAGCTGGTGCATGTTACCCCGAAAAATTTCAACGACTACCTCCCCTTCATGGATGCGGCGGTGGCCGAAGAGATTAGGACCCTGGCCGCTGAGCTGGCGGGCAAGAAGATCGCCATGATCAATGCCACCGCCTTTGGGGGCGGCGTGGCTGAAAAATTGCATTCCCTTGTTCCCTTGCTAAAAGATTTGGGCCTGGCGGTGGACTGGTGGGTGATGAAGGGCGATTATGACTTCTACCAGGTTACCAAGCAGTTCCACAACCGGCTCCAGGGCCAGAAAGGAGAGTTAACCGAGGAGGCCGTGCAGATCTACCTTGATTATAACCGGGCCAACGCCGAGCAAATGAAGGGCTGGGATTATGAGATCATCGTGGTGCACGACCCGCAGCCTGCAGCGCTGATCAATTATCTCCCCAGAAATGGCTGGACCGCCTGGATCTGGCGCTGCCATATCGACACCTCTTCGCCCAACCCGGAATACTGGAACTTCCTTTATGATTATATCCAGCAGTATGATGCGGTCATTTTTACGGCATGCAATTTTGTCAAGGCGGGCAGCCGCTTCAACAATCTCACCCTGATTACTCCCTCCATAGACCCCTTAAGCGTGAAAAATATCAAGCTTGAGCCGGAACAGGCCAAGGGCATCGCCTGCCGCTTTGGCATTGACGGCAACCGCCCGCTAATTACCCAGATTTCCCGCTTCGACCCCTGGAAGGATCCGCTGGGCGTGATCGAGGTTTACAAGATTGTCAAGAAGGAGCTGCCCAGCGTGCAGTTGGCCCTCGTCGGCTCGATGGCGACCGATGATCCGGAGGGGTGGGATTAC
>JAAYGO010000124.1 GCA_012727685.1 Bacillota bacterium | reverse complement strand
CCTGATCCCCGGCAAGGCCTTCTCCTGGAAGGGCTGGCTGCTGGGGCTGTTATGGACGCTGGGATTTATCTGGCATCGCGGCTGGCTTGTTTCCGGATTCTTGCCTCTTGCCATAGGCTATTTGCTGCTATTGCCGTCATTGTCAGCTTACCTGGCGATGAATTTTACGGGCTCGTCAACCTATACCTCCTTTTCCGGCGTCATCAAGGAAATGAAAATAGCGGTACCGCTTGTTGCCCTTTTATCTGCAGCGGGGATCGTGTTGTTGTTAATCAGTAGTCTGTAGAAATATAGAAATATAAGGAGGAGGCCATGAAACACAGGTATTTGAAGAATGTGGCCACACTTCGCCTATTGATTGAAAAATGCGGCGGCTGTGGCAGATGTGCGGAGGTTTGCCCTCACCGAGTCTTCCGCGTGAATGATAGGAAAGCGCAGATTGATGATCTAGACCGTTGCATGGAGTGCGGTGCCTGCGCGAAAAACTGTCCGGAAAACGCCATCACGGTTAAAGCCGGAGTGGGATGTGCCTCGGCCGTGATCATGGGCTGGCTTACCGGGAGCGAGCCGAGCTGTGATTGTTCATGCGATAAAGAATGCTGCTAAAATGGAGAGTATGAAATATGAGTAAACAAAAAAATTCCGGCATCGGCCTTTTTGAAAAGTACCTAACCCTGTGGGTCGTCATCTGCATGGTTGTCGGTGTGCTGATCGGGAAATTCCTCCCCGCTGTCCCTGATTTCTTGAGTCAGTTTGAATATGCACAGGTTTCCATTCCCATTGCGATTTTGATCTGGCTGATGATTTACCCCATGATGATGAAGGTGGATTTCGCCAGCATCAAAAACGTGGGGAAAAACCCAAAAGGCCTATTTGTCACCTGGGTTACGAACTGGCTGATCAAGCCCTTTACCATGTTCGGAATCGCCTGGCTTTTCTTCCATGTGCTTTTCAAAGCATTTATCCCCGCTGATCTGGCAAAGGACTATTTGGCGGGTGCAATTTTGCTTGGCGCTGCGCCCTGTACGGCGATGGTGTTTGTATGGAGCCATCTGACCAATGGTAGCCCCGCTTATACGGTAGTGCAGGTTGCCACGAACGATCTCATTATTCTCATCGCCTTTACACCAATCGTCGCCTTTTTGCTCGGCGTGGGCGGCATCGCCATCCCGTGGGATACGCTCATCCTGTCTGTCGTGCTGTTCGTTGTCATACCGCTATCGGCCGGGATTGCGACCAGAGTCTGGATGATAAAGCATAAAGGTATGGCATACTTCGAGCAGCATTTTATCCCTAAGTTTAACAATATCACCATGATCGGCCTGCTGCTGACACTGATTATCATTTTCTCTTTCCAAGGGGAAGTGATACTGAGCAATATTGTCCATATTCTTTTGATCGCCATACCGCTGATATTGCAGACCTTCCTGATCTTCTTCATCGCCTATTCGGCCTGCAAGCTGCTGCGGCTGCCCCACGACATCGCTGCTCCGGCCGGCATGATCGGAGCATCTAACTTTTTTGAACTGGCCGTGGCGGTTGCCATTTCCCTGTTTGGCGCGACTTCGCCTGTGGCGATGGCAACCATTGTAGGTGTGCTTGTGGAAGTGCCAGTCATGCTGACGCTGGTGCGTATTGCCAACAAAACACGTCATTGGTTTCGTTGAGACAGCAGCGCCTCTTATATTTTCCCGAGGAAAGCGATGAGCAGCTCCAGCGGTTTCTCGCTGGCAATGGTGACACAGTAAACCTTGTTCCCATCGCGGTAATAATAGGAGTGTTCGAGAGGGATATCCTTGCCGGTAAAGCGGGCATAATAGATTTCCCGTTCTTCATTGGACCAGCATCCATGATCGCAGAAGTAGAGGCTTGATTCGAGGTATTGCTTCATCTCATTGATCACCGCAGCGGCTTCTTCGGCATCATGAAATTCAGCAGTCCAGAACACAAGTTCATCCGGCGATCCACTGGCAGAGCCGCGATAAGTAATGATCTGCGTATCAACAATGTTGTAGCCCGGTCCGAGGATAGTTTTGATGAGGGAGGTTGCCTCTTCTCCTTTAACCTGGCCACTCAGCTGCAACCCGGCCACCTCCTGCGGAGGGCATTCGGCATCGGGATTTTCGAGGCAAACGGTAGGAGTTTGAGAACTGTCCGGTGCGCTTTCCAGCTCTATGGCGGCAAGATCGTTTTGTCTAAACATCCCGTTGGTGCAAGCTGCAGGCATAAAAAGGCATATCCCAACGACAATCGACAAAACCGCTTTCTGGTAATAAGATTGTTTATTTCGCAACGGCCGGACACCTTCTTTACCTGATTGCGATTATATTCGATACAAAACAACCCAATTCCTTTTTGTAATTAAATTTTCCATTATCCAAATTTAATCCAAAGGCCGGGGGACGGATATTGCCACCGGCCACGCGCTGCTAGCAGGTCAGAGAACGCAGTATGCTCAGGAAAGCCGGAAATGAGATCTTGATCGCTTCCGCTCCCCGGACGGTTGTTTTACCGCTAGCGGCCAGCCCCGCCACGGCCAGGGCCATGGCCATGCGGTGATCCCCTCCGCTCTCCACAACTGCACCGGTTAACGGCCTGCCGCCTTCGATCACCAGGCCATCGGGACGTTCTTCGATCTCCGCGCCCAATTTGGCCAGCTCGCGGGCCAGCGCGGCAATGCGATCCGATTCTTTGACCCGCAGTTCAGCGGCATCCCTGATCACGGTCACGCCGCGAGCATGGGCGGCGGCAACCGCCAGGATAGGGATCTCATCGATGACACGGGGGATGGCATCACCGCCGACGGTGATGGCGCGCAGCGGGGCGCCTCCCCTTACCAGCAGATCGGCCACCTCTTCCTTCCCCCAGAAACGGCGGTTCTGGATTTGAATATCGGCGCCCATCTCCATCAACAGGTCAACGATGCCGCGGCGGGTTGGGTTAATCCCCACATCTTTGATCTTAATGACCGCACGGGGCACGATAGCCCCCGCCACTAAAAAAAAGGCCGCCGCTGAAATATCGCCGGGCACCCTGACCTGGGAGGCCACGGGTATCTGCTTCCCCTCGATGGAGATCCGGTTGCCGGCAACGGCTACCGTTACTCCGAACTGCTCGAACATTAATTCGGTATGATTGCGGCTGGGGAAGGGTTCTTCGATCACGGTAAGCCCGCTCGCCTGCAGCCCGGCCAGCAATAAAGCCGATTTTACCTGGGCGCTGGCCACCGGCAGCGTATAGGTGAGGGGTTTCAAATTTCCGCCGCGAATGCGCAAGGGCAGCCGGGTCCCGTCCCCTTCCACCTGCGCCCCCATCCGTTTCAAAGGCTCCACCACGCGGTCCATGGGCCGCTTGCGCAGCGAGGGGTCACCGGTCAAGGTCGTTTCAAACTGCTGCGCCGCCAGGACCCCCAGCAAGAGCCGCGCCGTTGTCCCCGAATTACCGGCATCAAGCGGTTTCCGGGGCGCCGTAAAGACACCGCCGCCTCCCCGGATCAGGAGCCTGTCGCCGCGCAAAACAGCGCTGACGCCTAAAGCCCGCAGGCAGCTCAGGGTAGAGAGACAATCCTGCGCCGCTAAAAAACCCTGCACTTCCGTATCCCCCCGGGCAAGGGAACCGATCAGCGCAGCCCGGTGTGAAATTGATTTATCGCCGGGCATAACCAGCTCGCCTTGCAAGCGGGCAGGCGCGGCCGTAGTAATGATCATGAACACTGCTCCTTGCCGTAATCCTCTTTAACCCCAAAAACTGTGGTATAATTTAAATTATACCGGCCCGGTTCGTCCAAAGTAAAGTGCTATTATTGAATTGGGCCGGGGGCGATTACCGCAAAGCGACAGGTGGATAAAATAGATGGAGGTTTATGCCCTGGTCGGGCACAGCGGTACCGGCAAAAGCCACCATGCACCGCTGCTGGCCTACCAACACCAGATCGAATACCTGATTGACGACGGGCTGCTCATCAAGGGCAACCAGATCCTGGCCGGCCGCTCCGCCAAGCGGGAAAACACCCGTTTGGGGGCGATTAAAAGGGCTCTCTTTAGCGACCCGGACCATGCCGCGCAAATCCGGGAAAAACTGGCCGAGCTCAAACCGGAACGGCTCTTGCTCCTGGCTACCTCACGGCGCATGGCCGATGCTATCGCCGCAAAGCTCGGGTTGCCCAAGCCTGCTCATTATATTCAGATCGAGGATATTGCCACGCCCGAGGCGATCAAAACCGCTTTGACCGTGCGGCAAAAAGAGAACCGCCATGTTATTCCGCTGCCCACTTTTGCCGTCAAAAAAGATTTTCCCGGTTATATCGTCGCTCCGCTCCGCTCTTTTTTCAGTTTTCCGGCAGCACACTCGGAGAAGGTGGCAGTGGAGCGTTCCATTGTCCGCCCTGTTTACAGTTCTCTGGGGCACTTTTATATCGCCGAGCATGTGATCGAAAGCCTGGTTGCCCATATTGTAACCCGAATTCCGGGAGTATTTAAACCGCTGCGGGTGGCGATCCAGACAAACGAGAGAAAGGTGACCCTCAAGGTAGACCTGGCCTTGATTTTGGGAGAGATCCCCGGAGGCAACCTTCCCCTCTTGCTGAGACATGTCCAGCAGGTGATCAAAGAAAAGATTGAGTACCTGACCGGCTTCTACCTTGACAGCGTCGATATTACCGCCAAGAGGCTCTACCTCGACGCAGAAGAGGAGCCGGAAGCAAAAGAGAATTAACCCGCTCCTTTACCACTGGATTTCATGCTACTGAATTTCATGTACTGTGGATCCCAATAAGAGACGATGCCATAGGCTGGCTGTTGCCATCACAACCGCTCCAGCTCCGAAGTGAGAAGCGACAGGGCACTCCCAGTAAAGGAAAGCTGCTTTTCCCTTCCGGGCGAAGGGCTAAGGAGCAGCTAGATAAAAGGAGCCGCCCTTTGGGGGCAGCTCCGGTAAATTGCGCGTTTGTTTCCGTCTTTGCGGTTAGAAAAAACTCAAGGGGTTGATCGAGGTGTAATAATAGTACCCAGGCCACTTGCTCGAACCGGTCCCGCGGCGCACCTCGAAATGCAGGTGCGGTCCGGTAGAATTTCCGCTAGAACCCACTTTGGCGATCACCTGGCCCCTGGAAACACTCTGCCCCGCGGAAACGAGGTTCCGGCTGTTGTGCAGGTAGACGGTCCAGTAATCGCCGTGATAGATCACAATATAGTTACCCGTCGCGGGGCCCCAGCTCGAGCAAACCACCGTTCCGCTTTCCGCCGCCAGAATCGAGGTCCCAGACGGGGCGGCAATATCGATTCCATTATGCCTGCCGCTGAAACCCTGGGAGAGCCTGCCTCCACCGGCCACGGGCCAGGCGAACCTGCTGAGAGTGCCGCGTTCGATAACCTTGGCTACCGGCTCTATGATGATCCGCTCGGACAACTTCTCCCGATCAATTTCCTCCCCGTTCACGCGCGTAACCCGGTAGGTAACCTCTTTGAGGCCGTCTTTACCTTCGGTAACGACACGGCTCTCTCCCTTATACATCTCATTGTTATTCACATAGGTCGTCGGAAAGGGTACCGGCTCTTCCTGTGTCGCTTCTTCCACGGTTTTAACGTGTACCAGCGGAATTTCCTGCTTTTCGCCGCTGCCGTCGATCCGGTTTTCCCTGCCGTCACGTGAAGCCAGGCTCAGGCGGGAAGCGGTTTGCAGATCAAGATCTTGCTCTAGCTTCTCCGGGTCCAGCAATAGATTGGCCACTTCTGCCGCGCTGCAAACCTGTTCCGGCGGTACGACACAGTCTTCACCGGCCAATTCCTCTTCCAGCTCTACTTCCAGCAATTTAACGCTGTCGTCATCATCGATATAGGAAAGGCTAAGGGTCTCGATCACATCTGCGATTTCTTCTGCTGTGCAAACCGGGGAAACCGGGACGCCATCCACGGTGACCATGACCGCCTCGGTTAGCAGGCTGATCCGGTTGCGCAAGGCCTTCTCCACCTGCTGCAGGTTGGCTTCCTGGCCCAGGCGCAACTCCCGGGTCATCGTGATAGCCTGCCGCGGAAACACTTCCATCCCGTAAATGAGACCGCACTTGTCCATCAGGCTGTTTAAGAATTGCTCCACCTCTGCTACTTCGCGCACCAGTCCAGCCTCAATACCGTCAATGCAGACGACGTAAAAAAGGCTGTTCCGGTAATGAGTGTAGCCCAGGATTCCGGCTGCCAGCAGGGAAGCGATTAAAAGATAATGCACCCGGTGCAAGGTTTTCCCTTTCAGCCGCTCCCAAAACCTTCTTAGTGCACGGTAGTGGGCTGAGCGCCGGAGGCGGCCTTTCCTAGAGGCTCCCGGTGACGATAAACCCGCTAATCTCATCTTTCACCTCCGCCATAAGGCTTCTGCATGCAAAAAGAGAGTAGCCACCCCCTTTTAGATAACAATATCTTAATAAAATTAACAATATCATAAAGTAATGGCTTTGTCTATCTATATTTTGCTCTGCATGCCAAGACAGCCTTTTTTATATACTAGTTGGAATATCCATAACCGGTGAGTGAATGAAAGACGCCGGGGAGCACAGTCCGTCATGGGGCATCTGCGGAGAATTTGTTATGAGAAAGACGGCCTGAACCGTGCGGGTTAATCTGAGGAAACACCGTGAAGCTGCCGGAGAGCATGCAGCAACGGTTCTTTTACATAGTATGACCGCGGGGCAAATCTTATACCATGCTCAGCCCCCAAGAGGGCCAGATGAGCCGGCCTTCTAAAGCTGAAGCAACTAGGCCGTCTCGATCCGCCAGGCATGGCTGTAAATATTCATGCGCCTGCCCCGGGCGAAACCGACCATGGTAATATTTAAAGATTCGGCCAGCTCGATGCTAAGCGAAGTGGGTGCGGCCCGGGAAATCAACACGGGCAACTGCAGCTTGGCCGCCTTGAGCAGTATTTCCGAACTGAGCCTGCCGCTTACCACCAGACTCTTATCGCTCATTTCCATTCTCTCGAGCAGGCACTGCCCCACGATCTTGTCCACGGCATTGTGCCTGCCGATATCTTCAAAAAACATGAGGATCTCTGCACCGTTAGCCAGGGCGGCACTATGAATGCCGCCCGTTTGTTTAAACAGCTGCGCCCGATCCTCCAGCGCCCGCATTAACGCATGAACCTGGCTGCTTTTCAGGCGCAGCTCACTGGAAACCGGCTTGCTGCGCAGCGCGTCGAGGGCATGATAAAAGGTCGTTCCCTTGCCGCAGCCGGAGGTTATGGTCCGCTTGCCGTAGAGACTCCTGGCCAGGTCGGAGCTGTTCTTCAACTCAATCTCCACGATGCCCTCCTCCTCCTGCAGGCGCAGCGATTCTAGGTCATCCAGAGAGGTCAAGAAACCTTCTGAGCGTAAAAAACCGAGTGCCAGCCGGTCCATATCCGCAGGCGTGCACAGCAGAGTCACCAGTTCGGTGCCATTAACAAAAACGGTCAGCGCCGCTTCCACGGTGACAATTTCATTCCGCTCCATGCGCGCGCCGTCCCGGATGAAGGTAATTAACTTTTCGCGGATCAGGTCACGAGTCAACACCGCTCACCCCTTCATTCACCGCCGTTGTCACTGCGGCCATCGCTCCCAACATCACTCCCCCTAGGTGATGCACAGCCGCTCCGGCTCCTAAGCAGTTCTCCCCCCATGGTCTCCCGGCCTAAAGGGGGCATAAGCATCGATGCTATCATTCACTATAATTCCCCGCCTACAGACATTTTCCTTTGTTGGCCTGCGGAAAGAAACAGGTGATTCGACCCCAAAAAGGTCAACTAAAGCTAAAAGGTAACACGAATCATAGCTAATAAATGTCACAACGAACCGGCCTAAAAATTGAGTAAAACCGCAAAAAGGCTT
>JAAYGO010000006.1 GCA_012727685.1 Bacillota bacterium | reverse complement strand
GCCCTCAGGGCGGCCATAATCGTATCGGCATCCATGACCACTCCGAAGGCCGTTTCAATATTGTTGAGGGTGGCCTGGTGCGCGTTTTCATCGACTGCCGCGTTGACATCGCTGCCAAAAACGACTTTAAAATCCCGGAAAAAAGCATCACGAGCCGTTGATTCACAGCAAATATTCGTTACCGTCCCGCTGATAATCGTCGTATCGATATGGTTGATGCCCTTGAGATCCCGCAGGACCAGCTCCAGCTCTGTATTGTAGAAAGCGCTGAAACGGCGTTTTTTGATAATAATATCCCCCTCCTGCGGCTTAATGGCGGGGAAGATCTCAATGCCCCAGGTCCCTTCCCGCATCCCTTCCTTCTCCAGGTGGGGAAACTTCTTCACTTCCAGCGGGCACAAGTTGTAGTGGGGATGAAAAGCCTGCACCGTGTAGATCACCGGCACGCCGCATTCCCGGCAGCAGGCGATCAGCTCCTGCAATTTGGGGATAATGCCCGCTGCCTTCGGCACATGCATGACCCCGCCTTCCGCCACAAAATCGTTTTGCATATCGATGACCAGCAGTGCCGCCCGGTCTGTTTCGAAATGCCAGGAAAAGGTTTTTTCTGAGCCAGCCAATACGACTCACTCCCATCTCTATCATAATCATTTACAAATTCCTCAATTGAACCGCTGGGTACCCTTCACCTCGGTAGGCCAAGGTTAACAGCTCCCCTACACTATTAAAACTCCTCCCATGCCAATTTAACCCCGATCTGATCTTATCCAGTAATAAAACTGGGCAGGTATAGGGCAATGGCAGGAAAGGCAATGGTCAGTATAGTTACGAGCATCTCTATGGTAAAAAACGGTATAGAACCTTTGTAGACGTCGTCCATGCCCACCGCGGGGCAAGCTCCCTTTAAAGCGTATAGAACCATTCCCACCGGAGGGGTTATACCGGCGATCCCCACGGTGATCAATACGATGACGCAGAACCAAATCAGGTCGAATCCCAGTGCAACTACGGCAGGACCGAACAGGGGAACGGTAATCATTATCAGCGCCGTAGCATCCATAAAGCAGCCCCCGATCAGCAGGAAAAGAACCATAACCGCGACTGCCACATAAGGAGAAGCCGGTATTGAGATGATGCTATCAATTATCGCCTGCCCTGCCCCGGTAAGCGTCAGGACTCTTCCAAAAATGTTGGAAGAGGCGATAATTAAAAACAACATGGCCGTCATTTTGGCGGTCCCAATAAAACTATCGAAAAAAATACGCCATGTCATCCTGCGGTAGAATATGGCAAGGAGGATCGAACCGACCGCGCCTAAAGCCGCTGCCTCAGTGGCCGTGGCGATGCCGAGGAAGATTACCCCAATCACCAGGAATACAATGATGGCCAGAGGAGCCGCCAAGGCAAATCTGCGCATCGTTTCTTTAAACCCATATTTTACTTTGGGGGCCTCAGCAGGATAGTTTTGCGGCCAGAACTTACTGCCGAGAATTACGAACAGGAAGAAACCGGCTGAAGCCAATAGCCCCGGCAATATCCCCCCAACCAAAACTTTGGTAGGAGATGTCTCCGCGAGGGAGGCAATGATAATGGCCAGTGAACTGGGAGGAATCAAGCACGCCAGGGAGGCTCCGCCCAGGGCGGTGCCGCAGGCCAGCCACTTTGCATAACCTTCCTTAAGCATTCTGGGGACAAGGGTCGAGCCCAGCGTAGCGCCGGTAGCGATCGGAGCCCCGCTCAGAGCGGCGAGAACAGTCCCCGTACCTACCGTAAGCAATGCGCTTTGAGAACGCAACTTTCCGAAGATACATTCAGTCGCATCGGTTACCAAACTCACAAAATCACACCGCACCATCACTTCTCCCATGATAATAAAGAGCGGCACGGCAATCAAAATAAAATTATTTGTCGAACCAAACATGCCGACGGGGATCAGGTTGAAAAATCTCGTGCCGCTATGAACGACCATGACTGCCAAGTTGGCGGCAATAAATGATAGTGCTACGGGTAAGCCGAGGAGCATTAAGCCAAAGAAAACCCCGACCAGCACTACGACTACCACCCAGACATCCATCAGTACTCCTCCTTACGCAATTACTT
>JAAYGO010000304.1 GCA_012727685.1 Bacillota bacterium | reverse complement strand
TTGGCCTCCTCTCCTCTGGCTACCAGCTGGGCATAACCTTGACAATTCACTCCCAGGGTGCAAGCCTGCCGGCAAGGGGCCAGCTTCATTCGTAAATTGTCGATGATACAGACATCCACACATTTGCCGCAAAAGATGCACTTTTCTTTGTCGATGATAATGTTCTGCGCCAGTACCTCCAGGATATTACTCATGGACCGATACCCTCCCTTCAAAATTCTCGTCTACATTCAGTACTTTTTGTGGATCTCGAAGGGTAACCGCCGGGGCATCCTTGCTCTCATCTCTCTTCACGATCAGCAATTTAAGGAAGTTTTCATCGTCTTTCTTGGGATAGTCGGACCGGTAGTGCCAGTTCCCCCACCTGCTTTCCTTTCTCTCCCGGGAAGCTGTAGCGGACAGGATGCCGCAAGAAATGATACTTTCTACTTCAAAAGCTTTCACCAGATCATGCACCCTGTTGATGCGCACTTTTTCGAAAAGTTCCTTTTGCATGGCCTCCATGGTTTCAATACCGCGTCTCAGTTTATAATCATTTTTGGGAGGTGTTAAGAATTCCTCAATCAGCCGGCGGGTCTTGTATTCGAACTCCTCAATAGATGCTTCAGCGTCGGTGTTCTGCCATCTTTCAATCTTGTCCTTGACATTATTGACAAAGCTAGAAGCATCTGCTTGATCACTATCGCTGATGGATTTTACGTACTCGGAGGCAGCCTCTGCCGCGATTTCACCGAAAACAAAGGCACCAGACAGATGGCCTCTTCCCACACTGGCCACATCGCCGGCGGCATATAAGCCTGGAACAGACGCTTTCGCTTGCTCATCCACCACTATGCCGGTGATGCCATGGCCACCACAGAGGTAGGTTTCCGTGGGCCCCAATTCAATATCTTTGCTCCTGAAGTTAATACCGCGGCCTTCAAAAAAGCGCTGACAAGCGGGCTTTTCCGTGGTGAACAAGATATCCTCAATGCTTTTGATTTTTTCTTCCGGCAGATGGCTCATTCTGATTCTGATGTAGCCTCGGCCCTCTACATGTTCATTAATTATTGATTTGATGGAGGGATGTCCATAATCAAGCCTTTCATCAAATGCGTTCAGCAATTGGGCGCCGCGGGTGAGAGTGATGTAAAGAAGAGGCGAGCTGATATCTTTGATAATGTAATAGTAAAGGGTATACTCCAATCCGGTTAATTCCGCACCGGCCCGATAGGCCATGGTGTAGCCATCCCCTGTGTTGGCAGGACAATCGTAAACCCCGTACAAATAGCCGTTACCGGGCAGTCCAAACCTGGCACATCCTCCGGAAGTGAGAATCACTGCTTTGGCATGGCAGACAATTAATTCGCCGGTACGAACATTCATCCCCACGGCTCCGGCAACCCTGCCGTCTTCAACGATCAGTTCCAGAGCCATAGTCCGGTTGAGGACAATGCAATCGGTCTTCTGCAGTCTCTCATAGAGGATGGTTTTTAAATTGGGCTCCTGCATAGTGACGGTATAGCCTTTATTGGCATGGGCCTTCACTACTTCATATTGGCCATTATATTTAGGGAAGTGGACTCCCCAGGAAATAAGCTTCTGCATCAGGGGCCAGCTTCTCTTGGCCATTTCATAGCTAGGCCCTTCATCGAGAATTCCTTCGCAGCCTTTAACAGCGTCCTCCACATAATCTTCCGGCGTAGCCACCCCGGGCACCGTCACGATATTTAATGCATCCATGCCCCGGGGAATGCAGCCGCTGTACTTCATATGGCCTTTTTCGAAAACAACTACTCTTTGATCCGGGTTCATTTCTTTAGCGCGCAGGGCGGCCATTATTCCACCGCTGCCGCCGCCGATAATTAAAATATCGGCGGAAATTACACTTGTTTTCAATTTATCCATTCCTCCTTTTTATTTGTTATATTGGTCACATATTTGCCGAAAGCAACCACCTCTTGGAATGACAAATTGCAACAAGGCTATGTCTTGCTTGACAGTTTCTCGAAAAAATCTTCTATACCTTTGAATAATTTTTACTTATAGTTGCAATTTCTTGCTGTCGAAAACAAATGCGTTTTTACTTTACAATGACCTATGACAGCCAGAGACCGTTTTTTTGCCATCAAAAAAAGCCGGCTAACCGGCTTTTCTACAAAAGAAAGGAATATGTTCCAAAAACCGCCCTGCCACCGCTACTGCTGGACCAGCATAAGGCCTTAGCCCTACGACTTATTCACCCAGCTTCGTCTCCTTTCTTCCAGGTAGCGGCGCACTATCCTGGGGCCCATGGTGTTAAAAACATCAGAAGCTTTCAACCAGCCTTTCCTGGCCATCAAGACCCCATACCTGATATCATCCAATTCTTCCACCCGGTGAGCATCCGGATTAATGCTCACTTTTACTCCTAACTCCTTGGCCTTGGGCAAATGGCGCCAATCAAGATCCAGCCTGGCGGGAGAAGCATTCAGCTCAATGATCACCTGATACTCCCGGGCTGCCTCCAGAACAGCTTCCATGTCTACCCGATAGCCTTCCCTGGCCAGAAGCAGTCTGCCGGTTGGGTGTCCCAGCATGGTTACCGCTGGATGAGACATGGCTCTGATCAAACGTTGGGTTAAATCGGCACCGGCACTAAAATGACTGTGCACCGAAGCAATGACAAAATCAAATAAAGCCAGGATGTCATCATCATAATCCAAGGAACCGTCCGCCTTGATTTCCGACTCAATCCCGTGAAAAATCATGATCTGCGGATATTCTTCCTGTATTGCCCGGATTTCTTCCCGCTGGCGAAGTAGGTCCTCCACCTTCAATCCTCCCGCATAAAAAGCCGACTGGCTGTGATCAGTAATGCCAAGGTAGCGGTATCCCCGATCCCGGGCCCCCTTGACCATCTCCTCGATGGTATTGGCTCCATCGCTGTAATTGGTATGAACATGAAAAACCCCTTTGATGTCCTCCCCCTCCACCAAATCAGGCAGCCTTCCTTCTAAAGAAGCCTCGATTTCCCCGGTATTTTCCCGCAATTCCGGGACAATATAATCCAGCCCCAGGACTCGATAAAAATCTTTTTCATCCTGGCACAGCAGGAGTTCATCCCCGTGGAAAATACCGTACTCGTTGATCTTCAGCTTCATGCCCTTGGCCAAATGCCTTAAAGCGGTATGGTGCTCCTTGCTCCCGGTGAAATGATGGAGGGCATAGGGGAATTGTTGAGGTTCCACCACCCGTAAATCCAGGGGCAGTCCATATTCCAATTTGACACTGGTTTTGGTAGGGCCCAGGGCGATCACTTCTTCCACCAGGGGTAACCCCGTCAAGTATTGGCTCACTTTCTCCGGTTCCCGGGAACTGGCCACCAGATCCAGGTCTTTCACTATCTCTTTACCGCGCCTGATACTTCCGGCAATTTCCGCCTCCACCACCCAAGGACAGTCCTTCAAGTAAGATAGAATTTCCATAGCCCAGGGCCAGGCATCAGCCAGCCGATGTTGGCCTTGAAATCTTTTCAGATAGTCCACCCCGGCCAGGAATTTGGCCTGAGTTTTGGCTCCGAATCCTTTCAAGGTGATCAGGCGGTTTTCCTTGCAAGCATATTCCAATTCTCCGATGCTGGTAATCCCCAGTTCTCGGTAGAGGATACCGGCCTTTTTGGGGCCAAGACCCGGGATGCGTAGCAATTCCAGCACTCCAGAGGGAATGGCTTTTTTCAGCTCTTCATAATAAGCCAGCCTTCCCGTCAGCACCAGTTCCGCAATCTTTTCCGTCAGAGCTTTCCCGATGCCGGGCAATTCCTTAAGCTTGTCCTCTTCCACCAGCTTGGTCAAATCTTCCGTTAAAAACTCGATGGTCCTGGCTCCGTTGTAATAAGCCCTTGATTTAAAAGGGCTTTCTCCCTGCAATTCCAGCAGCAAGCCTATTTCCTCAAGAATAGCAGCCGCCTGTTTGTTATCCACCATTGATCTCTCCCTATTCCAAACAAAATCGATGGGGCTGTTGATCTAACGCCCTGTCCACCTTCATGCTGTTCAGTTAATTATATCATGGGACAATTCCCTTTCACCAGCCATTGGCATTCAACTATGACTGACCTGCCTTAATTTCCCTTGTTAATGGTTTTGCCTGTAAAATCATGCCATAACAAAAAAACAGGACAAGCCTGTCTGATCAATCCTGCCTAATACAATAATACGTTTTTCACGTCGAGCTATAAAATAAAGCCAAGGTGAGTTCATTTCACCTATAGATCGTAAAATAGAATTGACCCTAGATCGTCAAGTAAAACTGACCCGCCTGTGATAAAATCTCCCCTGAAAAGGAGGGGAGAAAAGAGGTGGTCAGCATGTACAAATGGCAGCGCATTAAGGCACTGCATGCTCAAGGGGTCAGCATCAGGCAAATAGCCAGAACGGTAGGGGTGTCAAGAAATACAGTCAAGAAGTACCTGAGGGAAG
>JAAYGO010000083.1 GCA_012727685.1 Bacillota bacterium | reverse complement strand
CTCCGATCAATCATGATCCGCTGCTGTAATAGTGACCGGCTGCTTACAGGCCGGACGAACTTTTATCCCGGTGAGAGAGTCAAGGGGACGGTGACTTTGACTCACAGCAAGCAAGTGAAACGCAGATGGGTGAGATTGTCGATAAAGATTTATAGGTAAATCGCCGGATCCCCATAAACATTGAAATACTCGAACACAATTTAAGGCACTATGATCAGCATTGCCGCAAAGAATAAGGTTTTTATGAGTCAAAGTCACAGTCCCCTTGACTCACTATCCCCTTACATATTAGTCAAAGGCCTGCACCAGGAGCGGTGCAGGCCTTGCCCTCTGCTTTCCGGCCTCATTACCAGACCTTGGCCGACACTTGCAACATTTCCGCCCCCAGGGTCTTCTGCATGATTCGTCCCAGGGTATAGAGCAATACCGTGTAGACCGGAATGGTGATTGCCTGCTGAATAATGCGCGGCGGGATAATCACCACGCGGCTCAGGCCAAAGAGAATCTCCATGAAATAGGGTATCAGGAAAATGTCAACGATGATCAGGGTTATGGTTGCCGCCGCAAATAAGGAAGGAATGCCCACGGCGCGCCTGTTTCTGCTGGCCAGAAAGATTAACTGGCCGGGGATGATGCCGCGCAAAGCCGCAGTGAGGGTAAAATGCGGCAGATACGGTCCCATCGGATTGATAAAGTAACCGATCAGATCAGCGATGGCGCCCACTATCCCCCCGGCCAGGGGGCCCATGAAGATACCGGCAAAAATCACCGGCAGGGGACCAAAGCCGATCCGCAAGCCCTCAGCCCCGCCGATGGGGATCCGGATACTTAAAATGCGCGACAAAATGATCGTGAGGGCAATCAGGATCGCCATTCTTGTCAGCATCTGGGTTGTGAACCTCGTTCTCAAAAACACACCTCCTTTCTCTTAAGGATGGGCAGATTGCCGCATCCAAGAGAAAGGAGGGGTTCACACTCTCGCTCTTGTTTAACAGCGGACGCGATGTTATGTCGCAGGCTTGATGAAGCCTTTCGTCTAAGAGCAACTTCCCATCTCTTAGCACTTAACGCATAACACCTACTCTGCCACAAGCTTTTTCGTTAATTTTATAACATTTATACTATTAAAACAAGCCCTTATTTTTTAAGGTATACGCTTTGCTCATCCGGCGCGAGGGCAGCTTTTCTCCGGCCGGCGGCGGCCGCGCGCCGGGGAGCGTCCCATTAGGCATGTTACCCTTTCTGCTTCCGGCTGTCAACCGCTGGTGCCGGGCCTTGACATTGTGACATTAAATGGTAATAAATGTTAATCTTTAAATGAGGGTAACCCTTAAAAACGATTATTTCTATGGCAAAATAAGGGAATTAATGTCACAATGTCAAGGCCCGGCACCTTTGCCCCTGTGCCTGAAGCAGGTTACAATATCGGTAGAGAGCATTTGGCATAAGTGCAGTTCCTTTCAATCCATAGCCTAAAAGGAGAGGAGCAGCCTTGCTGATTAAGCAAAGCTTCATCGAGATTAAAACCACCGCCAGGGAAGCCCTTTACGACATTACCGCGCCGGTAAAGGATGTGGTAGCCCAAAGCGGGATCAAGAATGGGCTTGTTTCGATTTATGCCCAGGGAGCCACGGCCGCCATCATGATCCAGGAAAACTGGGACGAGAGCGTGCAGAACGACGTGATCAACTTCTTGCGCAAGCTGGCGCCCCGCGGTGTCTGGGAACATGATCGCCAGGACGGCAACGGTGATGCCCACCTCAAGGCTGGCCTGGTTGGGCCAAGCGAAACTGTCCCCGTGATTGGCGGCGCCTTGGGCCTTTCCACCTGGCAAAATATTTTCTTTTGCGAATTCGACGGCCCGCGCGTCAGGCGCAAAATCCTGATCACCATCATCGGAGGTGCCGGGCCTTGACATTGTGACATTAAGTGGAAATAAATATTAATCTTTTAATAAAATTAGTCTTTAAATACGCTAAATTGCCTGGGAAAATAAGGAAATTAATGTCATAATGTCAAGGCCCGGCACCTCGCCCTAGATGTTGAAGCGGAAGGTGATGATATCGCCGTCTTTGACGGGGTAGTCTTTGCCTTCCAGGCGGAAGAGGCCTTTTTCTTTAACCTGGGCGACGCTGCCGAGCTGCTTCAGATCGTCAAAGTGGAAGACCTCGGCGCGGATGAAGCCGCGTTCGAAATCAGAATGGACTTTGCCCGCCGCCTGCCTGGCCGGGGTGCCCCGGCGCACGGTCCAGGCCTTGACCTCGTCGGGACCGACGGTAAAGAAAGAGAGCAGGCCGAGGCGCTCGTAGGCGGTGCGGGCCAGCCTGCCGATGCCTGATTCGGTGAGTTTTAGTTCACTTAAGAATTCGCCCTGCTCCTCCGGCGAGAGGCGGTTGATCTCCATTTCGATCTGCGCGCAGATCTCGATCACCGGGATCTGATGCTGCGCGGTATAGTTGAGCAGCTCATCCCGTTCCGGGTATTGGCCGGAGAGAAGCTGGGCCTCGTCAAGGTTGACCGCCAAGATGAGCGGCTTTTCGCTTAAAAAATTTTGGCCGGCCAGCAGGATCCGGTCGCTTTCGCTTAAAGGAACGCTGCTCACCGGCTGCTCCTGCGCCAGCGCATTTAAGATCCTTTCCAGCAGCTCAAGCTGTTCCGCCGCATCCTTTTTAATTTTCTTCGCGTTTTTGATCCGGTCAATCCGCTTTTCCACGGCATCCATGTCGGCGAGCAGCAGCTCGGTGCGATAATCGAGGAGATCGCGGAGCGGCGCCGGCTCCCCGGCCACGGCACTGACCGCCGGGTTATTGAAAGCCCGGACTACCAGGACCAAGGCATCGGCGTTGCGGGCTTCATCGAGCAATTGCGAAGCCCGGGCTGCGCTTTCCTGCCGCCGCGTGCCGGGAATGTCTTTAAACTCGATCCGCGCATAGGTTGTTTTATGCGGTTTGTAATAGGCGGCTAAAAAATCAAGGCGTGGATCGGGAACCACCGCAATGCCTGTATGCACTTCCCCCACCCCGGTAAAATCGGTGGGCAGGTTTGCCCCGGTCAGCAAGTTAAAAAAGGTTGTTTTTCCAGCCTGGGGCAGGCCGACCAGCCCGATCTGCAATTTTTTCATCTCCCGCTTCTATATTATTTAATACAATGATATTACCATATTCGATCTAAATTCGATCTAAATTGGCAGCCCTGCACCGCCGCCTGCTCTTACCATTAATTTCGGTTAGCGGCGGATCTCTAAATGCCCAGTTCTCGATGCACCAGCGGCAAATCGCGGTTGGTAATGATCCCCAGGAAGCGTCCGGCTGAATCGCCGCTGTCGGTGATCAGAACCGATTCCAGTTTCTGGCCCTCCGCTTGGCAGAGGCAAAACATGTTCAGGATATCAAACAGGGAGGCTTCCGGAGGAACAATGCGGTAATGGACCTCTTTCCCCAGCAAGGCGATCAACTCGCCGAGCGTAGTGCCACCGAGGTCAACCATCCCGTTACGCAGGATCCGGCCCATCCACTTGATCACCATATGCGAGGTTAAGAGGCCGATCATGGTGTCACGTTCAAGCACCGGTATCTGCGTAAAGCCGTGAAGGCTCATCTCTTTGACCGCCCTGGAGACAGGGTCGCCGGCGGCCAGCAGTAGCACCTTTTTACGGAAGAGCGGCAAAACCTTCGGGGGTTCCAGCAACAGCGCCGCGATCTTCTCGATCTGGGCGACAACCTCGTCGTTGGGTTCAGCGATCACCTTTCCGCCAGCCCGGTCGTGGACGATGGCGTTGCGCAGGTCGCCGAATTCTTTTAAATCGAATTTGAACTGCTCAATTACCGGGTTTATTTTGGCGGCCCTGTGCACCAGGTCGGAAAAGCGGCGGTGCTCTTTTAAATCCAGCAGCTTTTGCATCTCATGTTCAATCACGGCATAAGCGTTTAAAAAACGCTCGGCATTGCTCAATTCTTCCATTTAAATCAATTCTTTCTTCCCAAATTCCCGCTGCTTTTTTGCAGCTATTTACCCCTAAAGGATAAGGTTCTCCATGGCACACTGTCCTCCCTGCCGGCATCGCTCTTTCCTCTTCCCTGCCAAAGGTTGCGGCAGCTACTGCAGCAAGCGGCGAGCCCTGGCGATGTTGACGGCTTCCAGACGGGTATGCGCGTTTAATTTCATGTAAATATTTTTAACGTGGGTGCGGACGGTGCTGTAAGAAATATACAATTTTTCCGCAATCTCAGGATAGGATAACCGCGAAGGCAGTAATTTGAGGATTTCCAGTTCCCGGGGGCTTAGCGGGTCAATCAGTTGCACGGTTTTTGGCGAACAGGCTGAAAAAGACAGCTCGATCTCCATGGCCTCGAGGATGGCTACCGCATAATCATAAATATTTTTCTTAAAACTCATTTTGCTCAAGATAGGGTAAAGCAAATAATCGGCATCCAGAAAAGTGCGGCAATAGCCCTTTTGTTTGCCCAGGATCAGGGCTTCATTTAATATCGCTTCGGCTTCAAACTCGTTCCCGAACTGATGGCTGCAGATGGCGCGGTTGACCAGGCAATTTAAGTAGGCGTTCCAACGGTGATTCTTCGCCAGGAAGTCTTTTAGTTTTTCCAGGATCGGGGCCGCCTGTTCGGGTTTGCGGAGGCGCAGGTAAAGGCGGGCTAAAAATAATAGTTCCCTGATATCTTCATTGGTAACCGTGAGGTCCTTCGCCTTCAAGATCTCCGGAGGCTGGAGCTGGTTGATGGCTTCCTCCTCTCTATCCTCCATCATGTATAAAAAAGCTTGGGCCACGCGCAGCGGTGATTTCAACCACGATGGCAGAAAGGAGTGCTGCTGTAAATACCTCAATTTGCTTAAAATCG
This sequence comes from Bacillota bacterium, assembly GCA_012727685.1. Classification (GTDB taxonomy): domain Bacteria; phylum Bacillota; class Dethiobacteria; order DTU022; family DTU022; genus JAAYGO01. The sequence goes on along the minus strand of JAAYGO010000083.1, from coordinate 1,422 downwards.
TCTTGACCTTCTCGACGTCTTTTAGGGTATAGTAGGTATTCAACAGCTTTTTATAAGTGATGCAAAGCTGCAAATTATTATTACGCTGTTCCGCCATCATAACCCCCTTTACCCCGTTCATCAAGGCGCGATGGAGGTGGTTTTCTTCACAGGCGATTTCACCCAGGATGCTGTAAAAATTGCCGAGGTATTGCACGGGTTGCCCTTCGTGGTTCTCGATTTGGCGAATCTGCTCATGGCAAAGCGCTTTCGCTTCGCCAAATCTTCCCTGGGTGCGCAGCGTATCGGCCAGGTGAAAGGCAGCCTGGAAGGCGATCACTTTCATGCCCTTCTCCTGCGCTTCTTCATAGGCGATCTTGAAGTATTTTTCCGCCTCCAGCAGGTTGCCGGACAAAAAGTAAGTGCGCCCCAGGATGCAGATGGCGTTGCTCTGCCACATGGGACTGGTGGTTTTAAATAGTTTAATCGCCGATGTGGCATGCTTTTCGATGATCTCCGCTTTTTGCGTAAGATTCCCATAAGCAGCCCGGATCGTTTCCAGCATGCCCCGCTCTTTATCGGAATAATCATGATCGCTTTCCGAAAAAACAATTTTGACCAGCTCAGCATCCACTTCTCCGGCATCCATCTTCAGCAGCGCCAGGTAGAGGCGCAGCTTGACATTTTCAGCCATAATGCGCTCCGGGATTTGCGACAACCTTCTTAACAGCAGGGCATGTTCACCGGCATCCCATAGCTCTTCAACATATGCTTCTGCGAGCTCGTTAATAATCTCCTGGTTCCCTGACAGCACCGCATGATCAAAAGATTCGTGCAGCAAACCCTGGGCGCGGTACCACTGTGCGGCTCGATAGTGAAGGGCCTGGATTTCATCGGGAAGCTCTACGGCCAGGCGCTTCTTTAAAAAGTAGGAAAAGAGATTGTGGTAGCGGTACCAATTGCCCCGTTGATCGAGCGGGATTAAGAAGAGATTTTCCCGGCGCAAGACATCTAAAAATTCGGAACTGCCTTTGCACCCGGTAACGACTTCAGTCAACTCTCCTGTAAAACGATTCAAAATAGCGGTTCGCAGCAGAAATCCGCGCAGAGAATCAGATAGCTGCGAGTAAATCTGTTCCATCAGGTAATTAATAATGAAGCGGTTTTCTTCATTAAAAGGCAGCGCTACAGGACCCTTTCGGTTTCGCAGTGACAGGGCAGCCAACTGCAGTCCGGCTATCCACCCTTCGGTCTTCTGGTAGAGGTCGTTAATCGTATCTTCATCTAAATCGGTATTGATATTCCTTCTTAAGAACTCTGCACTTTCATCATAATTAAAATGCAGCTCCTCAGACTGGATATGGATAACTTGATCCTTCACTCGTAAAGCAGAGAGGTTGAGAGGCGGATCGACCCGGGTCAAAATGATCAAATGGACATGCG
>JAAYGO010000256.1 GCA_012727685.1 Bacillota bacterium | reverse complement strand
TCCGGGTCGGCAATGGGCACCGCCGAGAGCAGCGCCCTGGTGTAAGGGTGCTGCGGGTTGGTATAAAGATTCTCGCTTTTAATCAATTCCACAATTTTGCCCAGGTACATCACGGCCACATAATCGGAGATATATTTAACCATGGAGAGATCGTGGGCGATGAGCAGGTAGGTCAACCCCAGCTCTTCCTGCAGCCGCTCCAGCATGTTGATGATCTGCGCTTGAATGGAAACATCGACCGCCGAAACAGGCTCGTCACAGACAATCAAATTCGGCTCAACCGCCAGGGCCCGGGCAATGCCGATGCGCTGGCGCTGTCCACCGCTGAATTCGTGGGGGTAGCGGTTTACATGTTCCGGGTTGAGGCCGACCAGCTTCAGTAGCTCCTGGATCCTCTCCATCCGCTCTTTCTTGTTTGCCGCGAGCCGGTGGATATCGATGGGCTCGCCGATGATATCGCCGACCGTCATCCGGGGATTGAGGGAAGCATAGGGATCCTGGAAAATCATCTGCAACTGGCGGCGGTTCCGGAGGCGCAGTTTGCCCTTTGCCTTCGCCAGGTCGGCGCCCTTGTAAATCACCGCACCGGCTGTAGGGTGGTATAGTCCGACCACGGTGCGGCCCACCGTGGTCTTGCCGCAGCCGCTTTCACCGACCAGGCCGAGGGTTTTCCCGGCCGCAATGGAAAAGCTGACCCCGTCCACCGCCTTGACAATACCCTTGCCGGCTTTGGCTTTACTGACCTGGCCCGCCTTGGCTGAGCCGCCTTCAGCCGAGGAGACCCCGTCTTTCGCCGTTTGCACAGCCCCGGTAACACTGCCTTTCTGCCTAAAATACTTCCTCAAATTCACAACCTGGAGAATGGGAGTGTCATGCGCTTGTTCAGCCATTATTTCGAAGCCTCCCTGTTAAGCTGGATTGGCGGCGCCTGGGGATGCTTGAGCCAGCATTTCACCTTTGTCTCGCCATATTCAGCAGGCATTTTTTGGGCGCAAATTTCCATGGCATAATCACAGCGGGATACAAAGGGGCAGTAATCGAATTCCTGCAGCAAATCCGGCGGTTGGCCCCAGATGGGGGTTAACTGCTCCCCCTTTTCCATGTTCAGGCGGGGGATCGATTTGAGCAGGCCCCAGGTATAAGGATGGGACGGCGATTTCATGACGGCTGGTCTACTGGCTGCCCATGGCCCGCATTGTGCGCGGGCAGATCTTGAGCTTAAAGGAACAGGAATTTGTCCTGGCGGCACACACGATCGGGGCGCCGAAAGGGCGCATTTTGCTCAGGCACCTCATTCCCAACTGCATGGGACCGGTGATCGTAACGGCTACCTTAAAAAGGGGCAATCATCCCTGGGCCGGGCGGTCCGTTTCTTAAAGATATTAGATTGGGGGTCAGTTGTAAAATGGCAATAAGGCTCCTCAATGTACCAAAATATTATTTCCACAGAAAAAACGTATTTCCTGCATATTTCACGCTTAATAATCTTGCCAGGTACTCCCGCGAACCTTGTAAAAACCACCATTTCCATCTATGGCACAAACCACAAGAAAATGGCCACCAGTGACGGTGGCCTTAAACATTAAAATCTTTAAACATGGTGCCGGAGACCGGAATCGAACCGGTACGGGCATTAAATGCCCGAGGGATTTTAAGTCCCTTGCGTCTGCCTATTCCGCCACCCCGGCAAAATGGAGGCGACACCCGGATTCGAACCGGGGATGAAGGATTTGCAGTCCTCTGCCTTACCACTTGGCCATGTCGCCAATAAAAAGAGAAATGGAGCGGAAGACGGGACTTGAACCCGCGGCCCTCGCCTTGGCAAGGCGATGCTCTACCGCTGAGCTACTTCCGCATGTGTGGTGCCGAGACCCAGAATCGAACTGGGGACACGCGGATTTTCAGTCCGCTGCTCTACCTACTGAGCTATCTCG
>JAAYGO010000049.1 GCA_012727685.1 Bacillota bacterium | reverse complement strand
TTCCTGGCCGGGATCTTTGATGTGGTGACGCTTTCGGCCAGCCAGTGGCTGATCGTCCTGCTGCTTTCGCTGGCGCCCCTCTTCATAGTGGAGATGGCCAAGCTCTTGGGGCTCAATACCTCTGCAGACGAGGATTAATAGCAAGGAGGGTTCACCATGCAGAAGCCGCCGCATGACGCGGTGAGGCTCTTTAGTCGCTTTGCCGGCGGCGTCTTAAACAACCCGGAAAACGGGTTGTTTTTTAGATGAAATCTTTCCCGGCAATGATCATAGAAAAAAATGATATAATTGTGGCAGCATGAAAAAAGAAGCGGGAAGTGGTCCATTGACAAGCGAGAACGTGCACCGGCTCGATCTTGGCGGACGCCAGTTGATCCTGGTCGGCACCGCCCATGTTTCCCGGCAAAGCGCCGCGGAAGTCGAGGCCATCATTGAAAGCGAAAAGCCCGATACGGTCTGCATCGAGCTCTGCCCGGCCCGCTACCGGGCGATTACCGATGCAGAGCGCTGGAAAAAAACCGATATCGTCAAGATCATCAAGGAGCGCAAGGCGCTGCTGCTCCTGGCCAACCTGGTGTTGTCCTCTTACCAGAAAAGGCTGGCCAAAAAATTCGGCATCAACCCGGGCCAGGAGATGATCCAGGGCATTGCCTCTGCCAAAGCGGTAGGGGCCGAGCTCTGCCTGGCAGACCGGGATATCCAGGTGACCATGCTGCGGCTCTGGCGAAAGCTCGGCTTCTGGGGCAAGCTTAAGCTCTTTTTTCAACTGACCTTAAGCATATTCTACGAGGAAGAGCTGAGCGAAGAAGATATCGAGGCGATGAAGGGCAAGGATATTCTCAGCGCCGCCCTGGAGGAGCTGGCGCGCTCCTTTCCGCAGCTCAAATCGATCTTGATCGATGAGCGGGACCGCTACCTGGCCCAAAAAATCAAGGCCGCCCCCGGCGCGAAGGTGGTGGCCGTGCTGGGCGCCGGTCATATTCCCGGCATCAAGAAAGAGATTTACCGCGACCATGACCTGGATGAACTCTCCAAAGTGCCTCCGCCGTCCAGGGTGACCAGGGTCATCGCCTGGAGCATCCCGGCAGCCATCGTCGCCCTCATCGTCGCCACTTTTTCTGTGGACACGGCCATAGGGGCCGCCCAGGTCATCTCCTGGGTACTCTGGAACGGTTCCCTTGGTGCGGTGGGAGCCCTGATCGCGCTGGCCCATCCCCTCTCCCTCTTGATCGCGTTTGTCGTGGCGCCAATCAGCTCCCTGAGCCCGCTGCTGGCAGCCGGCTGGTTTGCCGGGCTGGCGGAAGCCCTGCTGCGGAAACCGCAGGTGGGCGATTTTGAGGATTTAGCCGATGATATCCATTCGCTGAAAGGATTCTGGCGCAATCGGGTGACCCGCATCCTGCTGGTGGTGGCCTGTGTCAACCTGGGCAGCACCGCCGGCACCATTATCGGGGGCGCCGAGATAGTAAACCGGTTCATTGGCACTTTTTTTTAAGTAATTGCATTGTAGACCACCATGCCCCGCCAGCAGGGAGGGCTAGTGCGAAGTTGCCACAGGGTCAGGGTGAGGGGGAGCTGAATCCGGCTGCCGCATTTTTTAGGATAGAAGGAGTGAGGCCAGGTGCGCCGCATCCAATGGCTGGGAATATTGCTTTTGATCATCATATTTTTCCTGCTCGGCATCTACGCGGGGAGCCATGTCAGGCAGCGGCAGAATGGAAGCGAGCTCTCGCCGCCTGCAGATCCGCCCGCGGAAGAGAGCGAACCGGAAGCGGAGGAAAGTCCCGCAGTTCCCGATATCCGCACCGCCACCATCGTTTCGGCGGGGGCTATTTATCCCCACTCGCCGCAGCTCGACCAGGCCTATCTCGGTGACGGCAGATATGATTTTACCCCCAGCTTTGAAGTGATCAAGCCCCTGGTGGAGGCGGCGGACCTGGCCGTGGTGACCCTGGAAACGGCCCAGGCCGGTCCTGAAATGGGCGGCTACTCCGCCTATCCCACCTTCAATTCTCCCCTCGCGGTCTCGGAAGCCCTGAAATGGGCCGGTTTCGATCTCTTCAATGCGGCCAACAACCACATCATGGACCGCGGCTACGAAGGTTTGATGGTGACCATTGACAATGTCCGGGCCCTCGGCATCGATCTGATCGGCATCCACAAGAGCTGGGAGGAGCGGAATACCCCTTATATCAGGGATATCAACGGGATCAAGGTGGGCTTCATCTCTTACACTTACAACACCAACGGCTTTTTGCCCCCGGAGGGGCACGAGTATGCCATCAACTATATTCCTGAGTTTTATACCATTGAGCCGCTGATCAGCGACATCAAGGCCGCCCGGGCAGCGGGGGCCGACCTGGTCGCCCTCTACCTGCACTGGGGGCTGGAATACGAACACGAACCCACCGCGCGGCAGAAGGAGATGGCGGTGGAGCTGGCCAGGGCGGGTGCCGATCTGATCATCGGCACGCACAGCCACGTGCTGCAGCCCATCGATTTGATCAGCGTGCCCCTGGCAGACGGCACGACGCACAAAGCGGTGGTCATCTACGCCCTGGGCAATTTCTGCACCAACCAGCACCTGACAGAAGGGGTTCCCACCGATTTGACCCGCTACGGGATCCTGGCCCAAATCGACTTGGCCAAGGATATGCACAGCGGGGAAGCCTGGATTGAGGATGTGAACTACGTAGTAAACCTGTGCCAGATCAACTGGCGCCACCGGGTGATCCCGGTACCGCAAATCCTGGCCGAACCCCCGGAAAAGTATCATCATAGTGCCGAACGCGTGGAAACGATCAAAGCCCAGTATGACGCGATCCTGGAAATCATGGAACGCTATGATTTTACAGCCCGGAAAGCCGATTTCTTGAAGCGGTAATTGGGGCCTGAAACTTACTCCCCGCTCCTTATTTTCCCTCGAATGCCGGAGGCCTCCAGGATCTCGGAGACATCCTGCCACCTGTTCAAGGTATAAATGTGCAGCCCGTCAATACCGGCGTTGACAAACTCGTAGATTAAACGCACGGTGTATTCCTTGCCCGCCTTCTTAAAATCCTCCGGGTTTTCCCCGTAGCGGGCGATCAGTTCGGCCAGCTCCCGGGGCACGGCGCTGCCGTTGGATACGGCCATGCGGATGGTCGGCTCCTTGGTTAAAACGGGCATCACTCCGGCGTCGATCGGCAGGTGGATCCCAGCCTGGCGGATCTTTTCCATCCATCGTCTAAATTGATCCAGGTCATAGCAGAGCTGGGTCATGATGAAATCGGCGCCGGCATCCTGTTTTACCCGGAGATGGGCGATATCGGCCTCCAAAGAGGGGGCCTGGAAATGTTTTTCCGGGTAGCCGGCCACCGCAATCGTAAACTGCGGAAAGTTTTCTTTAATAAATTCAACCAGTTCGTTGGCATAGTCAAAGTCGCCCATGGTCTCTGTCCACCCTTTGGGGAAATCGCCTCTCAAGGCCAGGATATGATCCACGGAAAGGGAGAGGTAGCGCTGCAGGTCCGCCTTGATTTGCTCCCGGGAATTGCCGATACAGGTGTAGTGGGTCACTGGAATGGTGCGGCCGCTCTCTTTGATGGCCTGGCAGAACGCCACATTGCGGCCGGCATTGGTTCCGCCGGCGCCGTAGGTGCAACTGACAAAGTCCGGTTCATAGCGGTAAAGGTGTTCCAGGGTTTGCAGCAGCGGCTCCAGCGGCTGCTCCGCTTTAGGGGGGAATACCTCAAAGGAAAAACACATTTTCCGGCGCATGATCTCAGTTACCTTCATCGTTTAGCCTCCCCGGTATCGTTGCCATTCATGGCTCTCGCCTCTCACTTCTCATCTCTCAGGGTCCGTAGGCCGGCACCGGGTTAAGCCACCCTTTCAACTTGCCAAATTTGAGGAATTGATCGATCAGGCCCAGTTCGTCCTTGAGAAAATCCTTGAAAATAGCCCTGATCCGCTCGCAAATGACCGATTCCTTGTAGAATTGGGCGTGCATGATCGCCGCGCCCTGCAGGGCGTTGACCAGGATGCGGTACATGTAGTCATCTTCCAAAACCTCGGTATTGGTAAGGGTCAGGGTTACCCTGGCCGGTTTTTTCGGCAAGGGGATCCCGTAGCGCCGGTGTTCTGCTTCCAGTATTTTGGCCTGGTTTTGCAAATGGGAGAGCCCCATTTTTAAAATAGATTTGAAATCAAGATCGTGGGCAATGCTGATGAAATATTCGGTTGTTCTAATATTGTCATAGCGCAGGGTCAGATGGTCCCACAGGTTGGCTGCATCGGCTACGCCCAGGCTTTCACTGGTCTCTAACGGTATATGCTTATACAAAGGCGGGGTGGAGAGCCAGCCTTTAGTTTTAAGATATTTGACCAGGGTATCTGTTTCGTCAATGGTCTTTAAGGCCATATTTTTAATGACGGAGCGGATTGAATCATTGGTTACGCTTGAGCGTAAAACCCGGGAGAGGTTTTCGATATGGCTCTGGTAATAGAGGAAAAGGTCCATGGCAATAAACTCGTCGGTTGTAAGCTGCTGCGCGCCTGAAAAGACAACATTACTCCTGTTCCGGTCGGGTGTTTTCACGGCATATTGGGCTGCCAGTTTTTCCAGGGTGGCAATGTTTTTTTCGAGGGATTTCAGGGCCTTGTTAATGACATGCTTTAAATCAAGATCATGGGCCAGGTTATCCCAGGTCAAGAGCCGTTCCACGGCGATATATTTAGAGTTTAATACATCCCAAATATTAAATGCTTCCCGGATATCGATCTGTTGCTGCCGTTTTTCCAGTTTTACTGGCATTACTTCAATCACCTTGCCTGATCAGGATTTTTCTTTTTTACTTTCCCCTGTTTTCGCCATAAGATACGGCGAGATGGGAAGTGAGAGGTGGGAGGTTAGAGGTGAGAATTATAACGGGCAGGTCTCAGTGACAAGTGCTTTTAGCAAGAAGGAACCAGGGAAACCAGCAAGGGGCTGCCCTTTTGAGGCAGCCCCGAATGTGGTTTTACTCAGGAGGCCGAGCGCGACGAATAGTTTTTAAGCCTGTTTTCCAGGGCTTTGTTTTCTTCCAACAATTCACTGGGCAAGCGCGATCCGAATTGTTCGAAGAAGCGGCGGTGCTCGGCCAGTTCTTCCAGCCACAGGTCGCGGTCCACTGCCAATAGCTGTTCCATGGCCCCGGCAGGTAGATCCAATCCTTCCAGATTGAGCTCCCCGGGAGCGGGAATATAGCCCAGCGGTGTTTCGATCGCACCGGCTTCTCCCCTGGAGCGGCGCAGGATCCAATCGAGGACGCGCAGGTTGTCGCCGAAGCCGGGCCAGAGGAAACTGCCGCTGGCATCTTTGCGGAACCAGTTGACATGGAAGATGCGCGGCGGCCTGGGTATGCGGCGCCCCATCTCCAGCCAGTGCCTGAAGTAATCGGCCATGTTGTAGCCGCAGAAGGGCAGCATGGCCATGGGATCGCGCCGCACTTTGCCCAGGGTGCCAAACTGCGCGGCGGTCAGCTCCGAAGACATGGTCGCGCCGGTATAGACACCGTGCCGCCAGTCGAAGGTTTCAAAGACCAGGGGAACCAGGGTCGAGCGGCGCCCGCCAAAAACAATGGCTGAAAGGGGGACCCCCTGCGGATTCTCCCACTCCGGAGAAACAATCGGGCACTGGGCCAGAGGCGCCGTAAAGCGCGCATTGGGATGGGCGCCGGGCAGGGGATTGCCTGCGGCGTCGGCCAGGCCCGGTTTCCAGCGGCTTCCGTCCCAGGCGATTCCTGCGGCGGGCGGTTCACCTTCGCCCTGTTCCCACCACACATCGCCGTCGTCGGTCAGAAGCACGTTGGTAAAAATGGTGTTCTGGCGGATTGTGGCCAGGGCGTTGGGGTTCGACCGGGAATTGGTCCCCGGGGCCACGCCGAAAAGGCCGCTTTCCGGATTAACGGCCCAGAGGCGGCCGTCTTCCCCCAACCTGATCCAGGCGATGTCGTCGCCTACAGTCCAGATCTTGTAGCCGCGGTCGCGGAAAGGTTTTGGAGGCACGAGCATGGCCAGGTTCGTCTTGCCGCACGCGCTGGGGAAGGCTGCGGCCAGGTAGTCAACCCTGCCGGAGGGATCCTCAACACCCATAATCAGCATGTGCTCCGCCAGCCAGCCTTCGTGCAGCCCGAGGTAGCTGGCGATGCGTAGGCTGAGGCACTTTTTGCCCAACAGAACATTGCCGCCGTAACCGGAGCCGACGCTCCAGATGGTGTTATCTTCGGGAAAGTGCAGGATGAGCCGCTTGTTGATATCCAGATCGGCTTTGCTGTGCAGGCAGCGAGTAAAATCGCCGTCCGGGCCGAGCGCAGCGAGCACTTCCCGGCCGGCCCTGGTTACGATCAGCATGTTTAAAACAACATAGATGCTGTCGGTCAACTCGACGCCGATTTTACTAAAAGGCGAGCCGATGGGCCCCATCGAAAAGGGGACCACGTACATGGTCCGGCCGCGCATGGCGCCGTTAAAGTATTCGCCGGCCTGGCGGTAGGCCTCCTGCGGATCCATCCAGTTGTTGGTTGGCCCGGCGTCTTCTTCGCGGCGCGTGCAGATATAAGTAAGATTTTCGGTGCGGGCGACGTCGTTGACCGCAGTGCGATGGTAGAAGCATCCCGGCCATTTCCTCTGGTCAAGGCGGATCAGTTCCCCCGAGGCTACGGCTTCTCGTTCCAGGGCTTCTTTTTGTTCCCGGCTCCCATCAATCCAGACAATCTGCTCCGGTTTGCACAGTTGGGCCATCTCTTGAACCCAGTTTTGTAGCATCTTGTTTTCCATCTTTATTACCCTTCCTAGTTTGATTATTAGAATAATTCCGCTTTCTTATTTTGTTTTTAACAAAACAGGCGAGGTAAAAAAGGACCGCTCCGCCGCATTTACCAGCGGCCAGGCCGGTTTTAAGAAGCACCAAACAAAAGGCGCGATCTTTAAATTATTATATTTTTACCACAAGTCGATGCTCTTTTCAAATGAAAAGCAATGCAGATCTTTACCAAAGAGGCGGCCGCTCCCCATCGGCTAGGATGTAATGC
>JAAYGO010000044.1 GCA_012727685.1 Bacillota bacterium | reverse complement strand
CCGCCTTTCTTCTTTGCGCGAAGAAATCCAGATGCGCAAAGCCATCGATCTGCTGGTCCGGGAAGCTGTCATCAAGACAGTGCCGCCGGAAGAGGCGCAGGAATAAAGCGAAGCGGCATGCTCTTTAGACTTGTTAGACTTGATTCCACAGGGTTAGGGAGGGTTAATTAAATGAGTCTACTGGTGCCGATGGTGGTAGAACAGACCAACCGGGGGGAGAGAGCTTATGATATTTACTCCCGCCTGCTCAAAGACCGGATTATTTTTTTAGGCAGCGCCATTGATGACCACGTGGCCAACCTGGTTGTGGCCCAGATGCTTTTCCTGGAGGCGGAAGATCCGGATAAAGATATTAACCTGTATATTAATTCGCCCGGCGGCGCCGTTTACGCCGGCATGGCTATCTATGATACGATGCAGTATATCAAACCGGACGTCTCGACCATCTGTGTCGGATTGGCCGCCAGTTTTGGCGCGGTTCTTTTGGCTGCAGGAGCCAGGGGCAAGCGCTTTGCCCTGCCCAATTCGCGCATTATGCTGCACCAGCCCATGGGCGGCGCCCAGGGCCAGGCGGTGGATATTGAGATCCACGCCAAAGAGATCCTGAAGGTGCGCGAGGCATTAAACCGGATCCTCTCCGAACATACCGGGCAGCCGCTGGAGCGCATCGCCAAGGATACGGACCGCGATTTCTTCATCTCGGCCGCGGAGGCAAAAGAATACGGGATTGTGGATGAGATCCTGGTTCACCGGAGATAACCCTTTAAACGAGGTGGATCTGAAAAGGATATGTTCAAGTTCAGCGATGAAAAAGGACAGCTAAAGTGTTCATTTTGTGGCAAAACCCAGGAACAGGTCCGCAAGCTTGTGGCAGGACCGGGGGTCTATATCTGTGATGAATGCATTGAACTCTGCAACGAGATCATCGAAGAAGAAATCGGCGAGGAAACCGACCTCGGCCTCATGGAGTTGCCCAAGCCGCAGGATATCAAGCTTGTGCTCGATCAATACGTGATCGGCCAGGAGGATGCAAAGAAAACCCTTTCCGTGGCCGTCTATAACCATTATAAGCGGATCAATGCCGGGCAGAAGCTGGAAGACGTGGAGCTCCAGAAGAGCAACATCCTGCTGGTCGGCCCGACTGGAGTGGGGAAAACGCTGCTGGCCCAAACCCTGGCCCGCATTTTGAACGTGCCCTTTGCCATCGCCGACGCCACCTCTCTGACCGAAGCGGGGTATGTAGGTGAAGATGTGGAGAATATCCTGCTGAAACTGATCCAGGCGGCCGATTATGACCTGGAGAAAGCGGAAAAGGGGATCGTCTACATTGACGAGATCGACAAGATCGCCCGCAAAACCGACAACCCCTCCATTACGCGCGATGTTTCCGGGGAGGGGGTGCAGCAGGCCCTCTTAAAAATTCTGGAAGGTACCGTGGCCAGCGTGCCGCCGCAGGGCGGCCGCAAGCATCCGCACCAGGAGTTTATGCAAATCGACACCACCGATATCCTGTTCATTTGCGGCGGTGCCTTTGACGGCCTGGAGAAGATCATTCAGAACCGGATCGGGAAGAAGGGCATCGGCTTTGGTGCCGAGGTCCTCGGCCGAAAGGATCAGAGCGTCGGGGCGATCTTAAGGCAGATTTTGCCCCAGGATTTGCTTAAATACGGGTTAATTCCCGAATTTGTCGGCCGCATTCCGGTGATCGCCACCCTCGACGCCCTGGATAAAGAAGCCTTAATCCGCATTCTTACCGAGCCGCGCAACGCCTTGGTCAAGCAATATCAAAAGATGTTTGAACTGGACGACGTTGTCCTCGAGTTCAAGGATAGTTCGCTGCAGGCCATCGCCGAGGAGGCGATCAAGCGCAACACCGGTGCCAGGGGCTTAAGGGCGATCATGGAAGAGGTCCTGATGGAGGTCATGTTCGAGCTCCCCTCGCGCGATGATATCAGCCGCTGCATCATTACCAGGGAAGTGATCCTGAAGCGGGAAAAACCGATCCTGGTCACCCGCGAAAAACGGAAGAAGAAAGAGGTGACCGCTTAAAGGCGGTCTCCCAGGGGTAAAAGAATGGAGCTGCGATGCGAGAGCATCCGCACCGGTTAATGTGGACAGATTGAGGGCACGCTCTGGCGTGCCCTTTTGCTCTTTTAAGGGTTATTTATTCCCCCCTGGTCCCCCCTCACCCTG
>JAAYGO010000023.1 GCA_012727685.1 Bacillota bacterium | reverse complement strand
GGAACCCCTGTAGTGGTACGCGTGTGTTTAATTGCTAATAATCCCCGTGTTTATTGGGTTTTCAAAGCTCGGCTGTCAAACTTGAGTTAAAGACTTCCAGGCGAAACGCTTCTTCCAGGTCGGACGCACGCGGCGTAAGCGGAAAATAATGCCCACCTCATTAAGAAGCGGGCATCTCATCACCTTTGTTCTTCCGGCAGTCTGCCGGCAAGCTATCAGACCATGGTAGAAATGTATCTAAAACATTTTGATCTTTGACATCCACATTGGGCAGCTGCTCAAATAAATACTTCAGGTAGGTGAATGGATTCAAGCCATTCTCCTTGGCCGTCTCCACAATGCTGTAAATCGTTGCACTGGCCCTGGCCCCACGGGGGGTATTGGCAAATAGCCAATTTTTTCTGCCGATCACAAAAGGCTTAATCGAACGCTCGGCGCGATTGTTGTCAAGCTCTAAGCGACCGTCGGCAAGATAAGCCAGCAGTTTCTCCCACTGGTTGAAGCAGTAGCCGATGGCCTGCCCGAAAGCGCTTTTCGGCAGCACCCTAGGTTTTTGATAATCAAGCCAGGCTTTGAACTCATCGATAATCGGCCGGCCGCGTTTAAGCCGCTCCCGGTAGCGTTCTTCCGGTGAAAGCTCTTTTAACTTTTTTTCAAGGGCAAAAAGGCGGTTACAAAACTCAAGGCCCTGTTTGGCGGCCACATCAGCTTTTTGTTTATCCGGCGGCAACGCTTTTAATGCTTCATCGAATTTCCTGCGCGCATGGGCCCAGCAACCACCCAAAGTAATGCCGGGCAGCCCGTTGTACCCGGGGTAACCATCGACATGCATGTAGCCTTTAAAGCTTTCTAAAAAGCGACGGGGATGCTTGTTCGCACGGGTGGTCTGGTATTCGAACAAAATAATTGCCGGATCCTCATAACCGGTGCGGTAAAGCCAGAGGTAAGATTTGCTTGTTGCGGACCGACCCGGTTCCTTTAGCACTTGCAGGGTGGTTTCATCGCCGTGAATAATATCCCGCTCTAAGAGCAGCTGGTGCATTCTGGCATAGAGCGGTTCAAGCCAGCATTCTGCGCTTTTGATCATCCAGTTGGCTAAAGTCTGGCGGGATATCTCAACCCCTAAACGGGCTAGTGCCTGTTCCTGGCGGTACAGGGGCAGACCGTCTACATACTTGCCGGTCATAATATAGGCAATAGCCGAAGGTGAAGCTAAACTGCCCGGTAAGGCAGGCTTCGGCATCGGGGCAGTGATGACCGGGGTTTTGGTCTCTTCCCGCTCACAGCGGCGGCAGGAGTAGACATGGCGCACATGCTTGACCACACTTACCTGGGCGGGAATGATTTTAAGCTCCTGGCGCACCTCGGTGCTCATTTCGTGTAAAGGCCCCTGGCAACAGGGGCAGACCTGTTCTTCAGAAGGCAGGCGGTACTCGATAATTTCCACCGGCAGCTCTTTTAGCTTTTCTTGGCGTTGGCCTTGCTGCTTGCGGCGCCGGTAGGTTATCTCTTCAAGCTCCGGTTCTGGTTTCGTCAGGTCGGCTTCCACTTCAGCTTCGTTGAAGATCTGAAGCTGCTTTTCACCGGATTGTTCGCTGGAGCGGGCAAATTGTTTCTTTTTGCTTAACCGGAATTGTTCTTCATACCAGGTTAGCTTGGCTGTCAGTTCAGCGATTTGCTGCTGTTGTAAGGCACACAGGTTTTGCAGTTCCTGGATCATTTGAGCTGTATTTTCCATACAGATTAATTCGACAAAGGGGGCAGAAATCCTTTAAAATAAAGGCTTTCCGGCAACTTTTTTTGCAAACCATTAGAGCACTGTTCTGGCCAGTACTTCCGGGTGGGCTGACTTTTGTTTTAGGGGCAAACCGTCTAAAAGCCAGTTTAGTTCACGCCGGCTGACCGGCGTCATCCGAGGCTTTTTTTCATCCGGCCACTGAAACTTTCCTTCCTCCAGGCGGGGGTAGTAGAGCCAGAAACCGTTGTGCTGCCACTCCAATATTTTTATTTTGTCGCGCTTGCGGTTGCAGAAGACAAACAGGCTGTTGGAAAAAGGGTCCAGTGCAAAGCCTTCCTTGACCAGTACCGCCAGGCCGTCGATCGATTTGCGAAGGTCTGTATGTCCGCAAGCCAAATAGACTTTTGTGTTGCTGTTTTCAAAGATCATACTGCGGCGAGCGTTTTGACGAGCTTGATGAGCAGCTGCGGGTCGAAGTCTTGTTTTACTTCGATCACCGCCGGTCCAATTCTGACCGTCACAGTCGGCTCCGGGTCACTTAAGTCCACAGGCAGCCAGCGAACCGGTGTCTCAGGCCGTGCCTGGGGTTCAAGTTTCTTGAGCCAGTACCACAATTGATGCGGTTTCTGATTATTAGCGGCGCACCATTTCGCCCCGCTTAAGCCGCTGGCTTTGAAGTCGGCTATCCGTCTCTCCCAGGCAGCTTTCTGTTCAATGCGCTCTTCTTTGGTCATTTGAAAGCCCTCCCTTTAAGGTAGCTCTATTTGCATTAGAGTACCATAAAGTGAGGGTGTTGGTTAGGTGGGGATAGTTTGACGCTTACGTTTTTTTCAGGGTTCGAGGTAAAAGGAAATCATTTAAGCGCGCAGAATTTATAAGATTATCGAAAAAAAGGGAGTTATAGTAGATGAAAATTTCTGTCGCAGGTATCGGTTATGTAGGGTTATCGAT
>JAAYGO010000260.1 GCA_012727685.1 Bacillota bacterium | reverse complement strand
TAAACATTGCGTTATCGCAGCCGTTAAGGTCGTCTTCCCATGGTCAACATGACCAATCGTCCCCACGTTCACGTGAGGCTTCGTCCGCTCAAACTTCTGCTTCGCCACTTAATCGACACCTCCAAGAGTAAACATAAATTACCATAAAGCACAAAAAGTGTCTCTCCGTATTATGTTACATTAATAAAAAATTAAACAAAAAAAAATGGTGGCGGCGCAGGGACTTGAACCCCGGACACTACGGGTATGAACCGTATGCTCTAACCAACTGAGCTACGCCGCCATGGAGCTCACGACCGGGCTCGAACCGGTGACCTTATCCTTACCAAGGATACGCTCTGCCACCTGAGCTACGTGAGCAAAAAGTGGTCTGAGTTAGATAAGGAAATCGCCATCTAGCGATTTCCTTATGATTGGTTGCGGGGGCAGGATTTGAACCTGCGACCTCCGGGTTATGAGCCCGACGAGCTACCTGACTGCTCCACCCCGCGCTGTCAATGGAGCGGGTGATGGGAATCGAACCCACGCTACTAGCTTGGGAAGCTAGGGCTCTACCATTGAGCTACACCCGCGTTCAAGCACTTTTAGATTATACACGCTCATCTACTAAAAGTCAACTACTAACCGCCATTTGCGAGTTAAAATGAAGCGATTAACTCCTCCGGACCTCAAGGTAGCGCTCCAGCTTGCGCTTTACCCGCTGCAAAGCGTTATCGATCGATTTGACGTGACGCTTCAGATCGACGGCGATTTCCTGGTAAGATTTGCCTTCGAGGTAGAGGGTGAGCACCTTCCACTCCAGGTCGCTCAATATCTCTCCCATCTTGAACTCGATATCGTGATATTCTTCCCGGTTAATCATGAGCTCTTCCGGATCGGTAATCTTACTCCCGGAAAGGATATCGAGCAAAGTCCGATCCGAATCTTCGTCGTAAATGGGCTTGTTTAACGAAACGTATGAATTAAGGGGAATATGCTTCTGCCTTGTCGCTGTCTTAATGGCCGTAATAATCTGCCGGGTGATGCACAGCTCGGCAAAGGCGCGAAAAGAAGAAAGCTTGTCTCCCTTAAAGTCCCTGATCGCCTTGTATAAACCGATCATCCCTTCTTGAATAATGTCTTCACGATCGGCACCGATCAGGAAATAGGAACGTGCTTTTGCTTTTACAAAATTTTTATACTTATTAATGAGAAACTCAAGGGCGATGGTGTTGCCGTCTTTCGCTTCGGATACGATATCTTCGTCGCTTTTTATTTCCAGCTCAAGGTAGACGCTGTTGTTACCTTTCAATTCTTGAGCTAAAAAGCTCACACACATCGCCTCCGTATGAAATTTTAGATGAGGAGCATAGGCAAGCACTTACTGAGTAATTATAACTGATCGTGAAAAAGGGGTCAAGCTTTTTCAAGCCAGCCCTTGAGCCTCCCCATACCGCCTGGCAAGCTTTCCCTTCCGCGATGTCTCCGTGAATTAAAAACTGCTTCCCTCCGGACGCCTCTCCCATGATATTTATATTGAACATCACCGGCGGCAATCACTAAAAAAATCGTGGAGAGCCCTCAAGGCTTTGGGGATGGCGATGGCGGCTTTTGCCATCCTTTTCGCTGCGCCACCGCGGCAAAGATGATCACGGCGGCGGCAACGGCGGCGTTTAAAGAGTTGGCACCGCCCTCCATCGGAATGAAGAGGGTCTGATCGCAGTTTTCCCGCACCAGTCGCAATAAACCCTTTGCTTCTGAACCTATCACCAGGGCAAGGGGCAGGCGGTAATCAAGGGCGTAATAAGGTGTGCAGCCGTCGGCTTCCGCACCGTAAACCCAGAATCCTTCCTTCTTTAAAGCAACAATCGCCTGGTGCAGGTTGCCAACCAGGGCTACCGGGACCCGCTCCGCGGCACCGGCGGCCACCTTGCGCACTGCCGGTGTAATTTTCGCCGAGCGCGGCCCGGTAATGATCAGGCCGTCCACCCCGGCGGCGCCGGCAGTGCGGAGAATAGAGCCCAGGTTTTGTGGATCCTGGATGTGATCCAATAGCAGCAGAAACGGAGCCTCATTTTTTTGCGCAAGACGGATCAGATCCGGCAAAGCGTGGTAGCGATACGGCGGAGCCAGGGCCGCTACCCCCTGGTGCCCGGCGTGATTGGGCACCAGCCGCTCGAATTCCTCCCGGGATAAAGAAATAAACGGAATCTCTTTTTGCCGCGCCGCGGCAGCAATCTCGCTGATAATTGCCCCTTTCCGCCCCTCGATTGCATAAACGCGGTTTACGGTGCCGTGCACCAGGGCTTCCAGGACTGCCTGGCGGCCAACGATCAAGTCTTCTTCGGTTTTGGCGAACGATCTTTGCCGTTCGCGCCGCTTAACCATTTCTTCACCGCCGGTTAACATTTATGCGCGTTGAGCATGTTCACGATCGGAAAATACTGTTCGTAAATATGCGCGCCCGATGAATAGGCAATTATCGGGCCGTCCTCTACCGGGAAATCGAGATGCATCAGGATATATTCTTTCAAGAGCTGCAGCCCGCCAATGTTTTCCGGAAAGCCGACAAATATGTCCCAGGAACGGAAGAATAGCGACATCTGCAACTTGCCGTCAACCACCTTGAGGTCAACGACGCGCAGGCACGGCGGATCGTCGAGGTTGATGCTATTCTGGTCGCCGATGGTCATGCAGGCCTGGTTGGTGTTTCCCCTGGAGCGGTTTAAGAGCTCAATCACCCGGGGAAGCTGCAGCGAAATATACTGGCCATATGTATAGTCTTCCTTCTCTTCCTTGGTATCGGTAGCCAGGTATTCATAAAAATATGTTTGGATCTTTTCCTCGGAGGTGGGGGCAGGAATGCCCAGGTTTTCAGGTAAGCTAACGGCCAGTGGGCGCGTATAGGGTTCTTCGATCAGCACGACAAGATGGTTGAGCTGTTTGCGCAACTGTCCTTCGTAACTGCCCTTTTCAACCCTGTAACTGTAGCCATAACGGGCACAGGCCCACAGGGTCATGCGCCATGCCTGTTCAATCGTTCGCTCTTGGATGAAGGCCAACTGTAACCCTCCCGTGCAATCAATATTTGAACAACCTAAGGCAAAGCAGGCGGATCACTGCTTGATCTTCCAGCGGGTGCCGTGCGGCGTATCCTCGAGAATAATCCCCCTGGCCAGGAGCTCATCCCTGATCCGGTCGGCAGTGGCCCAGTCTTTTTGCTGCCGCGCCTGGTTGCGCCGCGCGATCGCCTCTTCAATCTCCCGGTCCGGCACGCCGGGTCTCTCCAGGTTTAAAATGCCCAGAACGCTGTCGGCCTCGCGGTAAAAATTAAGGGCCTGCTCCAGGAGGGCTCTATCGTAGGGATACCCTTCTTTTAGATAAATATTGCAGCGGCGCGCCAGCTCAAAAAGCACGCCGATGGCGTCGGCGGTATTAAAATCGTCATCCAGGGCGGCGACATAACGGGCGGCGGCGGAACCCAGGGCTTCAGCCAACTTGCTTTCCGCCGGCCCGGCAGCACTTCCCGCCCCCTCCAGGGTACTAAACAGGTTGTCCACCGCCTCCTGCAAGCGCGCGCGGCCCGCGCCTGCCTGGCGCAACAGGGCCCGGCTATAGTTCAGGGGGCTGCGGTAGTGGGCGGAGAGGATAAAGAAGCGCAGATCCAGCGGATGATGCTCCTCCAGCAGGTCGCGCACGGTCAGAACATTGCCCAGCGACTTTGACATCTTGCGATCTTCGATATTGAGGTAACCGGCATGCATCCAGTAGCGGGCAAAGGATTTGCCGGTGGCGCCGCTGCTCTGGGCAATTTCATTCTCGTGGTGGGGGAAGATCAGGTCGGCTCCCCCGGCGTGAATATCGATCGTTTCACCGAGATAGTGCATGGCCATGGCGGAGCACTCGATATGCCAGCCCGGACGCCCCTCGCCCCAGGGGCTATCCCATGCCGGTTCACCTTCCTTTTTCTGCTTCCAGAGGGCAAAATCAAGGGGATGTCTTTTTTTCTCGCCCGGCTCAACCCGCGCCCCGGCCAGCAGCTCTTCCTGCTTCTGCTGCGAAAGCTGCCCGTAATCGCTGAAGGCGGCGGTGTTATAATAGACATCACCCTGGCTGGCATAGGCCATCCCCTTTTCCTCGAGCCGCTTGATCAGGGCGATGATCTGGGGAATATGTTCTGTGGCGCGGGGCTGGATATCGGCCGGCCTCACCTTAAGCGCTCCGGTATCGGCCTGGTAAGCGGCGATAAACTCTTCAGCCAGCTCCGAGACGGCAACGCCCTGTTCGTTGGCCCGCCGGATCATCTTATCGTCAATATCGGTATAGTTTTGCACCATGGTCACTTTCAAACCGCGAAACTCAAGGTAGCGCCGGAAGGAATCGAAAACGATAAAAATCCGGGCGTTGCCGATGTGAATGTAATCGTAGACCGTGGGGCCGCAAACATACATGCGCACCACACCAGGTTCAAGGGGTTCAAAATCTTCCTTGCGGCGCGTCAGGGTATTATAGAGTTTTATGTCCACTGCTGCACACTCCATTCTCCAATCTTTCCTGTTGCAAGCGCAGTTCATCGATCTGATCCTGCAACCTGTTTAACATGTCGGCCACCGGGTCAGGCAAATCGGTGTGATTGAGATTGATGGCCGCCACCTTCTTGCCCTTATAAAAGACCACTCGCCCGGGAATGCCAACCACCGTGGAACCCGGGGGGACCGAATTGAGGACTACGGAGCCGGCGCCGATGCGCGCGCCGCTGCCGATTTCGATGGGCCCGAGCACCTTGGCCCCCGCGCCAATCACCACGTTGTCTCCCACGGTGGGATGGCGCTTGCCCTTCTCTTTACCGGTACCGCCCAGGGTCACCCCCTGGTAGAGCGTGACATTATTGCCGATTTCCGTTGTCTCTCCGATCACCACCCCCATGCCATGATCGATAAAGAAGCCTTCACCGATTACCGCCCCGGGATGAATCTCGATACCGGTTAGGAAACGGGAGAGGTGGGAAATTAGCCTCGCCAGCAGCGTCAAACCGCAGCGATAAAAGAAATGGGCGACACGGTGAAAGAGCAAGGCATGAAGACCCGGGTAACAGAGCAGCACCTCCAGGACGCTTTTCGCCGCCGGGTCACGCTCCAACACCGCCCTGATATCCTGCCGTAACCGTTTAAACATGTTCCAACCCCATTCTATAAAATTTTGCCGCCCCTGTGCAAACAGAGACGGCAAAGAACCGCGGTTCCACTCTGCTTGGGTGTCCAGGACACCCCGCTTTTATGTTCGATAACGGGAAAACCCGAAAACCGCTAGCTTTGCAAGTTCGCGGTCTTGGCTTCCAGGTGCACTTCAGTTCAGGCCGATCCCTGGGTTTCTCTCAGCCCAACCCGGAAACCCTCTCTGGCGGGCGGCGCCAAACCTACTCTCCTGTTCATAGCCTTTAGCTGGCGCTGGTTTTTAATTTGGATTTATTATATACAGCATAGATTTAAACTGTCAACCTAAACCACGTA
Organism: Bacillota bacterium; assembly: GCA_012727685.1. Taxonomy (GTDB): domain Bacteria; phylum Bacillota; class Dethiobacteria; order DTU022; family DTU022; genus JAAYGO01. The sequence continues at coordinate 670 of JAAYGO010000260.1, read as the reverse complement.
AACCACGGGGACGGTTCTTCTGGTCTGCTGTTGTTCACCGCACAATAAAAAATCCACAATTATTAGCAGAATTAGCGAAATCGGCTGTCGGTTTTTGCTGACAAATGTCACGCTTTAAGTATAATACCTCTGCTAATACCAGTTAGTCTTGCAATTTACCGAGTCGACAAGCCTTCTTCTTTGAGCTCCTTCAAACATTGGCTTCTTTTATCTATTTCAAGCAGTTGTACTTTTGCACAACTTGATACATTACAGGTCCTTTTAATGATTTCTTTGGCCTCATCGTCTCGCAGTTTTTTCTTTTCTTCTGTTTCCAAACATAAATCACTGGCGATTGTATCATGAAAGCTCTTGAATTCACCAAGCGCTTTTTCCCTACTCTCCTGGGACAATTTCAACGAAGGAATGACCCTCAAAGAAGCCATTGAAAGCTGTTGTGCAGCGCTTCGCGCACATATTTAGGGAAGTGATAGTAGGGCTCGCTAAGATTAAACTGTTTTTCTGCCGGGTTTTTTTTGAACATGGCGCTACTTCTTTCATTCGATCTTTACCAAGATAGACGAAAACCGTTTCGCTGTGCTTTACAGTGAAAACTACAGCCGTCCCAATGCGGCGGTGAACGTGATTATCGGTTTGTTAATGTTAAAGGAACTAAACGGCTGGACCGACG
>JAAYGO010000120.1 GCA_012727685.1 Bacillota bacterium | reverse complement strand
GCAGCGTGTCGGCAGCAGTGCTCATGAGACTACCTCCTTTCAGCAGCTTTACTCTCTGCAGGAAGGCCAGGAAGAGGTTGGCCTGCAAAAGGCGGCGGGCCAGATGCAGCTCTATCTACAGGAGATGGGCTACGGCGAACCGCATACCGCCCTCTTCCTGCTGGGCTATCTGCTGCACCAGGTCGGCCGCTCCCAGAGGAATAGCGGCTACGAGCACAAGCCGGTCCTGGACAAGGTCAATTACAGTGGGATGAACTGGCCAAGGGTGATTCGCCTGAGCAACCTGCTGGTAGATCAACTGCGCCAGCACCGCATCTTCATCTATAATGAAAGAATTTACGCTGCCGCAAAAGAGCTGCTCGACGCCCATGCGGCCAACTGGCCACTCTCGCCGGAAGAGAATGTCTTCTACATCCTCTCCGGCTACGCCTGGGCCACGCGTGCCGCCTACCAGACCGGAGTTGAAAAGCAGAGTGAAGCTGCCGCCGCTGAGGAAGCCGCGGATATGGATATGGAAGTGGCGGAGTAAACCTAAACTTCCTAATTAAAAGGAGGCCTAACGAGCTTATGAGCGTAATCGAAAAAAACAGTGAAATTCTTTTTCTCTATGATGCCAAGATGTGCAATCCCAACGGGGACCCCGACGATGAAAACCGCCCCCGCATGGACTATGACCGCGAACGCTGCCTTGTCTCCGACGTCCGCCTGAAGCGCTACCTGCGCGACTACCTAGAAGAAAAGGGCCACATCATTTACGTGACCAAGTCTGCCGGCGTGGTCCAGGCCATGGGCCGCATTCAGGAAGTGCTCGGCAAGGAAAAAGTCAGCGGAGAAGATCTCCCCGAGCTTCTTGAAAAACTGCTTGATGCGCGCCTCTTTGGCGCGACCATGCCCATAAAGGGCGAGCGGCGCGGCGGCGGCGAGGCCGTCAACCTTACCGGTCCAGTTCAATTCACCTGGGGATACTCCCTGAACAAGGTGCAGCCCGTGGATTCTTCCACAATTTCCTCGCAATTCGCTACCCGGGACGAAGCCGGCCAGGGCACCTTTGGGAAGGACTACCGCCTCTATTATGCCCTGATCGCCTTCCACGGCGTCGTCAGCGCCAGGCGAGCCCAAAGCATGCTCGCGCGCAGCGGCAACCGGCCCCAGAGCGCAACCAGTGAAGCAGATCTCGCGCTGATGGACGAAGCGATGATCCGCGCCATCCCCTTGCTGGCCACCCGTTCAAAGATCGGGCAGTATCCGCGCCTCTATGCGCGCTTCGTCTTTAGTGATGCTGACACTTTCATGGGCGACCTGCGTGATGACCTGCAGTTAAGTGAAACGGCCGGCCTGCGGGAGATCGGCGATTACAGCATCGAGCTTGGCGGTATCACCGGACGCCTGGAGCAAGTGAAAGAGCGCCTCGATTATATCCTGGTCTGGCAAGATCCCGCCCTGCAAACTACTGCCGCCGGCAAGGCCATCACCCTGGCCGACTGGCTGGCCGGGCAGGTCGGCAAAGAGCGGGTCCGCACCTGGGAAGGAGACTGATCGCATTGGCAGAAATCGAAGCTGTGGCCGTGTTCGATTTAACCGGCCCGGTGGCGCATTTTCGCAAATACTATACCAACTCCTCCTCCCTTACTTACGGTTTTCCGCCGCGTACCGTCCTCATGGGAATCATTGCCGCGCTACTGGGAATGGAGCGCGACTCTTACTACGGGCTCCTCGACCGCGGCCGCTATGGTGTCGCGGTCAAGGTCCCGGGGAGACGGCTGATGCAGACGGTTAACTATACCCGTACCAAGAAGGAAGACCTGGGTGTAATCAGCAGGGGCGGCCTGGTTCCGGGCACCCAGATCCCGCTGGAGCTGCTGTTGCCCGCAGGAGCATATCCCCGGCTTCGCTTTCGCGTCTTCTTTCACCATCCCGACGAGGAGCTGCTGGCGGAGACGGCGCAACGTCTGCAGGAAAGGCGCAGCCACTACCCCCTTTACCTGGGGCTGACCGAGTGCCCGGCTATGTTCGAGTTCCGGGGTTTCTTTAACCCCAGCCAATACAGGCGGCTTCCCCGGGGCACGCCCGTATCGCTCACCTCTGTTTTAAACACCGCTTTGCTGGAAAAGCTGGTGCTGAATGGCAACGCGCCGCGCCGCATCTTCAGGGAACGGGCTCCCCATTCGTTCGGTGAAGGGCGGACCCTGTGCCCGCCGGCCTCGCTGCTCTACACCGAGGGGGAACCTTTGACTGCCCGCCTGCGCACTGACGCCTATCATTTCGAGTTTGGCGAAGCGGAGACAGATGCAGTGGCCTTTATGGAGGAGTAGAGCATGCCCTACTATGCACATAAAGAAGGGAAACGCTATTATCTGCTCAGCGCGCACCTGGCGAAAACCGCCGCAGGCGCAGCGGAGCGCCTGGAAACCAACCCGCGGCGCGAAGAGTTGACGGCGGCAGCCCTTCTTGCCGGGCTGGCCCATGACTTCGGCAAATATACCCCCTTCTTTCAGCGTTACCTGCGCACCGGGCGTGGCGGCCTGGAGAAGCAGCACGCCTTTCTCTCGGCGCTCTGGGCCGCCTACCTGGCCGAAGAATTCGGCATAGCCCCCCTCCCCTCCCTGGCACTTTTTTTAGCCATCTGCCAGCATCACCGCCACCTGGCCGATCCCGAGGAGATACTGCTGCCGCCCCGTGAATTGAGCGCCCCTTCCTGGGATCACCTGGAACCGGCCCATAACGAAAGGCTGAAGATAGCGCAGCGTCAAATCGAAGCTCTGCGCCAGGAGGCAGAGGCAGTGGCACGCTCTTTAAAAGTGGCAGCGTGCCGTACTGCCAAGTTGCTTAAACAAAAACGTAAACCGTTACCGGCCTGGTTGGATGGGGATTGGCTTGGGCTGCTGGAGCACTTCTATGATAACTGGATTCATCCTTACGGCCGCCTATACCGCTACCGGAAACGGCAGATCAAGGCCATAAATGAATCAACCCTGCAGGATTACTTCGACCTCCTCGCTCTCTTCTCTGCCGTGATCGACGCCGATAAGATCCATTCTGCCCGGCTCAAAGACATGGAAAGGACTGTCTTGCCCTTGCAGCCGGTTAAAACATACCGGGATAAACAATTTGGCCCGCCGCGCACCGCCGTAGACCAGATGCGTGAAGAGCTCTACAATACCGTTTGCCGGACGATCATGGAAGCTCCTCTGTCCCGGAGGCTCTTCACCATCACCGCGCCTACCGGCAGCGGCAAGACCCTGGCCGGCCTGGCCGCAGCTTTTATCCTAAGGCAAAAGATTAGCGGGTCAGGTAACGGAATACCGCGCATCATTTACGCGCTTCCCTTTACCAGCATTGTCGATCAAACTTATGACACTGCTAAGCAAGTCTTGCTCGCAGGCAGCGGGGTTAAAAAAAGCGGCAGCCCTCTCCCCTCCACCTGGCTGCTCAAACACCATCACCTTGCCGAAACTGCCTACCATAGGCCGGGCGATAGGCCAGGCGATGAAGATGAGACTCTCTCCCTGGACCGGGCACTCCTTCTGATTGAAAGCTGGCAGAGTGAAATCATCATCACCACGTTTGTGCAGTTGCTGCATACCCTGATCGGCAATGAGAACCGCATGCTAAAGAAATTTCACCGCCTGCAGAACGCCATCCTGATCCTCGATGAGGTCCAGAACATCCCTGTCGAATACTGGCCACTGGTCGAAAATGCGCTGCGCGGCGCCTGCAATTGCCTGGGAATCCGGGTTCTGCTGACGACGGCTACCCGCCCGGAATGGTTTGAAGAAGGAGAAGCCCTGGAGCTTGCCGGCCCGGAGCCGCAACTACGAGAACGCTTTGCCGCCCTTGATCGGGTCCAAGTTACGGCAAACCCGGAGCCGCTCACCGTAGAAGAGCTGGCCAAGGCATTTAAGAGAAGTTACCAGCCCGATCGCTCTTACCTGGTGATCTTAAATACGATCAAGAGTTCGATTGCCTTTTATGGCTTGCTGAAAGAGAAGCTGGGCTTAAGCAAGCTTTATTATTTATCAACGAACATCACTCCCGGGGAGCGGGCTGCTCGCCTTCAGCAGCTTCGAAAATTGCTTAAAGGCAGGGAGAAACCGGTTCTTGTTTCCACCCAGGTGGTCGAAGCCGGAGTTGACCTCGATTTTGACGAAGTCTGGCGTGATCTCGGCCCGGTCGACGCAGTGGTGCAGGCAGCCGGGCGCTGCAACCGTCACTTTCGCCGCAACCGCGGCCAGGTCCAGGTCTGGCACCTGGTAAACCGCAGTGAAAAGGGTGAAGCTACGCTGGCACAATATGTTTACGGCAAAATTCATACCCACGCGGCGAAGAAGATGTTTGGACAAGAAATACACCTTAAAGAGAAAGACTTTTACAATGTCGTTGCAAACTACTTTGCAGAGGTCCGGCAGGCCAAATCGGCCGCAATAAGTAAAGCGTTGCTGGAGGCGATGCAATACTGGCGTTTTTCACCTCGCGATCGCGAGTCAGAGCTGCTTGGGGTAGCTAACTTTGCTTTAATCAAAGATCGCCCTCATTATGTAAATGTCTTCGTTGAACTCGACGATACTGCTGCTGAAACCTGGCAGTTTTATCAAAACGCGGTGGTTAATGAGAAAGATTTTTGGCAGCGCCAGCGGGCCTTTCTCTCTATAAAGAAAGATTTTTCAAGCTACCTGCTCTCTGTTCCCGCCCAACTGCTGGCCGGCCGCCTGGATGAAACAACCGCTCCGTTGTATATACCCAGAGATTTACTGGAACACTTTTACGACTTCGAAACCGGCTTTAAGCGTATCGATGACGAGAAGGTGCTCATATATTAATGATCTATCGATTATTTAGACTGCGGCTCTATTTCGTGGGGACACCATCAGAAAGCCGAAAACGGCGCCATTCCAAATCCCCTCTCCTCCATTCAGGGGAGAGGGTCAGGGTGAGGGGGGCTAAGCGTCCGCCTGCCGCATTTTCAGAGCAGACGGCCATGCCCCCGCAGGGCGGGGGCGCCATCAGGAGGAGGAAAATGGTGCCCTTCCTAGCCCCCTCTCCCCCTTTGGGGGGAGAGGGCAGGGTGAGGAGGGCTGAATTCGGCCCCCGCATTTTCAGGATAGACGGCCATAAAGCCGGTGGCTTTACCATCAAATGGATGAAAAGCACTGAGCTATTTTCAGAGTAGACCGGGATATTCTGAAATGGGTCTAATCCAAAGCAGGGGAATATCCCGCAACGCAGAATTAATGTATAAGCATTAAAATGCCGCCTGACACAGCAGCAATATGTCGTCGACCTGCGGTAGTGCAAAAACCCCCGGGGATCGACGACACCTTATAATCTAATGAACCGAAGGCAAAAACCCTTGCAGAACAACACTTTTCACGTTCGGGTGATGCAAAAATGTTATATAGACAAATCATTTTTTGCGTATACCACTATTTAACAAAGCCTTATATCAAAGGCGTTTAACGCGTCTCCAGCCTACCTAAGAGGAATTGAAACAAGAGTACACAACGGCAAAAATGCTCATGCTAGGCGTCTCCAGCCTACCTAAGAGGAATTGAAACGTTATTTTACCCTCCATAGGTACGCAGGAAGGTACGTACGAGACCTTCCCGAAGAAGTTGTGAAGGATGCAATACAGGATGCTATTCTGGAGTTATGCGAACCTGGAGCACTCAACGCACTCAGGGATGAAGCTGAAGCTGCAGGAGTCCCTCCTGCCG
>JAAYGO010000064.1 GCA_012727685.1 Bacillota bacterium | reverse complement strand
TTCCATGATCAACAATATCTACCTCACGGTGCTGCTCGGGCTCTATTTCCTGCTCTTTACCGCTTATGTCTGTCCCTACCTGGCCTTGCTTCCGGAACTGGCGCGCAGCAACCGCGACCGGGTGGACCTGGCCACCTCGAAAGCCCTCTTCAGCATCATCGGTGTGGCCGTGGCCTTTATCGGGGGTGGACTGCTGATCGGATCCCTAGGCCCCCGGGGTATGGTCTGGGTCATGGGCGTCCTCGGCCTGGTCATGCTCTACCTGCCCCTGTTGATCAAAGAGAGGGACTATGCCAGGTCGGAACCGGCCACCCTGGCCCTGCTCGAAGCCTTAAAAACAACTTTTAAAAACCGCGCTTTCGTCATTTACCTGATCGCCAACGTGACCTTCTGGCTTGGATTCAATATCGTCACCCTCAATCTTGCCGGTTACGTGGAGGTGCTGCTGGGCAAGCCGGAATCGGATATCGCCCTTTATTTCGGCGTTGTCCTCGCCGTGGCTTTCGCCTTTTTCCTCCCCCTGAACATGCTCTGTAAAAAATTTGGGTTAAAAGCAATGATGATGTTCTCTCTGGTCATCTTTGCCGTTTTGCTGCCCTTCATCTATTTCCTCGGCCAGCCCATGTTCTCCCTTGCCCCGGAGACCTTTGCCCTGATCCTGATGGCCTTGCTGGGCATCCCCGTGTCGGCTATCTTTGTAGTGCCCGATGCCATTGTGGCCGCGGTCTCGGACCTGGAAGCGAAACTATCCGGGCAGCGCCGCGAAGCCATGTATTTCGGGGCCCAGGGTTTTGTGCTGAAGCTGGCGCTCGGGGTTTCCACCATTATTACGGGCGGATTGCTGCAATTTTTTGGCAGCAGCGCGGCGGAACCCCTCGGCATCCAGCTCACCGGTCCCGTAGCTGCCTTGTGCATGCTCATCGGCATTATCGTCTTTACCCGCTACCCTGAAACGGAAGTTACCGCCTACCAGGATGCTGATTCAATCAGCGCATAAATTAATTGCCTGGGTAGACCGCCATGCCCCCATCAAACGGGGGCACTATTAGGGATATGAAAAACCTTCGCCTCTTGTCGCTGAGAGCTGGTGCGACTGTGAACGAGTGGGTCTAAGGTCAGGGGACAGACCTGCAAGCGTAGGTCTGTCCCCATCATAATCATCAATTATCAATTATTGCGGTAGATTCTGATAAACTGCGGGAAAGTAGCGTTCGTACAGGGCTTCATTGCTGTCGCGCCAGGGGTGAGCGGCGCGCAGCTCGCGCAGCGCCTCCAGATCGAGGGTGGCCACGGCCAGCCCTTTGCGATGCGGCGACTCCACTTCGGCCAGGACGCCGTCTTTATTTGGGGTCAGCTCCAGGGGAGCAAATATCCCGGCCCGGCCGGTAAAGGTGAAGCCGAGCAGTTGCCCGACCATGGCGCTCTTGACGCCGTAAAGGGAGCTTTCCTGCACCCGCGGCCAGATGCCGCGCAGCGCCAGCCAGTAGTTGTAGGCCTCAGGGTTGGCGATGGGCAGCATGGCAATTTCCACGCCCAGGCGCTCCAGGATCCGGAAGGTCTCGTAGTAGGTGGCATCCATGCAGATGGGCATGGCCAGCCTGCCAATGGCTGTATCGAAAACCGAAAAGCTTCGCCCGCGGGCAATGCCCCACTCGCTTTCGATGGGCATCAAATGGACCTTGTCCTGCCGCCCGATCAGCTCTCCGCCCGGGCCGTAGAGAAAGGCGCGGTTCACCACCCTCCCCCGGTCGGAGAGCAAAAAGCTGCCGGCCATCAGGTAGATGCCGTGTGCTCCGGCCAGCCTGGAAAAAACAGCGTGGATCAGCGGTTCCATAACCGGGCTGACATAATGAATCACATCGGCAACCGTAATCGGCGGCCCGGCGGGCTCCGGCGGCGCTTCCGCCCCATTTTCAGATAAGGCTGCGGTGCCAAGCTCCTCGATCCCCGGGAGCATGCCCAAAAGCTGCAGGTTATTGTCTTCGGGGAAAACGACAAGCTGGGCTCCGGCCGCCACCGCCTCCTTCACCCGGCGGTACATCTCTTCGGCGTAATGGAGCGGGTTTTTAAAGAGCTTAAGCTCCAGTTGCAGCGCGGCTACGGTGACGCTCCGCCCCTCAGGCGGCGCCACACGCTCCGCCCCGGCTAAAAATTTGTTGAGATGCCGCTTTACCCTTGCGGGGCGGCAGAGATGGAAAAGGTAGCGCCTGAACAGCCTCTCCTTCCACCCGTCCAGGGCCATGGCTGTCTACCTCCCCTCTTTTTCCGGCTCTTGATGCCGGTAGAGAACCCCATAAGCCTCCGGGTTCAGCTGGCGCAGGACCGGGAAATTTTCTTTGGCCTGCCGCCGCTTCGCCTGATCGAGAAAGGCGCTTACGGCGGCCGTGCCGGCGCTGCCGCGGGCCAGGGCCAGATAACCGCTCAAATCGGCAGTGGCTTCGCAGGGCCCGATAATGGCGCACTCCGCGGCAAAGGAGCGCTCCCCGATGGTCCCGCAAAGCTGGGCCTCCACGGCCCAGCATTGATTTTGCTGGACCTGGGCCCACATCCCCGCCTCCTGGGACGGACCGGTAAATCCCTCTCCCATGGCCCCCGGATGGAGCAAAATATCGGCTCCCTGCAGGGCCAGGATGCGTCCCGTTTCAGGGTGGCGGCTGTCATTGCCGATGACGATACCCACCTGGAAAGGGCCGGCGGGAAAGAGCGGCAGCTCCATTCCCCGGCTCAAGCCCAGCTCCCGTTCTTCGCGGGTCAGGTGGGTTTGGCGCTGCTTTCCACAAATCTCTCCCTGGGGGCCGAAAAGGTAAGCGGTATGATAAAGGCGCCCCTGATCATGCTCCAGCGTGGTTCCGGCCAAAAGATAAAGCCCCAATTTCCCGGCGAGCGCGCCGCACAGGGTCCGGTATTCTCTGTTCCACCGGGTGGATTGCGCCGCGAATGCAGAAAAAAGGGCGCGGAAACTGCCTTGTTGGGGCAGCAGCCCCGCCTGCCGGGCCAACAATAAACCGGCATAAGCGGGAAGCACCGCCAGCCGGACTTCCAAACCGCGGAGCAGCTTTTCGAGCCCTTCCATATAATCTGTAAGATTACGGGCCTCAATTCCGGCCAGGGATAAAGCGGCGACGCGCATTTAATACCCTCCGCTTCGCGCATGGTTAAGGGGGTATTCGCCGCCCGGGCGGCATTTCCTGCCGGAACATCCGGCACAGGGCATATCCTGTTAAATAAGGGTAGACGCTCATGCCCCCACAATACAGGGGCACCATCAGGTTATGAAAACACTGAGGGCTAGAGCGAAGTTGCCACTCATAATCCTCTCTCCCCCCCTGGGGGGAGAAGGTCGGGGTGAGGGTGGCTGAATCCGACTGCCGCATTTAGAAAGTAGACGGCAGCAGGGACGGAGTCCTTTATTGATCCGTCCCTGCTAATAATAAATATGATATGCCAACTAACGTCTTTTCTTTTAAATTCTCAAATGACAGCTTCGGCTTTCGGCCAGCTACGACTGCACATCGACATTTTTCCGGGCAAAAAGGTAATAAACATTATACCCGGCCACGATCAGCCCCAGAATAAAATTGTTCCACACCAGAGTGGTGTCGTTCAAAATGTCGGTCATATTAACCAGGGCCAGCCACAGGCCGACAAGAATATGGATCACGTGAAAAGTGGTCATCATAATTTCATTTTCCCCCCTTTCGCTTGCACATTAACTTGCCACAAACCGTCCCAGGCGGCGGCAAGCCGGTAGCGATTCAGGCTTTAAAAGAGAGACTGGATAAAAGGAAAGAGGTGCCGGGATAAGAAAAATAAAACGATGATTAAACCGATCAACCAGGTTCCGTATTTTAACGCCGCGTGTCCAAGACTGATAAATTTGCTTTCCTCAAGATCGCTCATGATTATCCACCTCACCATGTTTTAACTTTAGTTTGCAGATCATGGCCAAAAATATACCTTGCGGGGGATAAGAGCGCAGCAAGGTGCAAAGAATATAAAAAGACAGCTGAAAGGAGGGTCGGGAAAAGGTGGCGAAAAAATTTAACCGGGCGCGGCCGCAGAAGAAGAATATTGACCGGAACAAACTGCAAAAATACCGGGAAGAGATTGCGAGGGAACTGGGCGTGGAACTGCCGGAGCGGAAAAAAAGGACCGGTTCGGAAGCGGATAGAAATACCACTCCCACTTTTACTTTTAAAGATGATACTCCACTGTATTAAGCTGCATAAAGCAATATCTCCTGCACCGGCATGGAGGCGGGAGATATTTCTTTTTGCAGATCACGGCAGCGGCTTTAAGCCTTACCGGTATAGCTCGGTATAGCGCTGATAGGTTTTGAGAACCCGCCTCACGAAATGGCGCGTTTCGGCAAAGGGCACCTGCTCCAGGTTTGCCGCGGTGCCGTCCCAGATCTCATTCTCCAGCCAGCGGCTCACCTCTCCCCTGCCCCCGTTGTAAGCAGCCAGGGCGATCACCAGATCCCCTGAAAATGTTACCAGCAGGTCCGCCAGATACCAGGTGCCAAGCTCGATATTGCAGCGCGGCTCATAGAGCATCTCCGGCGCATAGGCGGGGTATCCGGCCTGGCCGGCGACCCACTGCGCCGTATCCGGCATGAGCTGCATCAGGCCGCGGGCGCCCCGGGGCGATTCGGCTCCCGGTTTGAAGCTGCTCTCCGTGTAAATAACGGCTGCCACGAGCAACGGGTCAACCCTGTTTGCCGCGGCAGCGGCCCGGATCTCGGCTTCGTAATGCAAAGGATAGAAAAGGCGCCCGAGCAGGCTGCTGGACAAAAGACCACAGAGCAGGAGAAACAGGGCGCTAAAAGCAAGAAGGTAAAATAATTTCTTGAACAGCTTCCATTGACCTCCGTTATTTGTCAGCGCCATCCCGCCCGGGCACTCCGGTGGATGGCGGCTGCAGGCCGGTAAGGTAGCGCCAGAGTGCCTTAACCTGGCGCGCGGTGTTGCGGAGGGTGCCGCTATTGTTGATCACGTAATCGGCATATCGCTTTTTCTCGTCCAGGGGCGTCTGCGCCGCAATCCGCTTTTGCGCCTCTGCGCGCGAAAGCTTGTCCCTCCGGCAGAGCCGCTGCAACTGGATCTCAGGGGTAACATAGACCAGGAGCACCAGGTCAACGGAGCGGTGCAAGCCCGTTTCGATCAAGAGCGGGACATCGTAGACCAGGATGGCCTCCGGAGCCGTGCGCCGGATTTGTGCAGTGCGCTTAAGCAGCGCGGCAAAAACCCGGGGATGGACGATTTGGTTCAGCTTTTGCCTTTTGGCCGCATCGGCAAAAACCATTTCCCCCAGGCGCGCGCGATCCAGGGAGCCGTCGGGGGAAAGGATGGACTCTCCCAGCCAGTCGACGATCTCCCGCCATGCCGGTTTGCCCGGCAATACCAC
>JAAYGO010000093.1 GCA_012727685.1 Bacillota bacterium | reverse complement strand
TGAAATCCATGGGATTGTTTCCCGCGAAAACGAGAATCTCATCTTCATCATGCACATGTCCATTTTTTTCGATCGTAAAGGGCATATAAATGGAGTGCATGGCCATGTTAAAGCGTAAGCCTTCCCATCCTTCCGGATAGCCATGGTGACCGATGATAATGGATGCTGTTTGGACTTCTTTTAGAGGCAAGATTCCTAAAGGCTCCCTGAGGATGTATTTCCCGTATTTGCTACTCATGCAAAACTCCCTCTCTTTTCCCAAAATTTCAATGCTCCCTCATCAACGCAAATCCACCATCATGTAGAATCGCTAAGCCTTGCCACCCCCCCCTTCCCCGGTTTGCGACTACAACTCCGAGCAATTAGAGAGAATATTCTGCCAGGCTTATAGAACATATTTTGTAGAAACTCCAAAAGAAAAATGGAAGATGGGACGATCCGCTTTCCTGATAATCAAAGGACAGTGCTTTACATTCTTGGGAACAAAAATAATCTTGCTTTGCGTTAAAATGAACCTTTCTTCACCCATCCAGAATTCGATCTCCCCTCCCAAATCGAGGGGATTTTGCGCATCGGCTCCGAAAAAGGCGATCACTTCTTCAAAGTCATGGCTATGGCTCCCGATGATCTCAATCGGAGTAGAAGTTGGCCAAAACCAGGCGCAATCTAGATAGGGGGCGCCTTTTAAAACATTTTCGTCCAACCGGAACATGTGAATGCCCTTATCATCGCGATTCGTGTTAAAATTCCCCAGAAGATATCTGGCATATTCCTCTTGAGCCATTTTCATCATCCTTTCCTCTTTAATTCCCTTATCAATGCTCCCCTGTTAATTCCTAACAGCCAAATTCGCTTCGATAAATGATATCATCCTGAATTTCAGGCGAGAGCATGACAAAGTAAGCGCTAAAGCCCCCGACCCTGACCACCAGATCCCTGTGTTTCTCCGGATGTGCCTTTGCATCCAGAAGTTCCTGGGTATCCACCATGTTGAACTGGATATGCTGGCCGCCGTTTTTAAAGAAGGTTTCGATCAGTGTAGCCAGTTTTTCCCTGCTTTCCGGGCTGCGCATGAGCGAACTGGAAAACTTCTGATTCAGGCACGAGGCATACGACTCTTTGAATCCCGCCCGCAGGGCAGACCTGAGCACTGCCGTAGGACCGTGCTTATCCATACCGCGCATGGGCGATAGTGAACCGTCGTTAAGAGGCTCCTTTGCTTTGCGGCCATTGGGCAGCGCCCCCACGCCCAGGCCCCCGAAGTAATGCCAGGATAAGCCTTCCCGGGATATTTTGCAGGGGACATTGTAGGGATTTTGGTACGATCGGATCACGCTGGCGGAAAACTCTCCCACCTCACGAACCATTAAATCAACTTCTTCAATGTCGTTGCCATATTTTGGAGCGGCAAGGCACATCTGCCTGATTTCCTCGCCCCCTTCCCCTGCAAAGTTGGTGGCCAAGGCATGGAGCAGTTCGTCCATGGTTAATTTTTGCTCATCAAAGACCAGTTTCTTAATGGCCATGAGGGAATCTGCCGTGTCTACGATCGCCCGGTCGCTGATGCCATAACTGTGATTGGCATCGGTGATGAGGATGTCTTGCCCTTTTTCCATGCAGCCGGGCCCGGCGATGCAAGAGTTAAAGGGGAAGCGCAGGTGCTGCGGTTCAATACTTTGCGCCACCGTGCCGAGCCATAAAACCCGGTTGACGACGTACCGGTACTGCTTTTTAAAAGCTTCGTATAGATCTTCAAAAGTCTTGAAATCTCGCGGGTCGCCCACATCAAGGCCAATTTTTTTGCCGGTGATCTGGGAAACACCGCGATGCAGGGTTAGATCCAGGATAAACGCTACGTTTATCGCTCCTTTGCCCTCGCTGCCGTTATGATCGATCCGCGTGGGCAGGATCGGTGTCACGCAGCCCTGGCTGTACCATTCCCTGGCTTCTTCCGGGGGAATCCCATCACTTATAAAGCTTTCCACCACGTGATCGCTATTTTCAAATAAAGGAATACCGCCTTTGGTTTTATAATTCGTTTCCAGGGCCTTCAGCAATAACTGGCGCGGGGTTTGCGGGTGCCAGTTTAAAACAACTGTCGGCGAAGACATCCTCAGCAACCCGATCATGTGGAGAATCAGATAGCTTAACTCGTTTGAGGCATCGTTCCCGTTTTTATCGACACCGCCTAAGTTGATGCTGTTGATGCTGTAGCTGAACTGGTGTGTTTCCTGCTGGGTTGTGCCAACCTGGAGCACGGTTTTCATGCCCCATAGGGTGATGGCGCTGCCAAGCAGTTCGGCCGCCCTTTCCAGCGTTAAACTGCCGTTGAGGACATCTTGCTCAAAATAGGGCCACAGGTATTGATCCAATCTGCCGAGCAAGATCGGGTACATTGCTTCCAGCCCTCTGCCGACCAGGATAAAGTTGATGCATTGAATCGCTTCATGAAATGTGCGGGCTGGATTTTCGGGGACCCACTCGCAGACCCTGGCGATTTCGAGCAGTTCATTCTTTCTCTGCACGTCAGATTCTTTTTCCGCCATCTCATAGGCGAGGGCGGCATACCTTCGCGCATAGTCGATCATGGCCTGGCAAACCATGATTGCCGATTGCCAGAAATAAAACTTGTTGATATCGATTTCTTTCATCTCTTTAAAGCGGCGGATGCCCGCTTCAGCCTCTTCAATTAAACCGCGCATACCCCTGGCCAGTATTTTTTCCCACATGCCCCTGCAGGTGATGCCGGGAAAGTATCCGGAGTCGGGGGTAGGATCGCTTCCCTTGGCATCGGTTATATCCTGAGCCCAGGTGCCGACCAAAGAGTGCCAGGCTTTTTTGACATGATCGGGCGCCGTCTTCCCGGCAAAAAAGCGCGAACACTCTCTTAAGACCTCCCTTTCTTCTTTGGATAAAGCGCCAAAAAGGCCCCGGTTGTCCGGGGTATCCGATTCTTCCCAAAGGCCGGGAATGACATCGCCGGTTTGGTCAACAAATACAGGGGCTCCCACAAGATGTTCCGTTTCCCGGCCCACGATCATGTCAAAATCATAGATGGCAATGGGAACACCTTCGAGGATATCCTTAAACAACTTTGCCCTGCGTATTTCAATGTCTTCCCCTTCGGATTCCATCCATGACCGCATGGCAAGCCTGGCCCGGTCAACGGATATTTTTCGGCCGGCACTAAACATGGCATCCTTTAGCCTGAAGAGGCGCTCACTGAGTTGCAGCTCATCAATTCTCCTTAACAAGCCTTCATCGAGACTTGACGCAGTAGCCATGGTTGTCTTTCACCCCGTTTCAATTTCAATTGGATATGGAACACTCTATACCAAAATCCTCGAACATTTTCTTAACCGGCAACAGGTGCTCTTCTCCGGGAGTGCTGATTCCGGCAAGTCTATAAACCCGATCCAATGATTCATACTTTCCCTTTCCGAAAAGGTGATAGGGCATGAGCTCGATTTTGCCTTTTCCCAAGGCATGCAATAGCCCCGCCGTTTCCTCAATGTTGCTCCGGCAATCATTGATGCCCGGAATCAAAGGCATTCTAAAGAGCACATCGACACCGCTGGCCGCCACAAGCCGCGCATTATCAAGGATTTGGCGATTGGACTTTCCGGTATACTGCCTATGCTTGATGGAATCCAAATGCTTGAGGTCGAAAAGGAGGTAATCCGTATTTGCCAGCACCTGCCGCAGCGCGGATGCGGAAGCAAAGCCTGAAGTTTCAATACAGGTGTGAATAGCAGCCTGCCGGCATTTTCTGAGCAGCTCGACTACAAATGGCGCCTGGTGCAGGGGCTCGCCTCCGGAAACGGTGATTCCCCCTCCTGATGCTTGATAAAAAATTTGATCGCGGCAAACAGCATCGACCACTTCATCGACAGCAAGTTGCTTGCCATAGATAATTCTTGCTTCACTGATACAAACCGCAGCACAGGCACCGCAACCCGTACATTTTTCGCGAATTGTAAGCGGCAGCGCACCGGCCTTGCCAATGATGGCTTCATGGGGACATGCCGCTGCGCACTTGCCACACCTTGTACAAAGACTTTTGATGAAACCAAGCTCGGGATGCGGTGAGATACATTCGGGATTGCTGCACCAGTGGCACTCAAGAGGGCATCCCTTCATGAAAACCACTGTTCTGATTCCCGGGCCGTCATGGACTGAATATCCTTGTATATTTGTTACCAGCCCCAGCATTAAGCAGCTTAATCCTTTCAAAGTAAATAACTTTCAGTCTTTCGCGTAAATACCAGCAATGAAATACCTTAAAAAATACAACTTGAATTTTATTTACTAGATCAAGCTGAATATTGACTAAATTTTAGCTGAAGAATGTCTGAAGATTTGAAAATTGGTCAGTTTTCTCTTTTTACTCCAGTCAGACGCCAAGTGCACATCTTTTTCTGCCAGGGGAAGCGCATAGCAGGCCCATGCCCTCGCCAACGGGTGCGCCATTAGGAGAATAAAAAAGTGCCGCTCCTAGAGTCATTATTGGTAATATCTTGAAACGTGGAGCTTGACACAGAAGGGTTTTTAGTACAAAATAGAATAAGTACGTGCGCCTGTAGCTCAGGGGATAGAGCAACGGATTCCTAATCCGTGTGCCGCAGGTTCGAATCCTGCCAGGCGCACCAGTAAAAACGGGGCTTTTCAGCCCCGATTTTTTTTAATCAGCAACCGTATTAGACAGATTATAGGCACTAACTTCTTTGGTGAGCTGCGACAGCCTCAGCTTTGCAGAAATCTTTTTGTTCTCTCTTTGTGAACATACTATAGAATGGAGGCCTGCAGCAAGCAAGCTTGCCACCATAAACCACATGGCTACTCCGCCAGCGGTCCAGACAGCGCCTCGAAAAGATAGGTTTTACGCCAAACTCCTCGTTCTGCAGAGTCCATTTTACTCTGATGCCAACGGGGGGCGGTTTAAGCTGGGGCAAATAAAATCCCATCCCGCTCGTACAAGATCGAGATGCCAAAACAGCTTCGCATTATTTCCCCCCACATTTTCCCCCAAATAAAGATACTGAAGATATAGTTGCACTTCCGCAGGTTCGAATTCTGCCAGGTGCATCGAAGTGAGTCAAAGTCACCGTCCCCTTGACTCATGCCAGGGGCATCGAAGTGAGTCAAAGTCACCGTCCCCTTGACTCAGTCCCCTTGACTCACAAATCGGTGGCATTTTTTCCGGGAACTGATCACATGATTTAATATGGATCAAAGCTCCGGGCAGCAAAAAAAGCATCTCTCCGCCTGGCAGATCGGCGCGGTTTATATCGGCACTGTGGTCGGCGCCGGTTTTGCTTCGGGGCAGGAGATACTGCAGTTTTTCGGCTACTTCGGGTTGTGGGGGATCGCCGGCCTGGCCGTGGCGGTATTACTATTCGGTGTTTTGGGTGCGAAAGTGATGCTGCTGGCCAGCCGTATCGGGGGAGATTCTTACCGGCAGGTTATTGATGCGGTAGGCGGACGCCGGCTCGGACCGCTGCTGAACTTGATAATCACTTTCTTTTTATTCGGTATTTTGGTGGCCATGGTGGCCGGGACAGGCGCGGCCTTTGAACAGGAATTCGGGCTGCCGCACTCCCTGGGGTTGGCGGTCATGGCGG
>JAAYGO010000164.1 GCA_012727685.1 Bacillota bacterium | reverse complement strand
TCGATCTTGCAGAGGCAATCGTAGAGGGCTGCCTGCATGCCCATGTCAGCGAGGCGGTCCGGGGTAAGGTTGTTGACCGGGGCGCCGGAGGCGCGCCACCAGCCTTCGTAAACCAGGACCGCGCCAGGCGGGACTTTATTGCTTAACTGCACCGCCGCTTCGATGGAGCCGCGCGGCGAGGAGATGCGGGCGCGGTCGCCGCTCGCCAGGCCGTGTTCCCGCCCCACCGCCGGATTTAGGTACACCCGGGGCGCCGGGCTGTCGCCGGGAATCCGGTGCGCCGTATGGATTGAATCGCGGGGGTGGGGGGTGACAAACCAGTAGCGGTATCCCTGCTCGTGCAGGGTGCCATCGCCAAGCTCCGCCGGTGCCCGGTAGACTGGCAGGGGGTCGCAGCCTTCTGCTGCGGCGGTGGCGGAATAAAAATTGAACTTGCCGTCCGGGGTTTGGAAATTGTGATCCGCCCAGGGGATAGCATCGCCGCCAGGCAGCAGGAGCGGCCCTTCTTTGATTTGCTCCAGGCTAATGCCGGTTGCCGCCGTTAAGGGCGCGATGATCCGTTTTAACAGGGCCTCGCTGGAAAGCCCGGGGAAGCCTTTTACGCCGAGTAAGCGGGCCAGCTCGCCGAAAAAGCTGTATTCGGAGCGGCACTCTCCCGGCGGTTTAAGTATCCGCGGGCCATAACTGATGTAGCTGTGGCTCATGGAATTGAAATAGAGATCCTCTTCTTCCAGAAAATTAGTAGCGGGAAGGACCAGGTCTGCGGCGGCGGCGCTATCGGTCATGAAATGCTCGGCCACAATTTTAAACGGGATCTTGGCAAAGGTGCGGCGCAAGGCGTTGCTGTCGCCCATCTGGGTGAGCGGGTTGCCGCGGCTGATATAGGCAAATTCGATGGGAGGCTCCTGGAACTCGGCCAGGGCTGCGGCCAGCCGGGGTTTGGCATAGTAGCGGTGCTGCGGCGCCAGATCCGCGCCGTCGAGAAAGCCATGGTTTATAAAATGGGTCACACGACAGTTGGCGTAATTGGCGCCCCCGCCCGGAACGCCGATATTGCCGGTCAGCGCCGCCAGGGCGTCAATGGCCCGGATGATATTGCCCCCGTTGCTGTAGCGCTGCACGCCGTAACCGATCAAGATGGCCGCCGGTTTTGCAGTGGCGTAAATATCAGCCAGGGTCCGGATCTGAGCCGCGGGAATACCGGTGATTTGCGCCACGCCATCGGGGGTATAAGCAACGGCCATCTCCTTAAACTGTGTGTAACCGGAACAATGTTTCTCCACAAAATCGCCATCAATCATCTTTCCGGCAATGATATGATGGGCCATGCCCAGGGCCAGGGCCCCGTCCGTGCCCGGTTTAATGTGGATATGCATATCGGCCAGGGAGGCGGAGGCTGTGGTGAGCGGATCGATCAGCACTACCCGCGCGCCATTTTCCCGTGCCTTGCGGATAAAAGGGACCAGGTGGAGGGAGGTGTCGGCCGGGTTGCGGCCCCAGAGCAGGATGCAGCGAGCATTGACCAGATCGGGGAATGGGTGAGCCAGCACCGCGCCGAAGTCGTACCTTTGCGCCGCCAGGCCGGCGCCCCAGCAGAGGCTGCCGCGATGCGTGGTGCAGCCGCCCAGGGCGCTGAAAAAACGCTTCTCAATATCTTTTAAAACCCCGCCGTGCCCACTGTCGTAGTAATGAAGCAGTGAGAGGGGGCCGTAGCGATCGACGGCGGCGCTGATGCGTGCCGCGGCGATTTCCAGGGCCTTTTCCCAGCTAATCTGTTTGAAGGCGCCGCCGCTTTTAAGCAGGGGGTGGCGGAGGCGGGCGGGGTGGTTGACCCGTTTCAGGTGTTGTTGCCCCTTGGTGCAGATCAGGCTGCCGGTTATCTTTTGGCCGGGGTCGGGTTTAATGGAGAGCAGGGTTCCATTTTCTACTTCTACCAGGAAAGAACACTGGTCCCAGCAGTTGAGGGGGCAGGTGGTGCGGTAGCTCTTAATCATTTCCCGGCAGCGTGCTCCTTTTTTGGAGAAAGCAGCATGCCATTCTGGATAAAGTAAGCCAGCCCGGCGGTGATGACGATGTCTCCAATGCTGATTACTTTTTGTTCCCTGTACGGCAGGCGGATGATGTCGCCAAGGAAGTAGAGGCGGGTCTCTTCGGTGGCGGCCCGGTGAAAGGGACTGTAGGTCCCGGCATACAGTTCTTCCCGGTAGACGGGATCAAGGCATTGGGGATTGGCAGGCATGAATCCGCCGTTGGCGGCGATGGCCGCCAGATTCATGCAGAAGCCCAGCCCAATAATCAGCAGCCCCAGGCTGCGCCGGTTCAGGTAGACAAAGTAGAGCAGGGGCAGGTATGAGAGCAGGTGCAGCACCCGCGTGGCCGTATGGCCAAAGAAGTTGTTGCCATAGAAAAACCCGATCCAGAGCGCCAGTTGGATGCCAAAGGCGATGAATACCAGGAAGAGCCGCCGCGGGTTTGTATGCTCAATATTTGATAATTTTCCGCCCCGCAGCCAGCCGATTAATAAACCCAGGATAATCCCTTCGAACAGCATGTTGTCCTCCTGACAACCTTCAATTACTGGTGAGGATAATGTGTTATTCCCCTTGGAAAGCGGTTTTTCCTGCCCTTAAAAGCTGTCACGGGGACGGTTTCAATGCAACTTTGCCTAAGACGTACTTCAGGTGCCCCACCTGGCGGGCTATGGACGACTACCTTGAAAATAGGCTTAATTGCTCCTCGCTCTTGTCCTGGGGCTTACGCGTAAGGTTCATTCGTCAAATGGACAACAATTCTTCTGCGGAATGCCCTTTTTTTCTTCGGTGGATTCCCTCACTAGCGAAGCAGCCGCCTGCTCGCCGTAAAGCACGGGTTCCTCTTTTCGAATACTTCTTTCGCCCAGGTTAAGCCTGTGAAAAACCCTGGTAAAGGCCTCCGCCATGCGCGGGTCAAATTGAGAGCCAGCCCCTTCCCGGATTTCCTGGAGCGCCGTGGCCGGATCCATAGCCCGGCGGTAGGGGCGGTCACTGGTCATGGCATCGAAAGCGTCGGCCACGGCCAGGATGCGGGCACCCTCCGGGATCTCTTCCCCTTTGAGACCGTCGGGGTAGCCGGTGCCGTCCCAGCGCTCGTGGTGGTGCTTGATCATGGCTGCGCCGCCGGGAAAGAAATTGTTGTTTTTGATCACCTCGGCGCCGATGCCACTGTGAGTTTTCATTTCGTTAAATTCCTCTTTTGTAAGGGCACCTGCTTTCTTAAGGATGCGCTCCGGGATGGCAACCTTGCCCACATCATGGATCAGGGCAATATATTTTAACAGTTCCACCTTGTCTTCGGGCCATTTCAACTCGCGGGCCAGCTCTACGGCCAGTTCAGCCACCCGGCTGGAATGGCCGCGAGTATACGGGTCCTTGGCATCGAGGGCTTTGGAAAGACTCTCTATGGTGTCAAGAAAGCTTTGGCGGGTGTTAACGTAGGAAAGAAAAGAATATCGGGCCAGGAATAGTGGTACAATAAATAATAATAGTCCAATAAGTCCAATATATTTATAGATAATTGCGATTAAAATACCCAAAGGTGCCATACAAAAGAAGCTGGGAATTGCCCATTTAACATTTAATAACCATAATTTAAAAAAGTTTTCGTTTTGTGTTAATGAAAGAATTAATGTCACAAAGAGCCAGTTTAATAGGAAAGCTACCACTAAGAATAATAGTGCTGCTGAGAAACAGCGCCACGAGATCATTAATCCATCGGGATTGACATAATGGTATAGAGCTGATGCTGTACCTACTGAAACAGTTAATTGTGAAACGTTAAATAGAACTTTAACAATCGTTTTATCTTTTCTAATGTAAAGAAGTTCACTGAGTATTTCTATCGCGATTACCAATAGAGGATTAAATAACAGAATTGCCGCAAATACTGGTGCAAAACTGACTGTGATTATACCTCCGCGTGGCAAGCGAACCGGAAAAGACTCAAATAAGACAATTACTACTAAAAAGATGAAAAGAGAAAGATAGTCTATTTCCTCAATTTTAAAGTGGCGGGATAAAAATATGATTATGCCTAGAGCCATTCCGGCAAGTAGAAAAATAAATAATTTTGATTTAAACGGCATTTTGTCCATAATGTTTTGAGAGACACCTTTCTTATAATAAAAGAAGCCGGCAGTAATTTTAAATTACCATTTCATCCAGGCACCGCCTGCCAGCACTAAGGCTGCCAGAGCGACGAGGATCTTGATGAGATTGGCTTTCATCGTATTTCCTCCCTTGCGGTTTCTCAGCGGGTTTCGCTAAACCGCCGGTGCCGCTTCGCTCGTTTGTCCGCTCGTTGGGTCAAATAAAATTTCATTTATTAGGGTGTTTTATTCACTGCCGGCTTCAGATATTATTATTCAGCTTGGAAAACGATTAATCTCCGGTTTACCGCGTCCAGGGTGGCACGGGCTGTGGCCTCGAGGTCATCGCCCTTGTTCAGGGCGGCGCCGAGCAAATCTTCCTCATCCTGCTCGTAGTTTAGCGAGACGAGCACTACAATGGCTTCCTGCCCGGCCATCAAGATTTTTTGCACTTCTGTGGTTACAAACTTGGCATTATCCCCAAGGTGCTGGGTAGCGGCGGAAAGCGTGGCTTCCGCTGCCAGGCGAAGCCGGTAATGCCTGTTGTTCAATCCCTCTACGGTGGCCGTATAAGAATTGTCATTTACGGTGACAGTAATGGTTACGGTTATTACATTATTGCTGGTGGAGTAATTGATTTTTTGCAGTAGAATTCTTGGCCCGAGCAGGCCTGGTATCTTGTCGGCGTCTCCCAGTTGGGCTACGCTGATCCGTTTATGGTCCAGCGCTTTACCCAGCTTAACCAGCACCGCTGACTCGATATCGCGTACAACCTGCTTCGGTGAACGGGAATGATCGGCCAGGACATGAATCTCGACGATCTCGCCGCCTGCGGAGACAACTCGCCCGGAAATTACACCTTGAACCTGGGATATTATTTTTTCTATTTCCTTGTCCGCCGTGTTGACGTTGCCGGAGATAAGCAGCCCTCCCTATCTAATTAAAATGGTTTTATTGGAATATTTTATTATGATTCTACAAATATTGAAGAAATCCTTGTTGCCTCATTATTTTTTTGGTCATGCTATAAAAGAGCTCTTTTCTGAGCGGCCGGCAATTACATGGGAATCTTGATCCTGCAAACGGCAATAAGAAACGGCTCTCCAGGAAATAATAAGCAAGGTGCCCCCTTCGGAGCGGCGCGGGGAATGCGGCCTGCCGGCGCCGGAAGCAGATGCCCTACCCGTGCCATGGCCGGCCTGGCTGGCGTAAATCCGGGCTGGATGGAAAATGTCTCTCTCCTTTGAAGGATCCGGCTCCCCTAAAGCGAATATTTAAATTGAAGCAGTAGCTGCTAAAAAAGTAGCCCGGGAGCTTTTTTTATGTTTTAACCGGTGCTATAATAAGCGTTAGGTTTAATTGCTGGCTGGCTATCGGCTGTAAAAGGAGGAGAAGGTTCTGGCTGCTAAAGAGAAAACACGTAAACAGTTGAAGAGGCAACGAAAAAAAAGACGGAGAGCTAAAAAGAGAAAAAGATTAAAGGGCCGGACCTAAAAGCTGTTGTGCCCGGCGGGGCTAGTAGTCTGCCTGTACTTTTTTTATGCATATTCTTTTTTGCTTGACCGAAATGGTTTGCCTTAACCAGGTGGCTGTCCCAAAAGTGGTTTGGGCAGGAGTGCAACCTGGGTGGAGCTATGGAGGGGGTGGAGACCCGCCTCCCCCACATATGTCATCCAGAGCGTAGCGAAGGAGCTCAACCAGGCTGCTGAATTACCTCTGGCTGCGCCTTCAGGATAAACCTTCGGGCTTCGCCCTCAGGATGACATCAACGGGACTCAGGATGACATCAAGGGGCTGCTTTTTGAGACAGCCCCTTTGCCCTGCTAGCGGTGTGGACTGCCGCAACCCGATCGGGGTTGCGGTTTTTTATATTCTGTTGCAAATTGCGCATGCCATTTTGAAAAAGGCTACCTTTCAGTTTGTTGCGTTTTTTTATATATCGGTGCAAACCCCATCACCTTTTTATTTGGCATGGTTTATGCTATTATTTTTGTTAACATACTCCTTTCGGTATGCTGCGAATCCTATCTAAATAGTTCACTGCCGCTGATCGAGCAGAATTAGAGGAGGTATTGATTCGTCTTGAAAATCCTGGTAAGCGATCCTTTATCGGCTGAAGGAATTTCCCGCCTGGAAGAATGCGCCCAGGTCGATCAAATTTTCGGCCTGAACGAAAAAGAATTAATTGACATCATTGGGGCTTATGACGCGCTGGTGGTCCGCAGCGGCACCAAGGTTACCGCGCCGGTTATTGACGCCGGTGTCCGGCTGAAAGTGATCGGGCGTGCCGGTGTGGGTGTTGACAATATTGATGTGGAGCGGGCTACCGAGCGGGGTATTATCGTGATCAATGCTCCTGAGGGGAATACAATTTCGGCCGCCGAACATACCATTGCCATGCTTACCTCCCTGGGGCGTAATATTCCGGCGGCGAACGCCGCTTTAAAAGGCGGGCGCTGGGAAAGAGGCCGCTTTATGGGCGTGGAACTCTATCACAAGGTCCTGGGTATAATCGGCCTGGGCCGGATCGGCAGTGAAGTGGCCAAACGGACCCGTTCCATGGGCATGACGATCATCGCCTATGATCCGTACATTTCTACCGAACATGCTGAAAAGCTGGGGGTAACCCTGGTCCCGCTCGAAGAAATCTATAAAAAGGCCGATTTCATTACCCTGCATATCCCCAAAACCAAGGATACCTACCATCTGATCGGTGCCCGGGAATTCGCGCTGATGAAGCCGGGGGTGCGCATTGTCAACTGCGCCCGCGGGGGATTGATTGATGAAGCCGCCCTCAATGATGCCATTAATGACGGCAAGGTGGCTGGTGCCGCGCTGGATGTTTTTGAAGTGGAGCCTCCCCTGGACAACCCCCTTTTACAACAGCCTGCAGTGGTGGTGACCCCTCACCTGGGTGCTTCGACCCGGGAAGCCCAGGTCAATGTGGCTGTCCAGGTGGCGGATCAGGTGGCGCTGGCTCTGGGGGGCGAGCCGGTCATATCTGCCGTTAACATCCCGGCGATGCTTCCTGAAGTAATGGCCGAGATAAAACCCTTTATCCCGCTGATGCGTCTTTTGGGCAGCTTTTATATCCAGGCTTTCGGCGGTCAGATCGAGGAGATCGAGCTGGAATACGGCGGAACCCTGGCCGAGCATCCGGTGAAGCCGCTGACCCGCTCCTGCCTGATCGGCCTGCTTTCCCATATTCTTGGCGAACAGGTAAACTATGTTAACGCGCCGCACATTGCCCGCGCCCGGGGGATCAAGGTGCGGGAAACAACCGCCAAAAATATCGAAAACTTTACCAACCTGGTGCTGTTAACGGTGCGGGCGGGCTCGGTCACCCATACTGTGGGCGGAACCCTGTTTAACCGCACGGAAATGCGTATTGTACGCATTGGCGATTACCGGATCGAGGTGATCCCCTCGCCGATGATGTTGCTCTGCAGCTACATCGATAAGCCCGGGGTAATCGGCCGCGTGGGGACATTATTGGGAAATAATAATATCAATATCGCCAGCATGCAGGTGGGCCGCCGCTCCATCGGCGGGGAAGCGGTCATGGTGTTGCAGGTGGACCAGCCCGTCGACCAGGATCTGCTGGCGCAGTTGGAGAAGCTGGAAGGTGTTTTTTCGACCCGCTTCGTGCAGCTCCGGGATCTTCCTTCCGGCGTCACACAATCACAATGACAGCGAGGTAAATGCCATGCCTTTGTATGAATTTTATTGTGATCGATGCGGAAAAAAATTTGAAGAGCTTTGCCGCAGCGGTGTGACTGCGATACAGTGCGGCTCCTGCGGCGGCGATGCGAGGAAACTGATCTCCGCCTTCCGCAAGGGCAGAGGCTCCTCCGGGGGCGGAGCATCGTCAGGCGGTTGCAGCGGCTGAAGCAGCACCAACTGCAGCAGTTGCTGACCGAAACAGATCTGGCCTGGCGGCAAGCGGGGATAACCGCTTCCGCCGCAGAGCTAAAACCAGGGCTGTCCCAAGGGGCAGCCTTTTTTCATTCCCCGGTCTCCCCATCCGAACTGAGTCCATTCCGGCCTATGGCTGGCCTGGCCGCATATTCGCGGCCGGGTGTGGAAAAATATAGTGTCATTTTCTAAACAGCTATAGTTAAGGTGGTATTATAGGGAGATACCGGTTGTTTCAGGAAGTGCGCTCGACTAACTAAACGGTGAAGGTGAAAATTTGGACTGGAAAATCTGGCGCATCAGGGTGGCCCTCTTTCTGGACCTGCTGTTCCTGGTTTACTGCTGGACCGGAGCGGGGAAACTCCTTTTTATTACGGCGCGAAATCCGCACGACAATAATGTTCAGCACGGTGCCCCCGGCCTTTTTGAAGAGCTGACCGGTGATGAACTGGCAGCGCTGCGCGATGCGGGCGGGAGCTCCAGTGCCCTCTCCGGAACGGTTGTGGGGCTGCTGTTGACCTCGTTGGGGGCGGCCCTGGTGTTTTATTTCCTGAATAACCCCGGAGCGCTGGAAAAGCTGCTTCAGTGGTGGAAGAAGCTGCCGGAAAGGGCCGCTCTCCGGCTCCGGCAGGCGCAGCAGGCGGTGCACGGCTTCCCGGCGGCGGTCCGCCGGGCCTGGCTTGCCTACCCCGGCAACCTGCACCGCTCCTGGCGGCAGCTAAGCGAAGATTGGCGTGCTCTGCCGGGCTTGTTGGGCGCGGCGGCGGTCCGGGTTTGCCGGGGCGGTGTCCGGCTAATGGCTGCCGTGCGCTTATTTTTAAAAAGGCTTCCGGGCAACCTGCAATGGGCCTGGCAGCTATTTTTACGTGAAAGCAAGGCTTTCCCGGCCTGGCTGGGCCGCCTGGCGATGCGGGCTGACCGGGCCATGCGCCGCGGCGCAGCGCGGCTGTGTTGCACGCTTAAGTCATCCCGGGCGAGCGCCCGGGACAACCTGGCCGCTGCCTGGTCGCAGGCGGCAGAAGCGCTCCAGAGATGGGGCGGCGCCATCCGGGAGGCATTTAAACTGCTGCGCCGCCGGATCGGCCCATAAGGTTTTTCCCCGGTTATCCGGCGGTGCCCGCGGGGGGTTTTCATGCGTTACCCATTTTGGCCGTCCCGGGTCTTCTTTGAGCCGGCTGCGCTGTCATACCCGCGGGGCCGGGAACTATATGACCTTTTTACCCAAAAAGGATTGGCGCCGCAATTAACGGCGTCGCATAACCGGGTGACCGGCATCCCCGGGAAAACCGCCCGTGAAGCCTTCATGGAGGCGAAACGGACCCTGGTGATCGGGGTGCGCCGTGCTACGCGCTTCCAGACCTGCAAACCTTCCGCTCACTACCAGCTTCCCCTGGCCACCGGTTGTCCGGGCCACTGCCATTACTGTTACCTGCATACCACGCTGGGCAAAAAACCCTACTTAAGGGCTTATATCAACGTGGACGAGATTCTAAAGCGCGCCGGGGCGCATATCAAAGAAAGAGAACCGGAACAAACCGTTTTCGAAGGCGCCGCCGTAGCGGATCCCTTATTCGTGGAACCATTTACCGGAGGGGTCAGCGCGGCAATTAAGTACTTTGCCGGCAGCACGCAGGGGCGGTTCCGCCTGGCAACCAAGTTCAACACGGTCGAACCTTTTTTAGGCCTGGAGCATGGCGGGCGCACCCATCTTCGCTTTAGCGTGAACACGGCGGCTGTGATTGAGCGCTTTGAAAAGGGGACGCCCTCCCTGGAAAAACGCATTGCTGCAGCCCGGAAAGTAGCTGCTGCCGGTTACCCGACCGGATTCATAATCGCCCCCATCTTTCTGGAGCAGGGCTGGGCGGAAAATTACCGCGCCCTGCTTGCACTGCTGCGCAGCGTTACGGCCGATTACAGCCTGCCCCCCACCTTTGAGCTGATCACCCACCGGTTTACCTTAAGGGCGAAGCAGAATATCACCGCAATTTTCCCCGGGTCCGGTCTGGATATGGACACGGAGCGCCGCCGCTTCCGCTGCGGCCAGTTCGGTTACGGTAAATATCTCTACCCGTTGGAGCTGTACAGGGAAGCCGAAGCTTTTTTCCGGCAGGAGATCAGCCGCCTGTTTCCCGATTCAACCGTGGAATACTTTGTCTAAGGCTTGTATCATATGCTCCCCCCCATTCCCATTGGAAAGCCCGAAAAGTTTTGCCCGGCGGTTGTCCTTTTACCTCTCTTTCGTTAGAATAATAGAAGTGCGGCAGGGATTGATTCTATGAAGTAGAAACATTAACCTGGCCGGCGGCGATACTACCGCTTTCACCAAAAGAAGGCGCACTGGAAGACAGGAGGCAATCATGACTAAATTTATCTTTGTTACCGGCGGTGTTGTTTCATCATTGGGAAAGGGGATTACCGCGGCTTCACTGGGCTGCCTGCTGAAAAATCGAGGCCTGAGGCTGACCATCCAGAAATTTGATCCCTATATCAATTTTAACCCTGGGACCATGAGCCCCTACCAGCACGGTGAAGTGTTCGTAACCGATGACGGCGCCGAAACCGACCTGGACCTGGGACATTATGAAAGGTTTATCGACGAAAACCTTGCCGAGGACAACAATATTACCTCCGGCCGGATCTACTGGTCGGTGATCCAGGGCGAGAGGGAAGGATTATACCTGGGCAAGACGGTGCAGGTGATCCCGCATATTACCGATGAGATTAAGGACCGGATCTATCGCCTTTCCCGCAACGGGGAGATGGACCTGGTGATCACTGAAATCGGCGGAACTGTGGGTGATATTGAGAGCCTGCCTTTCCTGGAAGCGATCCGGCAGATGCGCCACGAGCTTGGCGGGGAGAATGTGCTGTTCATCCATGTTACCCTCGTGCCCTACCTGCCAATGGCGGGCGAGTTGAAAACCAAGCCGACCCAGCACAGCGTCAAGGCGCTGCGCAGCATCGGGATTCAGCCGGATATCATCGTTTGCCGGACCGAACAGAACCTGCCTGCGGAGCTTAAAGAGAAAATCGCCCTCTTCTGCAATGTGAAGCCCAACGCGGTTGTGGAAAACTTGAGCACCGATATCCTCTACGAAGTGCCGCTGCTGCTCGAAGCGCAGGGCATGGATCAGATGGTAGTCGATCGGCTTGGGCTCAAGTGCGGCCCTGCCGATATGTCCGCCTGGCGTGAGCTGGTCGAGCGCTCCCGGCGCTTTAAAAATAAGGTGACCATCGCCCTGGTTGGCAAGTATGTTACGCTGCGCGATGCTTATATCAGCATCAACGAATCCCTCTTTCATGCCGGCTATTTCCACGACTCGTCGGTGCAGGTCAAACTGATCCAGGCCGAAGATCTGGAAACCACCGATTCATATGCCTTGCTGGAAGGGGTGGACGGCATCCTGGTCCCCGGCGGCTTTGGCGACCGCGGTGTTGAAGGAAAGATCAAGGCCGTTCGCTATGCCCGTGAAAACAAGATTCCTTTCCTCGGTGTGTGCATGGGCATGCAGTGCGCGGTGATCGAATTTTCGCGGCACGTCGCCGGGATGGCGGAAGCCAACAGCAGAGAGTTCAAAGCTGATACCCCCTGGCCGGTGATCGATCTCCTGCCGGAACCACAGGGAAGCGATCAACTGAATGGGGGCTTGCGTCTTGGCGCCCGCCCGTGCACAATCAAGGAAGGCACCCTTGCGGCTGCGGCTTACGGTGAGCGGCGGATTAGCGAGCGGCATCGCCACCGTTATGGATTCAACAACCGCTTCCGGGAGCAGTTGGAGGAAAAAGGAATGGTCTTCAGCGGGATCAGCGAAGAATCCAACCTGGTGGAGATCATCGAGCTTAAAGATCACCCCTGGTTTGTGGGGGTCCAGTTTCACCCGGAATTTAAATCACGGCCGCAAAGACCCCATCCCCTGTTCCGGGACTTCATCGGCAGCGCTTTGAAATACAGAGCTTAAGCGTGCTCGGGGCTAAGCCCTGGCGTAGGTCATGATCTTTTCCAGCACAGCCTGGGCCTGGTTGTCAATTTCCTCAAAGCGCATATTGGGGATATAGTAAGTTTCCAACTCATGGTGGACCGCGCGCGCCCGGGCCAGGTATCCAATCGCCGTGTTGAAGCTGTCCTCGTAAAGGCGGCGCGCCTGGTCGCGCTCCTTTTCCAGCAAGCCTCCCGGGTTCTTGACAAAGGCATCGGTCTTGATCAGGCGGTCGCCCCCCGTTGGTTCCAGGATGTGGGGGGTGACGCTGTTCAAGACCGCTATGTTTAACTGGGGGATGATCACGTGATCGATTTTTAAGGGATCCAGGGCGCAGTGATAGACCTCCACATAATAGCCGTGCATGAAAGCGGCATCCTTGATGCGGGCGATCAGCTCGTTTTTGCCGGTGCCGTCATCGCCGGAGATGATATAGCGCTTGAAGTTTTCACCCACGATGCTGTCCAGGTAGCTGACCGGTCCGTCGGGGGTTATGGCGGTGGCGAAAAGGTGCCGCTCCCGCCGCTTCTGCCCTGCTGCACAGGCCGTCCCGCCAAAGATTTCTTCGATCAAGGCGAGAGCCAGCTTATCCAGTCCGGCCGTATCCAGGGCGTTGTTGTCGCGGTAGTAATGCTCGATCTCGTCGATAAACAGCTTGGCCGCGGCCAGGTAGCGGTAGGCGCTGCGGTAAAGACGCTTGATCTCCCGGTTGGCTTTCAGGATCGCTTCCCGGCGGGCGATCATGCCCTCCTCGTTCCAGAATTCGCCCAGATGGATGATCTCATCAACTGCGCCCGGGTTTTTAGGATCCACGATGTGGGGCGCCGTGCCGTCAATACAGGCGATGTTCAAGCTGGGGATCACGATCCCGTCCACGGATTCGGGATCTGCCGAGCAGCAGTGGTACTCCACGTCATAACCCAGCCGCATCATTTCCCGGGCGATGGTGGTCATAAACGTGGATTTCCCCACGCCCGGCCCGCCCTTGATCACGAAGATGCGCGCCGCGTCATCCTCGATGATCTGATCATAAAAGGAATAAAAGCCGTAAGCCGAGTTGGAACCCGGAAACACCTTTTTCAATTTCCCGCCGGACATTCTACAAAACCACTCCCTCGCCATAGTCCATTCCCTTTATAGTATGGCCTCTAATCCCCTCCCCGTGACAATGTTTCCCCTGCGCGCAGGAAACAGCATCTAGCCAGCGAATAGAAGGAACGGGGCATAATAAAACCGTCCCTTGATCCCTTAGGGAAGGAGTTTGGCTATGGACAAGACTATTGGCAGCAACAACTGGACGCCGCGTGAATTCATCGAGCAGGCTGTGGAGCAGATCCGGGGCGTGGTCGGACCGGAGCAAAGGGTGGTTTGCGCTTTAAGCGGCGGCGTTGATTCCTCCGTGGTGGCTTTTCTGCTGGACCGCGCGGTGGGGGAACGCCTGATCTCCATTTTTGTGGATCACGGGCTGCTGCGCAAAGGTGAAGCCGAGCAGGTGGCCGGGGTGTTCAGCAGCCACTTGAAAGGTGAATTCATCCAGGTGGATGCCCGGGAGCTGTTTCTAGAGCGTTTGAAGGAGGTCACGGATCCGGAGCAGAAACGGCGGATCATCGGCTCCACTTTTATCGATGTTTTCAAGGAAAAAGCGCTTTCCCTGGGGAATGTCGCCTTCCTGGCCCAGGGGACCATTTACCCGGATGTGATCGAGAGCGGATCCGGCGGCGCCGCGGTGATCAAGTCGCACCATAACGTGGGCGGCCTTCCGGCCGAGCTGGGTTTCGAGTTGATCGAGCCGCTGCGCGAGCTGTATAAAGACGAGGTGCGCCTGGTGGGGCGGGAGCTGGGCTTGCCGGAGGCGATCTTAAATCGCCAGCCTTTCCCGGGCCCGGGGCTGGCGGTGCGGGTGATCGGCGAGGTTACCGCCGAAAAGCTCTCCATTTTGCGGGAGGCGGATGCCATTTTCAGGGAAGAGGTGGAAAAAGCCGACCTGGCGGGAGAGCTGTGGCAGTTTTTTGCCATTTACAGCGGGGTCAGCGCGGTCGGCATGAAGGAAAACGAACGCCATTACGGCCCGGTGATCGTCCTGCGGGCGGTCGTATCCGAAAATGCCATGACCGCCGATTGGGCCCGCCTGCCCTTCGAGCTGCTGGCCCGGGTCTCCAACCGTATTACCGGGGAAATACCGGACGTTTCACGGGTGGTCTACGATATAACGCCCAAGCCTCCTGGCACCATCGAGTGGGAGTAGGCGCGGCCTTGTGCGCCTGCCTCCGCTGGGACCGCTAGATGCTACTCGCCCGAAGAAATGAAGCGCACCGGCGTATGTGAACTGAATCCCCAGCCGATCTCGACGGAGATGCCGGCTTCGGCAAGGGAATCCGCCGCGAGATAGGTTTTGTCGGCCATGACCGGCAGTTTTTTTGCCCTGGCGATGCAGCGCAGCTTTCCGGCAAGCTCGCTTCTGTCCTGGAGGTCGAGGATCTCCGCCAGTTCCGCCAGATCGAAATAGGCGGCATAAGGCTCTTCAGGCACGACATACATAAACGAGGCGGAGGGGTAAAAGGGCTCGCGGTTAAAAGTGAACCTGTGGTCGTGGTGGAGGACTGTAAAGAAACCGCCCAGCGGGTTGTCAACGGGCGCCATGATAATATTGCGCAGCCCGTTGGCCACTGCATCTTCCACCGTCAGCCTGCGCTGCTCCAGCGCCTCCTTGAGCGACAGCCGCTCGCCGTTGTCAAAGGTGACGAAAATCCGATCGGCACGGCTTGTATTCAGGTAGTAGCGGTAACCGGATGACTCGTAGATGAGCTCCCGGGCCGGAGTGCCGCTGTGGCTGTCCTCGATTTTTACGCTTAGCAGCGAGTGCAAAGGATTCAAATAGGCCGCCACCGCCTCTGTTCCGGCGCGGATATCGACGGTCAGGGTTTCGTCGAACGGGTCGCCGCCCCCCTTGGCGAGGCGTGCATAGTTGAGCGCCGCTTCCGGACTGTCGCAGTGGACGGTAAGCACATGGCCGCCCTCCACTTCATAGCGCATGATCATAAAGCTAGCGCCGATGGCCTTGCCGTCAAACTGTTCCAGGTCGCGGAGCGCCAGGCTTTCACCCCTGCGGGCCAGGGCGTAGACGTCCTTCAGCGTCATCTGCCGCAGTCCCGCCGGCTTGTCTTCCCGCGCCGCAGGCGCCCGTTTAAGATTGGCGAGATCTACACAGCCGGACTGCGGCGGGGGAGAGGCGATGGGCGGGCCGCTGATCGCCCCGTAGATGGCGAAAGAAAGTAAAAGAGCCAGCGTGATTGACATAAAGTTGCGCATATCAGTTTTAGACTATCATAAGCGCCCGGGTTTGTCCAAATTTTTTGCTGTTGCACCAGCTTGGGCTGGCGGCATGAGTGCCTGCTCTAGGCCGCTTTGGTGCATAAATTGAAATTATGCATTAAAAAGTGCATAGTCATATTTTATGTATTTCGGAACGCATAAAACTGTTGACAGCTCCCCCGTAAACGGCTTAAACTGAGATCGGGGTGACGGCATGCTTTCTTTTTCGTTTAATTTTAAGCCCTATATCGCGGTGATCGGTGATATCGTGGCTTCGAAAAAAATCAGCGACCGCCGGGCGGTCCAGGAAAAGCTGGGTGCAGTGTTGTCCGGGATTAACAAAAAATATTCCGGAGACCTGGCCTCCAGGTTTATGCTGACGCTCGGCGATGAATTTCAAGGGCTGCTTGAGGCAGGGGGCCACGCCCTGGCCATCGTCGATAAGATTGAACGGGAAATGCACCCCGTCATGATGCGCTTTGGGATCGGCGTCGGCAGAATTACCACGGCCATTGATCGCCATTTCCCCCTGGGGGCGGATGGACCGGCTTATTATTATGCCCGCAAGATGATCGATGAACTGAAAACGGCGGAGAAAAGAAATAAGGAAGCGAAGCAAAATATAAAAATAGCCATCGAAGAGCATGCCGCTTTGTCCGAGCTCCTCAACACAATTTTTGCCCTGTGCACGGCTTTAAAAGCCCGCTGGACCGGGAGACAGCGGGAAGTGATTAACGCTTATCTCGATTACCGTGAAATCCAAAGCGATGCGGCGCAGAAGCTCGGCATCCACCAGTCAAGTGTGCAAAGAGCTCTGGCCAATGCCAATTTTTATACCTATCAAAAGGCGCTGCTCGTTGTTTCCGAAATCTTGTCTGAGATAAAGGAGTAGAAAATGTTTAAGCTGCTGTTCGGCTTTTTTCTGACCATTCATCTTTTAGGGGATTTTTATTTCCAAAGCGATAAACTTTCAGAAAAGAAACGAAACGGATATTGCTATGTGCTGCTGCACGGCCTCATCTATTTTCTCATCTCTTTTGCCTGTGCAATTCCTTTCTGGTCGATTCCGGTGCTGCTTTCTGCCAGTGCTCTAGCTGTTTTACATTTTGTGGTGGACAGCATAAAATTCCTTTGGGCAAGGGGAAAAGCGCAGAACGCGGCAACCTATATTGCGGACCAGATCATACACCTTGGAACCATGTTCACCGTGGCCTCGCTGTTTGTTTATCTCGGGTTTGATTTCAACTTGCTGCCTTCAATCGGCAATTATTTGGCTGCCATCACGGAAAATCCCGGCGCTATGCTCGGATGGATTGGATTGATCCTGGCGGTACATAAACCAGCCAATATCACGATTAAACAACTGGTTGCGCAATATAAACCGGCCGAAGAGGCGAATCATGCAAACCGGACCGGCGCTTTTATCGGCACGGTGGAGAGATTTACGATCATACTGCTGCTCAGCGTGGCACAGTATTCCGCCATCGGCCTTGTCCTGACTGCCAAATCCGTGGCCCGGTATAAGAAAATAGCCGAGGAGAAGCAGTTTGCAGAATATTACCTTCTTGGAACCCTCCTCAGCACGCTATTGGCCATCGCCGCCTATCTTTTATTTGTTTAGGGGGCTGGCTTCCCTTCCGGCTTGCCCTGAAAACCGGCATGCCGGATTTCCTCTCCCCACTGACCTTCTAATCTGCTTGCAGCCGGCACTGATCAGCAGGCCTGGAAAGCTTCCAGGCCTGCTTGCGATCATATCTCCGCATCCACTCCGCATGTGGGCGCAGATTTCGTTTGCGCCGCCTCCGTTTAAACCGGGTACAAATTTTATGTTTTAGGCACTTTAACTAAAATTCAACAAAATACAACATTTTCATGTTATAATTATCTATTATAGCCGTCTAGATCTGCCGCCCTGTATTTTACAAGCAAAGAACACGGCTTTCCAGAATCGGGCATAGAGGATCAAGCAAGGAATAGCATCACCATGTACTGCTTCAATGATTGTGTCCCGGGCCTTTAGGCGGTAAGCCCGCCAGGTTTATGAGCGACAGGAGTGGGGAGATGCTTCTTTCATCGCTGTTTTCGATCTTGTTTGTTTCTGTATGCGTTGTCATGCTGGCCTGCGGGATCCTGGTGCTGCAAAAAAATCATCAGGCTCCCGCTAACCGGGGGTTTTTTGCGCTGATCATGGCGCTCAATTTCTGGTCGGCGGGGCTGGCGCTGGCCACCAATGCCCCTGACGCTGCCACATGCGAAATGTGGCGCCGCTTTTCAGCCCTCGGCTGGGGGACAGCCTACGCCGTTTTGCTGCACTTCATCTTGATTATTACCGGCAGCCGGGCGCCGCTTAAAAAGTGGTGGTTTTATCCTTTACTCTATCTGCCCGCGGCCATTACTGTCTTCGCTTTTGCCATTCCCAATGATTTTAACCCCTTTCCCTATCAGCTTCATTACACACAATATGGGTGGGTCAATGTAGCCGAAAACAACGCCTGGGACTGGTTCTTTTATGCCTACTATATCGCTTATACGGTTGCCGGTTTATTGCTCTTGTGGCGCTGGGGTAAAAAGGCTAGGGATCTTAATATTAAAAAGCAATCGCGCAACATTTTACTGGCCATTATCGCCGCATTAATTCTTGCTTCATTTACCGATGTGCTGTTGAGCAGCATGTATCCAATCCTGCCGCAAATGGCACCGGCCATTATGCTGGTCCCCATCCTCGCCGTCTACCATACCCTCAAAAAAGATAGCTTTAAAATCGATGAACTGCACCGTAGCAG
Organism: Bacillota bacterium; assembly: GCA_012727685.1. Lineage (GTDB taxonomy): Bacteria > Bacillota > Dethiobacteria > DTU022 > DTU022 > JAAYGO01. The sequence goes on along the minus strand of JAAYGO010000164.1, from coordinate 8,626 downwards.
CAGCTATGTCAATATCATTGCCGGCGTGACCCTTTATGTGATTATCTCCTTTTATCAATTCCTCTTTTTGCCGGAAAGCGAAATCGCGGGATCCCTTTACATGGAGGAGTCTACGATTAGAGGAGTACTCCTTCAAATACAGATGTTAATTTCAATTTGGCTGGTCCTAAAGGAAAACAAACCGGGATATGTGGCTTCTCTCTTAATGAATGCCACCAATTTAATCCATGCCTTTGTGATCATAATTAGAAGCATGAGCCCGGCACCATTGCCGGCTTTATTTTCCTATGCAGGCGTAATGATGATCACGACGTTAATAAAACTCTATAAAGATAAAACAGCCGAATATATTGAGAGAATCAATAGTCAAAGAAACAGCCTTGAAGAATCTGAGCAGAAATTATATAAAATGGCTTATTATGATTCTTTGACCGGGCTTCCGAATCGAGAGCTTTTCATGGAGCATCTAAACCACTCTATCCTGATGGCCAGAAGAAATGCCACTATGGTCGGCGTCCTGTTCGTTGATTTTGACTCTTTTAAGTCGGTCAATGATCTGGCGGGGCATGTCACCGGCGATCTGGTCCTCTGGCAGGCGGCGCAACTGATCTCTTCCTGTTTAAGGGAAGAGGATACGATGGCGAGATTTGGGGGAGATGAATTTTTAATCAAAGTTTCAAATGTTAAAAGATTGGAAGACATTTCCAAAACAGTTAAGAGAATTAAGAATGTTTTAAAGGAGCCGATTACCGTTCAGGATGTGGAATATTTTATTTCAGCCAGTATCGGTGTGGCCATCTACCCGATTGATGGCGAAGATCCCGAAACTTTAATCAGGAATGCTGATATCGCCATGTATTCGGCAAAGAGCAAGGGTAAGAATCAATGCGTTTTTTGTACTGCGGAGATCAAAGAAGATATCATCAAAAAACTGAAATTAACAAACAGCTTGTACAGGGCCCTTGATAAAAATGAACTATCGCTGCAATACCAGCCCCTGGTCAAAGTAGAGACACTTGAAATTTGCGGCTTTGAAGTGCTTTTGCGCTGGAACAATGAGGAATACGGGCAGATCCCCCCGAAAGATTTTATCCCCCTCGCCGAACAGACAGGACTGATCAAACCGATCGGGCTGTGGGTGATCAGGACCGCATGCGAGCAGCTCAAGCTGTTCCAGGACTATTTTCATAAAGAGCTCAGCATCGCCATCAACCTCTCTCTGCTCCAGTTAAAAGATCCGGGCATTGCCGATGATATCAATGCGATTTTAAAGGCTACCAGTACGGACGCTAAAAATATCCAGATCGAGATCACCGAAAGCTCTGCTTTTAAAGAAGAGCCTTTCCTCTTGGAGCGGCTGCAGGAGATCAAAAAGCGCGGGGCTTCAATCGCCATCGACGATTTTGGCACCGGTCACTCCTCCTTAAGCCGGCTTCAAGTATTCCCCATCGACTTAATCAAAATCGGTACGGAGTTTGTGCGCGGCATCTCTTCCCGGTCCAATAAAGATCGAGCCATTATCAAAAGCATTATTCAGATCGCGAAAAATCTTGGTGTTGAAGTCGTGGCTGAAGGGGTCGAAACGGAGGAGCAGTTTATCTACTTGCGCGATAGTGCCTGCGATAAAGTGCAGGGCTATTATTTTTATAAGCCCATGTCGGCCGGTGAAATCATGTCCATCTTAAACGAGCTGAAAAACATGCGGCGCCGGTGAAACCGGGCATGGGGACCCCGGGAGTATAGGTAACCGCCGGCTTAGTGAAAAGAGGAGGAATTGGAGGAATTAAAGGGGAATATAGAGAAATTATGAACAAGCTTGCCAGCATGTTAAAAGTAAATGAATTCGTTTGATTCCCCAAGAGTTTTCTCAAGGCTTTTAGGAGGCATGCAAGATGGAAAACAGCCTATTCCGGAAATCTTCCCTGGAAAGAATAGCCTCACCGGAAAGATTGAACGAATATATCAAAATTACCCATCCCGGGGTTTGGAGCGTGCTTTTTGCCTGCCTGGCCCTGATGATTGCGGTCGGTTTTTGGGCTATTTACGGCAATATTCCCGATACCGTAAGGGCTAAAGGGATTATTTTCCCCCAACACGGTGTCACTTCGGTTATTCCACCGGCCGGCGGGCGGATCAACAATATGCGTGTCAAGGCGGGCGATTTTGTGCAAATCGGGCAGATTATTGCCGTGATTCCCCAGGAAGAGCTGATCAGGCGGATTAATGAACTGAAAAACAGCCCTGATCCCGATGAAGGGCAAATCGCCGCGCTGAGGAGCGAATATGAGCGATTGTCATTAATTGTGGCCCCCGTTTCCGGCATTGTCGTCTCCGCCCGGGCGGCCAATGAAACGGTGTCCTCCAGCGAGGTTGTCGCTACCATTGTCAAGCTGGAAAAGTATGCTGATGATAAGCAGATTGTCTGCTATGTCCCGGTCTCCACGGCGCGGAAGCTTCGGGAAGGGATGGAGGTCCAGGTTTCCCCCGATTTTGCACCGCGCGAAGAGTATGGTTTTATGTACGGGCATATCACCAGCATCGGCAGCTATCCGGTTTCGCAGAGCGATGTCCTTGCCGCTGTGGGGAGCATGCAGTATGCGCAGGAGTTGCTGCCGCCCGAAAACAGCGTTGAGGTCAGGGTAACGCTGACCATTGATCCCGGCTCGCAAAACAAGATCAAGTGGTCCAGTAAAAAGGGTGAGAGCCTGGCCCTTTCCATCGGCACCTATTGCAACCTGCAGATTGTGACCAGAAATTATAAGCCGTATGAATTGATCTTCTAAATTTTAAATCAATGAGCGCCATGGATCAGTAACGGATCGACTGAATGGTTTTCCTGAAATGGTGATGCGGACATGCCTAAGCCTAAAGTAGCCAAAGTTCCGGTGATCATGCAGATGGAAGCCCTCGAATGCGGGGCGGCGGCTCTCTGCATGGTGCTGGCCTACCATGGAAAATGGATCCCCCTGGAACAGATTCGTGCCGATTGCGGCGTATCCCGGGACGGCAGCAATGCCAGAAATGTATTGATCGCCGCCAGGGCCTACGGCTTGAAAGCGCAGGGCTACCGGATGGAGCCCGATGCCTTGCGCCAGGCACCTCTGCCGGCCATCATTCATTGGAATTTCAACCACTTTGTGGTCTTAAACGGTTTTAAGAAGGACAAGGCTGTGATCAACGACCCGGCCCGCGGCACGGTGGAGGTCACGCTGGAGGAGTTTGATCGCTCTTTTACCGGGATCGTGCTCTGCTTTGAAAAGGGCGAAGATTTTGTCCCCTCCGGCAAGCCGAAAAGCGTCTGGGAATTTGCCAGAAGGCGGCTTAAGGGGACGGCCGCGGCCTTTGCTTTTGTCATCCTTACCGGCATCCTGATCGCGGCCTTTGGCATGATCACGCCCCTTTTCTCGAGGGTGTTCATGGATCATATCCTCTCGGGCAAGAATCCGGAATGGCTCTTCCCGTTTGTTGCCGCCATGGCGATTACCCTGCTCCTGCAGTTCCTGGTCAACGCCATCCAGGGCATCTACTGGCTAAAAATCGAGGGGAAGCTGGCCATCGAGGCCAACGCCTCCTTCATGTGGCATGTGCTGCGCCTTCCCGTGGAATTCTTCGCCCAGCGCTTTATCGGCGATATCGCCTCGCGGCAGTCGAGCAATGAAACCATAGCCTCTACTCTCATCGGAAAGCTGGCTCCCGTTTTTCTCAATACGGTTTTGCTCATCCTCTATCTCGTGGTCATGCTCAAATACAGCGTCATCCTCTCGGCGGTCGGGATCGTGACCGTAGTGATCAATATGCTGGCCATGCGCCTGGTTTCCCATAAGCGGGTGAACTTGAGCCGGGTAATGCTGCGCGACAGCGGCAAGCTGACCGGGGTCACCATGTCGGGCTTTGAGATGATTGAGACGATCAAGGCAGCGGGGGCGGAAAACAGCTTTTTTGAACGCTGGGCCGGCTATTTTGCCAAGCAGAGCAATGCCCAGGTTGCCTTTAACCGGGCCAACCAGTTTTACAGCATCATCCCGCCGCTCTTGCAGGAGGGGGCCAATATCTGCGTCCTGATGATCGGCGTTTACCTGATCCTGGACGGGGCATTTACGATCGGGATGCTGCTGGCCTTTCAGGGTTTCCTGGCCTCCTTTCTCACTCCTGTAAATGAGCTCGTCGGGGTAAGCCAGTCCTTTATTGAAATGCGCTCCCAGATGGAGCGCATCGAAGATGTTTTTAACTACACTCCTGATGTGGCGGATGAAGATCAGCCGGGGCCGGCCTTGCTGCCTGGGCAGAGCGGGAAGCTTAAAGGGGAGATTACCGTAAAGAACATCGTTTTTGGCTACAACCGCCTTGCCCGGCCGTTGATCGAGGATTTTTCCCTGAAAGTAAAGGCGGGCGGCAGTGTGGCCTTTGTGGGCGCTTCAGGCAGCGGCAAATCGACCTTGGCCAAGCTCCTTTCGGGACTTTACCAGCCGTGGTCCGGAGAGATCCTCTTTGACGGGGTGCCGAAGAACGAAATTGCGCGCCCCATCTTCACCGGTTCCGTGGCCGTCGTTGATCAGGATATTATTCTTTTTGAAGATACCATTTTTAATAATATCACCATGTGGGATCCGACCATCGACGAGTCCACGGTAATTGCGGCCTGCAAGGATGCCTGCATTCACGAAGATATCATGGGCCGCGAAGGGGGATATGCCCACGTCATCAAAGAAAGGGGCAGGAATTTTTCCGGCGGCCAACGGCAGCGCTTTGAAATTGCCAGGGCGCTGGCGCAAGAACCGGCGGTGCTGATCCTGGATGAGGCTACCAGCGCGCTGGATACCAAGACCGAAAAGCTGGTCATGGAGGCCATTAAAGCCAGGGGCATAACGCTGATCATCATCGCCCACCGCCTCTCCACGATCCGCGATTGCGATGAGATTATCGTGCTGGATAACGGCAGGGTTGTGGAACGGGGCACGCATGAGGAACTGCTCAAGATGAGGGGAAAATATGCGGCGCTGATCGAGAATTAACAGCTCTATTGCCAGTGATGATCATGGGGACCCGGTGCGGGTTCCCGAAAACGGCTTTGCCAAGGGTGATGGAATTGCCTGTCAATCCACAATTGCAAAAACGGATCGCCTGCGATCATAAAGCCATGGACGATGCCTTTTGGGACCTCGTCTCCATTGTGGGTGCCGGGAAAAAAAAGAGACCGGTTAAAGACAAGGAGGCCATGTTCAAAGGGGCCATTGAATCGGTCCTGGCCGCGCTGGGCGTAGCGGTTCCCCCGGTGCCGGAGGAGGTCGACACTCTGCATGCCCGTCTCGAGTATATGCTGCGGCCCTCCGGCGTGATGCGGCGGCGGGTGGAGCTGATAGGCGAGTGGTGGAAAGAGACGGCAGGCCCCTTGCTTGGCACGACCAAATCCGGCGATGTGGTGGCCATATTGCCGGGTGCACTGTCAGGCTATTTCTTTTACGATCCCCAAACCGGAAAAAGGGTCAGGGTAAACGCCAAAACCGCCTCGAGGCTGGAAACCGAAGCCTTTTGTTTTTACCGTGCCCTGCCGGCTAAAAAGTTGAATCTGCTCGACCTGGTAATTTTTATTTTGCGTTCCATCACGGCTGCGGATGTGGCCTTCGTGCTTGCTGCCAGCCTTCTCGTCAGCTTGCTCGGCCTGTTCACGCCGTACATGAATAAACAGATCTTCGACAGCATCATCCCCGGCGGAACCAAAGGCGCGCTGCCTCCCGTGGCCGCCCTGCTGGTCGGCGCGGCCATCGGCGCTTCCCTTTTCGGCCTGACGCGCAGCCTGGTGCTGATGCGCCTGCGCGATAAAATCAATCTTGCGGTGCAAAATGCGGCCATGGCCAGGCTATTTGCCTTTCCGGTGACCTTTTTCAAAGATTATACCGCCGGCGAGATCGCCAACCGTGCCATGAGCGTCAATTCTTTAAGCTCCATGCTCTCGGACACAGTGCTAACCAGCGGATTAACGGCCCTCTTTTCCTTTGTCTACATCTTTCAGATGGCCAGCCTGGCCCCTGCGCTGGTTTTACCGGGGCTGCTGGTTATTTTATGCATGCTCGCCTTTACCGTAGCGATTGGGCTGGTGCAGCAGCAGCTATTCCAGAAGCGCATGAAGCTGGCGGCGAAAATGGACGGCTTTGTTTTTGGCCTGCTGGGGGGGATCCAGAAGATCAAACTGGCCGGAGCCGAAAAACGGGCCTTCGCCAGATGGGCTTCGGAGTACAGGGAAATCGGCAAATTAACCTACTCGCCGCCCATGGTGCTGCGCCTGCACGGCGCCATCCTGGGAGCGCTGACCCTTGGCGGCACGCTGGTCCTCTACTATTTTGCCGCCACCTTCAAAGTGGCCCCTTCCGATTATATTGCCTTTAACCTGGCTTACGGGGCCGTTAGCGGCGCCATACTCTCCCTGGCGGGGGCGGCCATGACCATGGCCAATGTGAAGCCCCTTTTCAAGCTGGTGCAGCCCATCTTTGAGGCGGTGCCGGAAACCGGTGCCGGGAAAAAACAGGTCGTTTCCCTTTCCGGCAGGATCGAAGTCTCTAATGTGACTTTTCGCTATACAAAGGACGGTCCCATCGTCTTGAACAATATCAGCCTGCGCATAGAGCCGGGGGAGTATGTGGCCATAGTGGGCAGATCCGGCTGCGGCAAATCCACCCTGATGCGCATCCTGCTGGGCTTTGAAAAACCGGAGTCCGGCGCCGTCTATTATGACGGCTACGACCTGGAAACCCTTGACTTGCGCAGCGTGCGGCAATGCATCGGCGTGGATCTGCAGGACGGCAAGCTCTTTTCCGGCGATATCTTTTCCAATATCATCATCACCGCGCCGTGGAGCACCCTTGAGCAGGCGTGGGAGGCGGCGCGCCTGGCCGGGCTGGAAGAGGACATTAAGGCCATGCCCATGGGGATGCACACCTTGATCAGTGAGGGCAGCGGCGGCATCTCGGGCGGCCAAAAACAGAGAATCCTCATCGCGCGGGCCCTTGTTTCAAAGCCAAAGATCATCCTCTTTGACGAGGCCACGTCAGCCCTCGACAATATCACGCAGAAGCATGTGGCCACCAGCCTTGCCTCGCTGGGCTGTACGCGGGTGGTGATTGCCCACCGGCTTTCCACCGTGAAGGAGTGTGACCGCATTCTGGTCATGGACGGGGGCCGCATCGTCGAGGAGGGCAGCTACGAGGAGTTGATGGCCAGGAAAGGCCTCTTCTATGAATTGGCGGCCAGGCAGATCACCTGATCGAGAGCCATGATTTTTGATTTTTGCAAATTGCCCGGGAGGGGGTAGGAGATGCGAAAGACTGGAGCCCTGTTATGGCTATGGCTATTGTTATTGTCCCTTTGGCTTATCCCTGCAGGTTGCGGGCCGGCAGAGAAAGCGGCGGACACGGAAATCTATATCCCGATCCTGGCCGACGCAGCCTGGCTGCTGGCTGACGGCTCCTTTTACAACGGTGCAAACCTCGCCGTAGAGGAGGCCAATGCCGCTTACGCCGCGACGGGATTTACCGTTAAGACAGAGCTAATCGACGACGGTGCCCTCTATGAAAAGGGAGTGGAGATGGCCACCGGGCTGGCGCGGGATCCGGCGGTGACGGCTGTCCTGAACCTGCAGAATTTTGACGTCTCCAAGACCACCGCCGGCATACTGGCGGAGAGCGGCAAGGTGGCGCTCTTTCCCTATGGTGCCTATGACAGCCTTTTTACCGGGGACAACCCTTACCTCTTTTGCGGCGTCCCCGCCTTTTCCGACCTGGGCAAGGCGATGGCCGCCTACGCAGTGGAAAAGGGCTACCGGCGCATCGCGGTCTACTACAACGGGCTTCAATCCCAGGAAGAGCTGGTGACCGCCTTTGAACTGGCCCTCCAGAATAGTAACGCCAGGGTAGTGGATTATATTTCTTCCATCCCTTCCGAAAGCGTATTTGACGCCATTTACAGCCGCTGGCAGGCCCTTGGCGTTGATTGCGTGGTCATCGCCCAGTACGGGCTGGACGAAGCCTTTGCGGTGCTGCGCACGATCCGCAACCGGGATCAGGAGCTCCCCGTGCTCGGCGAGCCGATCTTTAACCGGGCCAACGCCCTGGCCGTGAATAAGGAGATCGCCGAAGGAATGGCGGTTCCCTCCACCCTGATCATTGAACCGGGCGAGGCGCTGGAAGACTTCAAGGAGCGCTACCGGAGCAAATATGGCCGGGAAGCGGATATCTGGGCGGTGCAGGGCTACGATATACTGCGTCTGATCGCCGATACTGCGGTAAAGCTGGGGACAAACGAGCCAGCGGCCATCGCGGAGGCGCTGCATGACCAGGAAGGCTACCGGGGCGTGGGGCGGCACATTGCTTTTGAAAAGGGCGGCGCCCTGGTGGTGGATGTGGCGAAGCTGCCCATTTTAATCTGCAGAGACGGAAAGTTCGAATAATGGATATTTAAATGTAAGGGGGAATAGTTGACCTTGCGCAACAAACTACTGCCGGCGATCCTGATCGCCCTTTTATTATCGTGCTTGATTCTAGGCGGCTGTATGGCCAACCCGGATTCCGGGCAGGAGGGGGTTAAGTATACCCTTTATATCGGCCTTAACGATAAGGATACCTACACCCAGTTG
>JAAYGO010000132.1 GCA_012727685.1 Bacillota bacterium | reverse complement strand
TGGTAATACTTGTAAGGTCTATGGTCGATTTAACGTTAAAGACCCGTTCTTATTTGCTGCTGCTTCAGCAGAGTTAAGAAATATCTTGTTTCGTTTAAATGATTTTTGTTACAACGCAAATGGCTCTGCTTCTGCTCCCCTTTACGACGCTCTTAAGCTTCTAGTATAATCATACCCGGACAAAGCAAAAATGGGATCTGATCTAAAATATCACAGATTTTTTCTGGTTCCATTTTTATTGTCTACTTTGCTTGTCCGGATGAGGTGTAATGGAGCATGGATCTACACGAGATTAAGGGGAGCGTTGTCCGCGCCGGAAGAGAGCTGGCTGCTTCAGGGTTGATCGCCCGGACATGGGGGAATGTCAGTTGCCGCATCAACGGCAGGCAATTCGCCATCACCCCCAGCGGCCGCCTCTACCATAATTTGACCGCCGCCGATATCGTGGTCGTCAATATAGCCGACGGCAGCTACGAAGGCGAGATTAAGCCCTCATCGGAAAAGGGAATTCATGCCGCCGTGTATAGCCGCCGCCGGGATATTAACTTTATCATTCACACCCACCAGGTCAACGCTTCCATCGCCAGTGTCCTGGGCCAGGACCTTGACACCCCGCACGCTCTGGTCCCGGTCATCGGCGATATAATTGCCTGCGCCGCCTACGGCCTGCCCGGATCAAAAAAACTGAAAAATAACATTATCGCAGCGCTGGAGCGGTCATCAGGGAAAGCGTTTCTCCTGGCCAATCACGGCGCCCTCTGCTTCGGCCGTGACGAGGCGGAGGCTTTCACCGTGGCCTTCGCCCTGGAAGAGGCCTGCGCCTATTACATGGCACGGCGCTACCTGGCGGTCAGTGGAAGAGAAACTGTTGAAATGAACGAATTAAGGGAGCTCTACCTGCTGCAACTTGCCCGCGTGGCCGCCCCGGCCGCAGCCGATAACCCCGAACCCCTTTTCAGCAGCGAAAGAGACGGCGATCATTTTATTCTCTATCCCGGCGCTGCCGGGAATGGTTTCCCCCCCGGCAGCTCCAGCGTCTTCAGGCTCAGCCTGGCTGGATCTGCGGAAAAAAGATGGGAAGCGGAAGGGATACCGGCGGAGGCGGAAATACACCGCCAGATTTATAAGTGTTGCTCAAAATGCAATGCGGTCATACATACGGCCGCCCCCGATATTCATACCATCTCCCGGACCGGTCAAAAGCTGTTACCGCTCCTCGATGATTTTGCCCAAATGCTTGGCACCAGCGTTGAGACGGTGGAAATTGATCGGATCAAGACGGCAGCGGTAAAGATCGCCCGCAAGCTGAAAGGCCGCAACGCGGTCTTAATCAAAGATCGCGGCGCCCTCTGCACCGGCCCTACGAAGGATGATGCCGCCGCTGCAGTGATGGTTCTGGAAAAAGGATGCAAAGCAGCCATTGCCACCGCCTTTTGGGGCAAGGTAAAGCCGCTCAACCCCTTGGATTCCATTTTAATGCGCCTGAATTACCAATACCGCTACGCCAGGCTGGCCGCTAAAAAGTAATCTGTCCGTGAAAATATAAAAGTTTTGCGCCGGCCGTTAACTTTGATCCCGTTTTAGGAAGGCTATACATGTGCTCATGTCGAAATAATGAAAATATGGTGGAGGTGTTTGACAATGCCGTTTGTTACCGATATTGTTCCCCCGTCGGCGGAGATCGAGGCTGCCGCCGCCCTGGCTCTGGCCATGGGCGGCCGAAAGCGCAAGGGGTTTCCCGGCAAGCGGAAGTATGAAAACATTGAGCTCCTGGGGTGTTTTACGCTCACCCTGCAGACCGTATCCTGGGAAAAGGGGGCGGAGAGCGGCAGTTGCCTGATCGTGGATCCCCAGGGGCTGCTGACCGGTTCGCTCAAATTTGATCTTCCGCCCGCCGGTCCGCCGGTAGAAGTGGACGAAAATCTAAGCGAAGATGATTTTATTGCTCTTTGCCAGAAAGTGACCCGGGAGGCCGCTGATTATAAAGCGGATCTGCTGGCGCTGCCCGGACTGATCACCGCACCCGGCCAGGCCCGCTCCCTGTTAAAAGAAGGGACAGAGGAGATCATGCCTGCCGCTTTCGAAACTGCCGCCAGCGCAGCGGAGGTGGCGGCAGCGCTGCGGGAAAGGATGGAGGGATACGCCGGCGCAGCCGCAGCCTGGGCTGAACTGAAACACAGGTTTTTTACCCTGCGGGATAGGCTGGCGGCGAAAATCAACAGCCATGCAGCCGAGACCCGGGCTGCCGCTGACCGGTCACTGGCGGAGCTTGAACAACAGGTTAAGGCCGCCGTGGCCGCCCGGAAAGCAGAGATCGCGGCTTTACAGGAGGAGGCGCGGCAGGAGCATCTCAACCAGAAGACGATGCTGCAATCGGAACTGGAGCGCTTTCACACCGCTTTCAAGGAAAGCGGCGAAGCCTACTGGCGGGAGAAGATTAAAGAAGAGGAAGAGCGGATTGCGGCCATCGATAAAAAACTGGCCGAGGAGCTGGCGCGGCTCAATGAAGCGGCAGAAAAATATGCCGCGAGCCAGGAAGAGCAGATTGACAGCTTAAAGAGTGAAGTGGAAAAACGCCTGGCTGCCTTTGAACAGCGCCTGAAGCGCCTGGACACCACCCTGGCGGGCCTGGAAAAGGGGGTGGAGATGCGCCTGAAGCGCTACGGCGAGCAACAACAAAAGATAGCGGCGCTGGCTATCAATCTTCCCGCATCGCAGTGCGATGCGCACCTTGTGGTCCCCTTTTACGCCGCCCGCTATTCCGGGGGGCGCTGGCAGGTTTTCGCCCCTCAACAGCTCGGCCACCGGGGGCTCAAGGGCAAGCTTGCCGGGCTCTTCAACCTTCCATTCCGCCCCTCCGGCAGCGTGGGGGAGGAGCTGGCCGGAAAAATAGAGACACTCCTGCCCGGACACGTCCTGGAAGAGAACCTGGCAGAGATGAACCTGCTGGAAGATCCCGCTTTCTTAAGCAAAGCCCGGGCCGGCCTGGCCCGGTTGATCGAACAGAAACAGCTTCATAAAAAGTTTACCAATCTATTTGAGGGGCTTGACCCTACCAATTCAGCGTAAAAACCCTCGCTTTGAACTGAATTTGCCCTTGTGGTATGATTTTGATGGACATTTAACTTTTTACAAAGGAGTGTTATCAAAGTAGCTCAAAAAGAAACGGCAATTTTAGTCGGCCTGGAACGTCCGGATTTTCGGGAGGCGGATGAGAGCTCCCTGGAAGAGCTGGCGCTGCTGGCACAAACGGCCGGCATTGCGGTGGCGGCGGTGCTCTCGCAACGGCGGGCTGCCCCGGATCCGGCTTTCTATATCGGTGAAGGAAAAGCCCGGGAACTGGCTGCCACGGCACGGGATTACGAAGCCGGGCTGGCCATCTTTAACGATGAACTCTCTGCATCCCAGGTGCGCAACCTGGAACGATTAACGGGGCTGAAAATAATGGATCGCACCACCCTGATCCTCGATATTTTCGCCAGCCGGGCGCGCTCCCGGGAAGGAAAATTGCAAGTGGAACTGGCCCGGCTCCAGTATTCGCTGCTGCACCTCATCGGTGCCGGGCAGCAGCTTTCGCGCCTGGGCGGCGGCATCGGCACCAGGGGGCCGGGTGAAACCCAACTGGAATCTGATCGCCGGGTGATCCGCCGCCGGATCGGGGAGCTCAAGAACGAAATCAAGGCCATCAGGCGCCATCGCTCGCTGCACCGGCAGCGCAGGCAGCGAAACAAGATTCCGCTGATCAGCCTGGTCGGTTATACCAACGCGGGTAAATCCACCTTGTTGAACGCCCTCACCGGGGCTGAACTCTACACCGCTGATCAGTTGTTTGCCACTCTGGATCCGACGGTGCGCCGCGCCGTCCTGCCGGGCGGGCGGGCAGTGCTTCTGGCCGATACGGTCGGCTTCATCGAAAAACTGCCCAAAACGCTGGAGACGGCCTTTCGGGCCACGCTGGAGGAGATTAACGCCGCAGATCTGCTGCTGCACGTGGTAGATTTAAGCCGCCCCCACTGCCTGAGACAGATGGACGCGGTCCGGGAGCAGTTGCAGCGCATCGAACCGCACTATTACCTGCGGGAACTGGTGGCCTTTAATAAAATTGACTGCTGCAATGACAGCAATTTCTTAAACGCGCTGCAGCGGCAGCACCCCGGAGCCTTATTCATATCCGCCCGAAGCGGCGCCGGCCTGGAGACGCTGCGAAATGCCATAGCCTCCCGCCTGGAAGAGGGGCTTGAACGGATTAAAGTATACCTGCCCTACAGCCAGACCGCCTTGATCGAGCAGATGCAGCGGTTTGGCAAAGTGCTCCGCGTTGATTACCAGCCCGCATACCAGGCTGTCGACGCGCTGGTTGAACCGGCCATGGCTGCCAGGCTGATCCCCTACCTGGAAAAACCCGAAAGCGGAGAGCAGAGCGACCTTGAAAATAAGAATTTAGAAAGAGAAAGAGATTGCGATTATGCCTGAACACAAATGGATCAAACAGTTGCAGTTGCCGGAGAAGCTGGAAAAAGCGGCCGCCGCGGCGCTGCGGCTGGTCGAATCAGAGTGGGCGGCGGTAGACAGCATTGCTTTCGCCAATCAAAGGCGCATCCTGGAAGCGTTTCAAAAGGTGCGCCTCGGCGAAGAAGATTTCCAGGACAGCAGCGGCTATGGTTATCACGACCGGGGTCGCGAGAAGCTGGAAGCGGTCTTTGCGGATGCTTTCCAGAGCGAGGCCGCCCTGGTGCGCACGCAGATCGTTTCCGGGACCCATGCCCTGACGGTGGCCCTCTTTGGCCTGCTCCGTCCCGGCGATCTATTATACTGCCTCACCGGGGAGCCGTACGACACGCTCCAGGCGGTCATCGGCAGCCTGGGCAGCGAGGCGGGCAGCCTGCACGAGTGGGGCATCAATTATCGCTTTCACCACCCCAATGCTGAGGGGCGCATAGACCCGCAGTCGTTGGATTCCACCCTGCGGCCAAAGGTCGCCTATATCCAGCGTTCGGCGGGGTATTCCCTTGACCGCACCGCCCTGACCGAAAAAGAGCTGGCGGAGCTGATCGCCCAGGCGCGGCGCCTCTACCCGCAGGCCTGGATCGTGGTTGACAACTGTTACGGGGAGTTTGTAAGTGATCGAGAACCGGCGGCGCTGGGGGCGGACCTGGTGGTTGGCTCGCTGATCAAAAATCCCGGCGGCGGCCTGGCGCCCGGAGGTGGATACATGGCGGGGCGGAAAGAGCTAATCCATCAAATCGCCGCACGCCTGACCGCACCCGGCCTTTACGGCAATTTGGGAGCCACTAGCGGCAAGCGGAGCCTTTTCCAGGGGATCTTCATGGCTCCGAATCTGGTCTCCAACGCCTTGAAAAACGCCATTTTTGCCGCGGCTTTCTTTGAACTGCTCGGTTACGAGGTCCGGCCGCGCTATAATGAGCCGCGCGGCGATATTGTGCAGGTGATCATCTTAAAAAGCGCGGAGCGAGTGGAGCGCTTCTGCCGCGCCATTCAGGCTGCATCTCCGGTAGAGTCGCACGTCACCCCCGTCCCGGGTGATCTGCCCGGGTATCGAGATCCGGTGATCATGGCTGCCGGGACCTTCCATCAAGGAGCTTCGGCAGAGCTCAGCGCCGATGCGCCGCTGCGGGAACCGTACGCCGTATTTCTGCAAGGCGCTCTCACCCTGCCGCACGCCCTCTGGGCGACCGGCCAAGCCGCCCTGGCCCTCGAGAGCGGAGACGGCCCTTAAAATCTACGAAAGAGGCCGACAACCTTGCCCAATATCTGCACCTCGCGGCTGATGATCGGCTCATAGTTCTCGTTCTCCGGCTGCAACCGGATCGTCCCGTTTTCACGGTAAAAGCGCTTTACCGTGGCCTCATCTCCCAGCAGGGCGGCGACGATATCGCCGTTTTCGGCAGTTTGCTGCTGCCTGACGATTACATAATCCCCATCGAAAATCCCGGCGCCGATCATGCTGTCACCTTCCACCCGCAAGACAAAACAACTGCCACCGGGGGCGATCTCCGCCGGGAGCGGAAAGTAGCCTTCCAGGTTCTCTTCGGCTAAAACCGGCTGCCCCGCCGTAATCCGGCCCACCAGCGGCGCAAAAAAACAGCGCTTGCTCAGCACTGTGCCTAACTGCTCGAGGAGCTCGATGGCCCGCGGCTTGGTAGCATCGCGACGGATGTAACCTTTGCGTTCAAGCGATGCCAGGCAAGCGTGCACGGTGGAGGTGGAAGGTATGGCCAGCGCTCTGCATATCTCCCGCACCGAAGGCGGATAATTGCAGCGTGCGACCTCTTTCTTGATGAAATCAAGGACCTGCTTTTCCCGGTGATTCAGAGGTTCCATATTTTTCCTCACCCCGGTTTATTTTTTACATTATATCATAGAACAGGGAAAAATGAAACAGTTGTTCGCCAAAAGG
>JAAYGO010000186.1 GCA_012727685.1 Bacillota bacterium | reverse complement strand
TGCCGGATTTACCCCCTCACCCTGCCCCTTTCCCCTGAAAGGGGGGAGAGGGGATTGAGAGCGGCACCATTTTCATCCTTCTGCTGGCGCCCCGCTGGCGGAGGCATGGCCGTCTATCCCGATGAAAAAGAGTAATTATCCAGACATTGCATTGCATATAGATTAAAGGGCGTATTTATTGACTCCAATTTGATATTGAGCGGGAGGTCTAACGATGTGATTATCGTTGTTTTTAAGCATGGCCACCGCCCTGGCCTGGATCGTGATCCTGGCATTCTTTCTACAAGTCGCAGCTTCGACGATTGCATGGCTGTTGCTCCGTTTCGGTATCATTGTATCTTCCCCATGGCCGGAATTGAGTAACAGCGGGCCCGTGTCTGTTTTAATCATTGCCTGGGCAATCTTGCTGGGATTAGGGGTTTTTGCCTGGTCAATGCATAACCGCCGTTGCTATTTTAGCCGTAACAGGCGCCGCTTAAAAAGCCTTCCCCGCGATGCCTCTCTTTTAACCTGGAGTGAGGCCTTTCTTGATTTTACGAATATTTCAGCCGCGGATAGCGCCTTGTGCTTCTGGAGTTGGCCGTAACGACCGGAATTGTGGTGATTATCGATGTGGACACCATTTTGGCCAGGGAAGCCTTACGCAAGCTGGTGCTCCCCTTTTTAAGCCATCCCCGCCTCGGGGCGGTAACCGCCAACCCGGTCCCCTTGCGCCGCACCGGTTTTTGGGGTCATCTGCAGGCAGCCGAATTTGCTTCGATTATTGGTTTGATTAAACGCGGCCAGCTACGGCCGCCTCTTTACCGTTTCGGGTTGCGCCACCGCTTATAACCGCTTGGCCCTGCAAAAGGCCGGCGGTTTCTCTGTATGCACGGCTACCGAAGATATCGATATTACCTGGAAGCTGCACCGGGCGGCGTACGAAATCTGGTTTGCCCCGGAGGCGGTGGCCTACATTCAAATCCCCAATACCTTTAAAGATCTGTGGAAGCAAAGGTGCCGCTGGGCTACCGGCGGCTGTCATATGCTGCGCAGGATGTGAACGAGCATACCTGGCCTGCGATCGCGGGCTGGGCTGGGGAGAGCTGAGCATCTGCGCGGCAGGAAAAGGCTGGCGTTGCTTAATTTTAAGGTCTTTTTCTGTTTTGAAAGAATTTAATAAAGACGTTTAAGGCCGGTGACATTTTATTTTCCTTGAGCACAGCCAGACTAATTCTGCGCCGAATCGTTGGTACAATCGAGACCATGGAAATATCGTAGTGCATATAGCGGGAGGCCACTGCCGTAGATAAGAGGGTTACACCCAGGCCATGGCATACAAAATCGAGGATTGTCTCTACCTGGGTGCACTGGTAGAGAATTTTCGGTTCGAATCCGGCATTGCGGCAGGCTTGCAAGAAGTTAACATAAAGTCCCGACTCGGGGCTGGGGATGATAAATTTTTCATTGGCCAAATCGGCAAGGGAAACCGACCCTTGCGTGGCCAGGGGGTGAAGATTGTTGGTGACAAGGATGAGCTTATCGTTTAATAGCCGGATCATCCTGATCCTGGGGTCAGGTTCGGTTTCGCTGAAAAATCCGATGTCAATTTTTCCGTCAAGGAGCATTTTTTGCAGATTCTCGCATTCATATTCGATAAAATCCAGCTTAATGCGGGGATAGTTTTTTTGGAATTCCGCGATCTGTACGGTTAGTCCATAGTGGCTGGAAACCGGAATCAGCCCTATTTTGATGTGGCCGCGGTTGGTGGAGAGATATTCCTGGACCGTGCGCTGGGCCTGGTTTACTTCGGAAAGAATCCGTAAAGCATGGTTTATAAATTCGGCCCCTGCAGGGGTGATATTTACCCTCCGGGTTGTTCTCTCAAAAATTTTTATCCCCAACTCCTTCTCCAGCTTGTTGATTTGCTGAGAAAGAGATGACTGCGAAGAGTTGATCGCCCTGGCGGCCTGGGTAAAACTTTTATGCTTGGCTACGGCAACCACGTATTCAAGCTGATGTATCTCCACAACCGGCCCTCCTTTCAAGAATGATGCCGTTGCGCTTTTAGGTTACACTAAACGCCAATTTAATTTCAACTTATGATTAATCGAGTATTAACATTAATGTTTTTAAACAATGCGCCAGGCCGATTATTTATCAGAAAACCTGATTAATGCTATCGTTCATTTTAATTTGACAAATAGATTTAGATGGTTTATGTTAAAGATAAAGTTTTAGAATCGTTTTTATTTTAAAATCAAGCTTCCTTTTTTGCCGGTATTTTACTTGTTTTGATCAATAGTGTCAAAGGGGAGAGAAGCTTCAGGGGGAGGTGAGACAATCGGCTACGGGCCATTGTAGTCATGCTGGGAATGATACTGAGTCTGGTTGGATGTGCCCAAAAGACCGCCGAGCCCGGGACTGAGCCCGGCGAAGTAATCGAGCTTACCTTTGCCCATCCTTTTCCTGCTACACACCATCACCATGTAGATATTATTCTGCCTTTTGTTGAAGAAATAAAGGAAGCAAGCAACGGCCGGATCAATATTGCCGTTCATCCCGGCTGTTCGATTACGACCGGAACGACCGCCATCGATGATGTCAGCACCGGGGCTGTTGATATGATCTGGACCCTGCAGGGTTACACTGCGGGACGCTTTCCGCTAACGGAAATGCTGGAATTCTTTTGATCATTTCACCTCCGCGGAAGAGGCCAACAGGGAATGGGTTAAAGCTCATTAATTATTGGGTAAAGGATGACTGGCAATGATCATTATTGGCGAGAAGATTAACGGGACTATCCCCGGCGTGAAAAAGGCGATTGAAGCAAGGGATGAAGACTATATCCGTGATCTGGCGGTGCGGCAGGCGGAAGCGGGCGCCGACTATATCGATGTTTGCGCCGGCACGGCACCGGAAAAAGAAGCGGAGACCCTGACCTGGCTAATGGAGCTGGTTCAGGAAGCTGTAGACAAGCCCCTCTGCATCGACAGCCCGAATGTCAAAACAATCGAAAAGGTATACGGTTATGCCAAAGTTCCCGGGATCATCAATTCGGTTTCAGAAGAGAACAACAAGTGCTATTACATTTTCCCCCTAATCGAGGGTACCGAGTGGCAGGTGATTGCCTTAACCTGCGACAATAATGGGATCCCCTCCGATGTGGCGACCAGAGTGGAGATCACGAAGAGAATCATGGACAAAGCGGAAAAATTTAACATCTCTCCCGAGAGAGTGCATATTGATCCGATGGTGATGGCTTTATCCGCCGACAACCAGTCCATGATGAAGTTCCTGGAAACCTTAAAAGCGGTAAAAGAGTTATATCCTTCGATTAAAATAACTTCAGGACTAAGCAATATTTCTTTCGGTATGCCTTTACGCCAGGTAATCAATCAAAACTTTTTAACCATTGCCGTCAGCGCGGGCATGGATTCAGCGATCATGGATCCCCTGGACAGAAAAATCATGACCGCGTTAATGGCTACCGAAGCCTTGCTCGGGCGAGACCGCCATTGCAGGAAATTTTTAAATGCTTACCGAAAGAATCAAATTGGTCCAAAACGAAATTAATCAATACCTCAGCAAAGGAGTTTAAGGATAATGCTTGACTTCAATGCTCTTAAAGCAGCAGTGGCCGAGCTTGACGAAGAAAAGGTGCTGGAGCTGTTGAATAATTTCGTCGCCGCCAATCCTACGCCGGAAGAGGCGCAAAAGGCGATCGAGGCCTGCCAGAGCGGCATGGCCGCGGTAGGCGACCTTTTTGAGAAAAAGGAATACTTTGTGGGCGATCTGATCTTTGCCGCCGAATTGATGACCAGCGCTTTCGAGATTCTAAAGCCTGTTCTGGGCTCCGCCAGCAGCGCCAAAGTGGGCACGATTCTGCTGGGGACGGTAGCCGGCGATTTGCACGATAT
>JAAYGO010000198.1 GCA_012727685.1 Bacillota bacterium | reverse complement strand
CGAAAGCAATCACCGTGATTGCCTGCCAATAATTAAGGGGCTGGCCCAAAAGGTCAGCCCCTCGATTTGATCCTGAATTCCTTCTTGTCATCCTGAGGGCGAAGCCCGAAGGATCTCTTATTGTGCAGCGCCCCTTGAATGCGGCATCCGCTATTGGGGCTGGTACATGCCCTTGCTCTGCATGTAGTTAAAGATGCCCTCACCGTGCTGCTGCTCTTCTTTTTGAATGTGGTTCAGCGCCTGGCGCACATTAGCGTCGGTCATTTCAAAAATGGCGGTATCATAGGTATTGGAGACATACTTCTCGGTCATCAGCATGTCATTGCACAGCGCCGCGTCATCGTGGTAGCCGCCTGCGGGGAACTCCGCCTGCTGCTGTTGCTGCTGCCCCTGCTGCGCCATGTTGGGCTGCTGCCCCGACAGGAGCTGGTTAAGGGTATTGTAATGGGTTTGCTCCTGCGCGGCATAACTGTTGAACAACTGCTTTAACTGCGGATCCTGCGCCTGCTGGGCATAATTGCTATACTTCTTAATGCAAATCTCCTCGTGGGACTTCTGATCTTCCAACAGCATCCGTTCCTTTTGACTTAAGGGTTTAGCCAATTGAGCAGATCCTCCTTTACAATGCTTAAGCTATTTAAGTCTTTTGCAACGGAGCTGTTTTTTATGCACGGTTTCCAAATCGGCCAGGTCCAGGACTTTCCCTGCCAGGCATGCCCCCTGACATCACTGCCCATTGCCAATAGCCTTTGGCCAGAAGCCTCACGGCATATTTTTATCGATATACACCGTCAGTTTGCCCAGAAAATTTACGTAGCTGCCGAGCTCGTTATCATACCAGCCGAAAATCTTGGCGTGGGTTACCGGAATATTGATGCTTCCGGGCGTCTCGATCCCGCAGCCGCGCAGGGTTTCGGCAGTAAGCGGGATAAAACCGGTCCGCGTATGGGTTTCGCAGCCCTCGATCACGATGGCGGCGCGGTAACCGATCAGGTCGGAGGAGACATTTTGCTTATCGCTGAAAACTAGCATCCCCTTTTGCGGCCCCTCCGCCGCTTTCTTATAGATCTCGTTGATCAATGCGGCGCTTAGCAGCGGTGCCCCGTTTTCGTCCAGTTTCGTGTTAAAGGTGACATTGAGGATGATCAGGGAAGTGGTAGTGGTTGGGATGCGGACCGAATCGGCCATCAGGCCGATGCCCTTGATCTCCGGGATGATCTCTTCAAGGGCAAAGGCGGCGCCGGTAGTGCTTAAAATGATGTTGTTCATCACCGACCGGTTTTTCCTTAAATCGGAGGCACCGGCAGAGGGAACCGCATCCAGAATGTTCTGAGTATTGGTGGCCGCATGCACCGTGGACATGGAAGCGGTGATAATTTCCGCCGTTTCGCGCGTTTCCAGCAGCGGCTTGATCATGTGGGCCAGGCCGGTGGTGGTGCAGCTAGCGGCAGAAATAATCTGATGCCGCGCCGGGTCGTAATCGGTGTGATTGATCCCGTAAACAAACATCCCGCAGTCGGGCGGTATTTTTTTCGCCTTGTCGCGGATCTTGAACGGAGCGCTGACAATTACCTTCTCCGCACCGGACTCCAGGTGCCCGCGCGCACTGCCCCGGGGGTGATCAGCAGGCACGGTCGGATCCACAAACATCCCGGTGCAGTCAACTACCAGCCGTACTCCCTCCCGGGCCCAGTTAATCTCCCGCGGGTTGCGCGATTCCATCAGGATCTTCACCGGCAGCCCGTTTATCTCAAAAACAGCGGCGGCGCGGTCTTTAATTTCGATGCTGCAGCGCTTCCCCGAGTAGCCGTATAAAAATCTATCCAGCGAACCATAGGTGGAATCGCTGACCAGGTAATCGATAATGTCTTCCAGCCTTTTGCCCACTTCCCTGCCGGTATTGATCACAAAACCGTCGAAATGGGCTTCACTGAGGTGGTTCCACAGGGTCAGCTTCCCAATCCGTCCGGCGCCGTTTAAACCCAATACTCTTTGACTTTTCAAATAACTCCTCATCATCAGATCCTCCTCGTTTTTGACTGCAGGCGCTCCGTTCCAAAGGGAACGCCCGTCTTTTTAATTTGATAACGCCCCAGGTAGATGCTGCCGACCTTTCCGTCGATGGAGATGGCATCGCCAGTTTTGATGATGTAATCATTGATTTGACACTGTTTTTGCTGGTCATGCACCACCAGTTCCTTGCAGTTCACTACGCACACCTTGCCCAGCTTTTCGGCGGTTACTGCCGCATGGGAGGTAACACCGCCCCGGCTGGTCACCAGGCCGTCGCACAGAAAGATCATCTGGATATCGTCCGGCACCGTGTCCGGGCGGATCAGGATATGACGCTCTTCGGGAAATTTCTTTTTGTTTTGCAGCAGGTCCTCCATGTCGAAGCTGACGATGCCGCTGATACAGCCGCCGCCGGCCCCAATCCCCTTGCCGATCAAGATCATCTCTTCAGGCGGGCTAGCGAAGATCGCCATATCCTTGGGGACCATATTTTGTTCCTTGATTTGCAGCAGATAAAGGTCTGCGGGATCCTCCGACTCAAAGGTAAACTCGATTTCCTGGTGGTGATAGCCGTAGCGCTCAATCAAAATGGCGGCAATTTCACGCAAGCGCCGGTATATCTGCGGGAAAGCCGATTCGAGGGAAATGGGGCAATCATGGTAATCGTCTTTGCGCTGGCTTTCGGAAATGGGCAGTGTATAAACCAGGCCGGCGACGATATCTTCTCCCTGGCTGCATAGGGTAAAGTCGCCATAGAGGTTAATGCCCGGCGCATTGATCTTCGGGTTGCGCGTAAAGACCACACCGGATCCCGATTTTTGGGAACGGTTCCCCATTACCATCTTTTGCACGATTACGGCAGTGCCCCACTCCTCGGCAATCTGCATGTGTTTCCGGTAGGCGATGGCCCGCGCCGAGGACCACGAATTTAAGACGCTGTTGATCGCCTGCTTCAACTGGGAAAATGGGTCCTCGTCGATAAAAACCCCGTTTTCATTGAGCACCCGCTTGTAGGCAAGGGCGATCTCCCGCATCTGGGAGGCGGTGAAGTTGAATTTGCGGTCAACCCCGTAAATATTCTTGAAATGCGCCATGATCCCGTCAAAAAGATCGCGCTCCAGACCGTGGGACATGCCCCAGCTCTGAATGAAGCGGCGGTAGGAATCCCAGCCCATCCAGGCTGTCTCTGGATTTTTGCCTAGTGCCTCGGCGACGGCATCATTCATGCCCACGTTTAAAAAAGTGCTCATCGCCCCCGGCATGGAGATGGCTGTCCCCGAGCGGACCGAAAGGAGGAGCGGCCGCTTGGGGCTGCCAAATTGCAGATTTTCAGAAAGCTCCATCTCCCGGAGATGCTGCAGAATCATCTCTTCCAGCTCGCGGCTCATGTAAGGGTGATTGAAAATGGTTTCCTTATGCCTGTAGACCTCGGTGGTCAGAACAAAACCGGCCGGCACCGGCAGCCCGTAAGCCACCATTTTTTTCAGATAATAGGCCTTGGCGCCGAGGAAAACTGGATTATCCATCCGCAGCGTTTCCCTGCCCAAGGGGCTGATGGCCAGGTCGGGATTGTAACTCATCATGTTGTGGATGTGCGCTTCCGAGTAATTCTCAATCAAGCTGTCGATCCGGTTAATCACATTGGCTAAAAACTGATCCAGTTCCTGAACCAGAAATGATGAGGCTAAAATGTCCCGGTAAAAAATTTCCGCCACCCTGGCAACCGTTTCTTTCGAACCGTCATAGATATGCGGCACCACCTTATTGAGCGCCTCGTCGTAAACCCTGATAAAGTATTCGCTGATCAGCTCCTTGATATGCTGGGCCATGAAGCGGAAAATGTTCATATACTGGCCCAGGGTCACGCTGGACGAGGTCAGGCTGTAGCGGTACATCTCCAGGGACGAGTTGAAATTCTGGTTGGCCACGCCGTCAAGCTCCAGCCCCGTTTTAAACTGAAGCAGCACCGCATAGATGTGGTTAAGCGTTTTGGCTGAAATGTATTCGAGGTTGATCCCGGCCATGATCTTTCCAATCAGGTCTGAAGCTACCTGTTCGAGCCGGTACATCAGGCCGAGGGCTTCGAATTTTGGTTCTTTGTACTGGCCATACATGGAAGGAATCCCAAAGGCGATATGCCGTTTATAATAGATGGTTTCCGTGGCCTCCGTTTTGGTTTTGTCCAGGATTACTCCTTTGAGCACCCTTTTAAAGGCGTATACCTGTTCCAGGGCTTCGGCGAACCGGTTTTCGGCCAGCAGCCCGGCGAGGCGCTCAATCTCCTGCCTGGCGAAAAAGCGGCTTTTGGCTAACAGATCGACCACATCGGTGACGGCAAATGAATACTTCTCCAGTAAAAGGCGGTAGAGCTGGACCAGATAACTCAATCTTTTCTGATCCCTTTCCCCGCCAAGCCCGCTCTCCTTGAAGAAAGCGGCAAGCTCCCCTTCGCTTAGCTTCAAAAAGCCGGCATCATCAACCTGGAAATGGGCGCAGGCTGCTCGCATGAGGCGGTTAACGCCGGTAAAGTAGGGGCCGTGGAGATCGATGGAGTCATAGACATCCCGGGGCAGGAAGTCTTGCAGCGGGTCCAGTTCCCCGCAATACCAGAAGCGGGCGACCCGGCGCACCAGTTCAACGTGGGTATTGTTGCTTTCGGTATGGATCTGCTTGCGCACGTAATGAACCAGGCGGTCTTTCCGGCCCGAAAGTTCATCCATGGCCGTGCTCACATCGCGCAGCTTGCCCTCGGCCCCGATCTCGTTGTAATAGACCGGGAAAAGCATGGCCAGTTGCTTCACCTGCGTATAAACAAGCCCGATATCGGCATTGAGCAGCCGGGTAATGTCGCGCTGAAACAGATCCGTGTCCGAGATAAAAACGCCGTGCAGCTTTAAATTGACGACCAGCGCGGAGAGCAGCTTTTTAAACTTGCAAGGTGATAGTTCGATCAGATCGAGCCAGATCCGGATATTCTTCACATGATCCGGGTTTGCCTTTATCTCCCAGTCGCTGGTAATTTCCAGTGCTCCGGGGGGAACAAAGCCAAACTCGATCAGTTGTTGGATATAGTGGTCGGTAATGGTATGGTCATCAATGGCGGCAACTTCTTTGCCCAGGGTAAAGATACAGTCGAGGATCGTCCCCATATGCTGATCTTTTAGCTCGGCAAAGAGGCCAAACATCATCTCGACAAAGTCGCAAATGTCCTTGCCGTCCAGTTCGGCTAAAGCGTTCTTGATCAACCGGTTCAGATCGTAAAGGAGATGTTTTTTTAGCTGCGCCATCCCCGGGAGATGGAGCAAGTAAAAAACATAGTGAATTTTTTCTAAATCGAGCTTGAATTCCTCACTGAAATGGCGAAAATGATTGGCAATATCATCAAAAAAAAGGTTCGATTCGAGCTCCGCCCAGTTTTGGGCGCTTTTGATCCGGGCTGCAAGGGCGGCAAAAAAGTCTCTGCCGATCAATTTGATCTTCTCTGCGTAAACCGGCTGGAACAGCGCCGCCTTGCCGGCAAACCAGGCTTCGGCATCGGCTGTCCTCTCCCAGTAAGCACAGCTCTGCAGCAGGACATTCCTGGTAAAGTCGCAGATCGTGGCGTTCAATTCGGGAATGGTGGCGGCTTTTTTGAAATACATCTTGAAATAACCGGAATTGCGCAGGTAGATCGTTTCATTGCCGTCCAGGCCTCTCACCACCAGATCCAGGCATTTGCGCACTACCGCAGCCGGGTAGCTTTCTTCTTCAACCAGCTTGTCGATAAATTTAAGCAAAGTGATCAGGAGCTGTTCCCGCAGCTTTTCGGCCAATCCCCTCTGCAGCAGCTCCTCGAAAATTTCCGCCAGGAAAAGGAGTGCCGCTTCCGACTCCGCCACGGAACGGTAGAGCCACAGATCACTCAAGCTGATCCGGTGCAGATTCTTGATGATATATTCATAATTCGGGTGGGGGTGGTTATATTCCTTAATGAATTCTTCCGTGCGCTTGTTGATTCCCCAGTAGGCAGTGGATAAGGAGGCAAACCAGCGGTGCTTTTCGGGTAGTTCCAACTGTTCAAACTTGGTTTGGGCTAAATTTGCTTCGAGCGCCTTGGATTGAAATTTTGCTTCCACGCGATCACCTCGCCCGATGAGGATGAAAGACCACCGGCAATTTAAGCTAGCCTATAATCTATTTTAACACGCATTAATGAATTTTTAAAGTTAAACAGGCTAGCCTTTTTAAAGTTTTTAACCCGATTGTGTTATAGCGGCGACCTTCCGGCTAAATCAAAGGGGTACCGGTGTCCTTGCCCGGTACCCCTTCGCGATTTTAGAGCTCCCCTAAACCGGCCGGGTATGCTTTAGACGCCCCAGAATTTGCGGATGACGGCGGAGGAAGGCCTGGGGGTAAGGTAGGCAAACAAAATGAACGCCGCAAGAGAGATTAATACGGGTGCCACGACAGTGTGCATGCCCAGCGTCCTGCCTGCTTGCAAGTTGACAAAAAAAGCCGATTCCAGCAGTTGCGGCGAAGCGGCGGCCAGCT
Source organism: Bacillota bacterium (assembly GCA_012727685.1). Taxonomy (GTDB): domain Bacteria; phylum Bacillota; class Dethiobacteria; order DTU022; family DTU022; genus JAAYGO01. The sequence goes on along the minus strand of JAAYGO010000198.1, from coordinate 2,153 downwards.
CTCCCAGCCAGCGCTGAAAAAGTTTGCTGGATAAGAACAGGTATGAGCCGGCGCCGGCGATGATGGAGGCAAAAGCCCCCGCCGTGTTGGCCCGCTTCCAGTAAAGTCCCAGCAGCACCGGCCACAGGAAGGTGGCAATCAGGCCGGCGATGGCATGGAGATTCAGCCAGACCAGCAACTCCGGGGGATTAAAAGCGCAGAGAAAAACAATAGCCCCGATGGCAATGGAACAGCCCAGGGTAAAACCGGCGGCCCGTTTGATCCGGCGGTTGATCAGGTTGGCATAAACATCGTTGACGATGGCGCCAACCGCCACCAGAAGCTGAGAATCGACTGTAGACATGGCTGCCGCCAGCGGCGCGGCCAGGACGAGCCCGGCGAGCCAGTTCGGAAAGAGATGGGTTGTCAACACAGGCACCACCAGGTCGCCGGAGGCGACCTCTCCCACGAGTACGCGCCCGAAAGCGCCGATCAGGTGCATTCCCAAAAGCAGGACCATCGAGACAACGGTCCCGTAGATAATGGCGCTGTTCATACTGGCGCTGTCCCGGTAGCTCATGGCGCGGGTGGCTACCTGGGGCAAGGCGATCACCCCGAAACCAACCAGGATCCAGAAAGAGGTCACCCAGGCCACGGAAGTAGTGCCGGGATCTGTCCCCAGCGGGCTGATCAGGCCCGGATCGATGGCATAAAGCTCCTGGATAATCCTGGTAACCCCTCCCCCGGCATAAATGGTAGCCCCGAACAGCAAGATCATGCCCGCAGTCATGACCAGCCCCTGCAGGGTATCGGTCAGGGCGACCGCGCGAAAACCGCCGATAATGGTATAAAGGAGGACGGTTAGCCCAAAGAAGGTTAGTGCCACCTGGTAAGAGATCCCGGCGGCTCCCTCGAGCAGGCGGGCGGCGCCTACAAATTGGGCGGTCATAGACGCGATTAAGAAAAAGACGAGAGAAACGGAGATGATGGCGATCAGGAACTTGCTTTCATAGCGCTCTCTTAAAAAATCAGTCACAGTCACCGCGTTGATCTTACGGGCCACGATGGCAAACTTCTTGCCCAAAACCGATAAGGTGAAATAGCCGGTCGGCATCTGGCTCATGGCGAGAAAAACCCAGACCAGCCCGTACGAAGCGGCGGCACCGGGGCCGCCGATGAAGCTGCTGGCGCTTAAATAGGTGGCCACCAGGGTCATGGCCAGCACAAAGCCGCCCATATTGCGGTCACCGGTAAGATATTCCGCCAAAAAACCTTTCCCTGCGCGCCGGGCGGCCCGGGAGACAAAGCGGAGGCTGTAAAAGCCGAGCAGGAAAACAACAATGGAATAAATGATTAACGGAATCAGAACATCCAGCCTGGCGCCGGCCACGGCTAACGCACCTCCCCGCTAGCGCCGGATTCCGCGCCGTCCTGCGCCTCAATTTCCCCTAAAGGCATATGGCGGAAGAACTTTTTCACCATGACCACCGCCAGTACGGTGAAGAGCAGCGCCCCCGCGATGCAGCTCATAAAAAACCACATCGGAAGCCCGAGCACATAGGTATATTCCTCCGGAGGCTTCAGGCCGAGGCCGTAGCCCCAGGCAAACCACCAGACTAGGTTCAGCAAGCCCAACCCCAGGCCTAGCAGCGCCTCCTTGTTGCACTGCTTGTAGCGCGGATCTTCAATGAAATCTTCTTCGGCAAGCTTCTCCTTGCGCATTTTTGTTCATCCTTTCTCCTAAAGATTTTCCGCCGCAGCGGTCCGCAAGCGCTAACCTCGTACTGAAAGAGAGCATTCTCCCCGTTAAAATAAAATACCTTCCCGCCAACAGGAAGGTACAGCAGAGCGCTATTCACCTCTACCCCTGTCCCGGTCCTGGCGGCTCCAAGCAGAGTCTGGAGAACAAAGATTTTCTTAAAATCCGGTGTACTGTCCTCTTGCAGAACTGGCACCCGTGTTTTCATTATACTGATTACTCGATTGGATCGTCAACCATTTTTTCCGTTTAAAATTCTATTATTCTTTTACAATCATTATTCAATTGAACAGCTTCCCCGAAACCGGGGAAGCTGTTCAATGATGATATTCTATGCTTAACTCATTCTGTTCGGCAAGAACATGGCTATCTCGGGGAATACAGCCGTCAGCACCGCCCCAACGATGAGGGCAAT
>JAAYGO010000228.1 GCA_012727685.1 Bacillota bacterium | reverse complement strand
ACTAAAGATTAATCATGGTACTGTAGGCTGCTGTTTAATTAAAATTTAGCTTTTATGCGCCCTATGTTATGGGTTAATTAATAACGGCACAGCTGATTTTAGCTTTAATAATCACACAGGCTGCTAGCATACTTTTAATTATTTTTGTACTACAAAAAATGGTAAATGGTTGCCCTTTTGGGACAGCCCCGGGGGATTATGAGTGGCAACTTCGCTCTAGCCCTCAGTGACAAGGGCAAGGTAATTTCATTCCCTGGTGGTGCCCCCGCCCGCGGAGGAGGCATGGGGGGCTATCCTGTCTTTAAGGTGCCTTTTTAATTTGATCAGCCCTTCTTCCTGAAATGCGGCCAGTTTGCGGCTTAAGGTTTCAACGATTAAAATTTATTATACTGCACTTTGATTTGCTTAGCAAAAAAAAGCTTGTAATAATTTTTTACATTTTTAATTAAGACAAATTATTTTCCGTATTTATGTTACATTTAACTCAGGACAACAAAACAAAAAGAAGGAGCGGGATAAAAATGGAAAACAAGCAGAGATTTAACGAGGCAAAGGCTGAATATTTCCAAAGACTCGAACAATATGTGCCCATTGTAGCAAGAGTGCATGGGAAAAGCCATCCTGAGTTCCACGAAGTCCGCAAGTTGTTTGAAGCGATCAGCAAGAAGTTAAAGGAAGCGGGGGCGGAAGTGCCTGAATTGAATGAGGAATTTGCCAGGCTGCGTGAAATTACGAACAACTACACGGTTCCGGAAGATGTATGCGAAAGCTATGAAGCTGTTTACAGAATGCTGGCAGAACTGGATCAGGCCTATCAAGCATAGGCGGAAATTGAATCGATAGAACAGGAGGGTGACGAGATGCAGAAATTTATTCTGAGCAAGAAAAATCACATTGCCTTGATCAGCGCCATCTTGATTGCCATCGGTTTTACCAGTGCGCTCGGCTTTAAAAATGAATTTGTTGCCGTTTTAGCCCTGGCTATCGCTTCCCTATTGGGCGTGGCGCCGATTGCCATCCAGGCGTACCAGGCGCTAAAAGTAAAGGTAGTCAGCATTGATGTTTTGGTTACCATTGCCGTAGCCGGAGCCTTTCTCATCAAAAACTACGAAGAATCGGCCATTGTCACCTTCCTGTTCTTATTCGGGGCCTTCTTGGAGCAGCGCATCTTAAATAAAACGCGCTCCGCCATTAAAGAGCTCACGGAGATGGCGCCGGAAAGCGCTCTAAAGCAAATGCCGGGCGGAGAGTTTGTAGAAGTTGAGGTGGGCGAAGTTGAAGTGGGGGATATTTTACTGGTTAAAACCGGCGCCAAAATACCTGTTGACGGGACAGTGATAGCCGGTGAAGGCAGCGTCAACGAAGCAAGCATTACCGGGGAATCCCTGCCTGTGGCCAAGGAAAAGGGTTCACATGTATATGCCGGCACAATCCTGGACAATGGGACCCTGCAAATTGTCGCCGACCGCGTCGGCGAAGATACAACCTTCGGAAAAATCATGGAGCTGATCGAGGAAGCGCAGGATTCAAAATCACGGGCAGAGCGTTTTATAGACCGCTTCGCAAAATATTATACGCCGGCAGTGCTTGCGCTGGGCATAATCGTGTGGTTATTGTCACGCGACCTCGAACTGGCCATCACCATCCTCGTCCTCGGTTGCCCCGGCGCCCTGGTGATCGGCATCCCCGTCTCCAACGTTGCCGGAATCGGTAATGGCGCGCGTCATGGGGTCCTGCTCAAAGGCAGTGAAGTCATCGATGACTTTAACAAGTTGGATACCATGGTATTCGATAAAACAGGCACCATGACTGCGGGAAACCCATCGGTTGCGGAAAAAGAATATTATGGCGATAATATAGAGGAGGCGCTGGCATATCTCGCCAGCATTGAACGCGAGTCAGATCACCCGCTGGCTAAAGCGGTGCTGGAGGAAATTGGCGAAGTTCCATACTTGCCGGTTGAAAATACGGAAGTTGTAAAAGGCGCCGGAATTGTGGCCACTGTCAATGGGCATCGGATCGCGGTTGGCAATGTTGCATTAATGGTAAGAGAAGGTGTTCGCCTCGGCGAGAGGGCGAAAGCCGACATTACTCATTTCGAAAACAACGGGAACTCACTTGTGCTGACTTCTGTTGACGGGGAACTGAAGATTTTAATGGGGGTTCGCGACCAGATCCGCCCCGGTGTGAAAGAGGATCTGCGCAGGCTGAAGCGGTTGGGCGTCAAGAACCTGGTGATGCTTTCCGGTGACAACCAGGGCACGGTTGATCGGGTTGGCCGGGAGCTTGGTTTAACCGAAGCCCACGGAAACATGCTGCCTGAAGATAAAGCGAATTATATTAAGAAGTTGATTGAGGAAGAAAGCCAAATCGTTGCTTTCGTGGGCGATGGGGTGAATGACAGCCCCTCTCTGGCTCGGGCCAACATCGGCATTGCCATGGGAGGGGGGACAGACGTGGCCATTGAAACATCCGATGTTGTTTTAATGAATTCGGACTTTAGCCGTTTGCCCCATGCCCTTGGATTGGCAAAAACCACAGCCAGGAATATGAAGCAGAATATTTTCATTGCTGTAGGAGTTGTCCTAATCCTTCTCAGCGGCCTGTTATTTGGCGATTGGGTGAATATGTCCATTGGCATGCTGGTTCACGAAGCCTCCATTCTGGTCGTTATCTTGAACGGCATGAGGCTCCTGCGGTTTAAATTAAGATAAGGCTGAAGAGAGCCATAATCAGCATAACTTGGAAAGGGGAAGGAATGATGAAAAAAGCAACGATTCAGTTGGAAACGCTCACCTGTCCGTCCTGTGTCCAAAAGGTCGAAGGTGCAATAAAATCGTTAGACGGGGTGGATAAAGAAAGCGTAAAGGTGCTGTTCAATGCGAGCAAAGCAAAGTTTGAATTCGACGATGCTAAGCTATCGGTGGAAGAGGTTGAAAAGGCCATCACTGCCCTTGGATACGAAGTGAAAAAATCGCAAGTAAAATAGGAATAAGGTGCCCTTGGTTGAGAGGATCAGGGTGAGGGTTCCAGTTTGCTTTATACGGGGGATGCCAAGGCGGAAAAGGTTTTAAGCTTTTCCTTGCAGGCTAGTTTATTAAGATCCTTTCAAGGCGGCGCATTCGATCCGGTTGCGACCTGAGACCTTGGCTTTATACAAAAGTTTATCAGCCGTGGCTATGATATTTCCAGGGAGATTTCCGGCGAATATTGCACTGTAGTCGCCCCGAAACTTGCCGTAACATACTCAGAAACAGGTGATTTTTTATGTTCAATTTTTAGGTCCAGAATGCTTTGCCGAATTCTTTCGGCTACTTTTACGGCACCACGAATGCCTGTATCGGGCAATATGCAGGCAAATTCTTCTCCTCCATAACGAGCTGCCAAATCGACGGATCGGTTTACACTGGATGCTAATACACCACCGATTTGACGCAAACAATCGTCTCCCATGACATGGCCATAATAATCGTTGTATTCTTTAAAATGGTCGATATCAAGCAAGATAATTGATAATTTAGAGTTTGAACGTTTCAGCCTGGAATACTCGTGTTCCAGGGTGGCATCAAAGCATTTTCTGTTTGCGATACCCGTCAGGCTATCCTGGTTGCTTAATTCCGTCAACTGGCGATTGGATTCTTCCAGTAATAGCTCCATTTCCTTTCTTTCATTTATATCCGTGAGCATGGCAAAAGAGCCCTCAAATTTTCCGTAATCATCCAATATTGCTTTGGCAGAAATTAAGAACCAGTGCTTCTGCCCGTCCTTTCTGAGCAGGCAGCATTCATAGACTGAACCTTCGCCTTTTTTGCGGAGAGACTCTTGGTAATAATATACATTCAGGTGGCTCTCAGGGAAAAAAGAAATATACGGTCTTCCAATCATTTCAGCAACTGTATATCCAAGCATTGATGCCATGTTTTTATTAGCAAAGGTAATTTTGTAATGGTTATCAAAAATAAGAATGCCTTCAATGGCTGTCTCCACGATCTGCTGAAATCTAATTTCACTCTTTTTCAAGTTTTTCTGTATTTCCAGTACTTGCATATCGCTTCTTTCTTTGGCGAACATCAGCAAAATAAAGGCGCTGATTAGAAATATACAATAGCTCACTATGGGTATCACGCCGAATATGGCACTGCCTTCCAGGCTCAAGGCATATTCAGGAAAGCCTAAACAGACAATGGCAGCCGCTAGAAATATAAAACCGGCTGCAGAGTAGCATGCGGCCAAAGGCAATTGCATTGCAAATTTCATACTTGACTTGCTAAAGAGGAATAGGCCGGGCAAGAAGAAAAAGGTGCTCTGGAGAAGGAAAACTAATCCTGACCGGTAAGGTATATCTAGAAATATAGTTGCCAGGCACGCTGCGATAATCCCGGCAGATGTTAAAATGTGCAGCTGGCGTTTTACTGTTTGTCCGGATAAAACCCGGACAGCCCAGGCTTCATAGGCACAGCCTGATAGCAAAGCGGTATTGGCCAGCACTGTTAATCCATCAAAGGTGGTTGTCCTAAAATAAAGCATCAGGGATCCGGCAGCCTGGAGAATTTTTGCTTCAACCCAGAAGGGTACTTTTTGCGGGTTGGTTTTATTGAATCGAAACATTGCCAGCAGTAGTCCAAACAAAAAAGATCCGGCTGCCAGCATTAACATTACGGTTCTTAAATCCACGATAACTCCTTAAGATCTTGATTTTAAGGCATTTTAGATTCGCAGGGTACATCAACCTGGCATTTACCGCAGCCATACCTGGGTTTATACTTTTCACTTGTCTTCTTTAAAAAAGCAAAGCATAGCCCGTGATCCTTGCCTTTTTCCACGGATATGGCGTTTGCCGGACAGTTCTTTGCGCATTTGCCGCACATTGAACAGTAGTCATAGATATTTTCGTAGCCTCTCCTGTCAGGGGGCAAATATAAATTGGTGATGATACTGCCAAATCTTCCAGCCACACCCTTTGATGTGATGAGCCCCTTGGAGAGTCCGAAAGTTCCAAGTCCGCACACGAAAGCGGCATGTCTTTCAGACCAGTTGCTTGTAAATTTCGCTTTATGTTGATCACCAAGGTTTTTAGACCAGAATCTTTCGTCTAAAGCAGGGACAATGCTGTCATAGCCTTCATTGATTAATGCGGATTTTAAATGCATGCTCAATTTATTAATAAAGGCCTGGCCTTCAATCCGTCCATGAAGCCATTCTT
>JAAYGO010000019.1 GCA_012727685.1 Bacillota bacterium | reverse complement strand
AGTTTTACATTAAAAACAGTTAAAAGCCGTGACGTGTCTTCATTACTATTTTGTAATTCGCTAGTTGCCTCTGCAAGTTCTGCTAGAAATTGTTTGACAGCCATTGATTTTCCATCAACCTTACTAGGTTGCGAAAGATTATGTTGCTAAATCAATTGGAGGTCTCACCCCTAGAGGCAATAACTGCCAGTTGATTTCATCTTCCAAATTAATATTAAATACGGCTGACATTAAATCACGAAAATTTTTAATGCATGTTTGGCACAATGCGTAAAGAACAACACCAAAGTCTTTTGTGTTGTAAAAATGGACCGTATTATCTCTATAAGTACTTAATAAATCTAGATTCTTTCTAATTGGTAAAGGACTTAGCCCAGTTGGAAAATAACATTGAGCTTTAGTAAAAGCATCCTGCCATGAAAGGGTTCGATATGGCCTATTTCTCTTTTTGGGATAATAGACTGATTTTTTATTTTTTGAGAGAATTGCTTTTAATAGTAACTCCCAAGCATTGAGCAACAAAATAACTACACATTCGTCACGATATCCGAACATTGGCTTATTATAAATTTCTATGGCAGCCATCATTGCAGACTTGGCATTTCCTAGTAGTTTTCTATACGAACCGCAATAGTTCATAAAACCCTCCAAATTCCAGTTTCTTGATTTATTTAGTAATCATTCTCCCTCACCTGCATCGGCTTGGTCATGGCGTCCACTTCCAGCCAGTAATGCTGTACCTTGCTCACTTCATGCCAGGGGAAGCGGGCCGGATCTTTGATTGGTTCCTGCAAGGTAGGTTGAGATGCACAGTTTGTGACCACGTAAAGCCAGTAGCAATCGCGGCGATCCTCGGCCACACGTCGCTCGTTGGGTGTAAGTAAAATGGTGCCCGAAGCGGCAGCCAGCCCCTTAACTTCGATCAGCCGCAGTTCGCCGGAATTCAGATCAAGGCTGGTTATGTCATAGCCCAGATTTTTCTCAGAAACATCGTACACCTGTCGTCCCATACTTCTCTCGTAGTCCATGACCACCCGCATGGCGATTGCTTCAGTTTCCAGGTTCGGCCGTATGCGGCGCACTTCTGGCGCCTCGCGCTCGGGATGAGGCAGCACAAGGACGGAAGAAATACGTTCCACTCCTTGCAGGGTCAAAGAGCGTTGCTGTGCAAGCTCCATGCGCCGGCGCTCGCGCCGGTTTAAAAGCTCCGCATGCCGGTTCTCTGCCTGGGCCAGCCGGCCCTCGGCACCGGGAATTCCCCTTTCCTTGTCTCCATATGCTTTACCGATTTCTTCATCGGCCTTCTGTATCAGTTCGGTGAGAGAAAGCTCTACATGTGCAGAGATACGTTCGACCTCGGCAACGCGCTCGGCACGCGTTTCTTCAAGAAAAGGCTGCAGCACTTTTTCGTGCAGCCAAGCTGAAGGCTCAGGAGCCCGGGCTACATCTGGAAGTTCATTGAGTCTGTCTGCCGGAGTAAAGTTTCCTAAAACATTGGGTTCACGCAAGTAAAACTTTCCCGAACCGGTCAGCTCTACGGCAAAAAGCCGTTCATGCACAACTTTACCCAGGCCGTCTACGACTCGGGCCCGGTAGAAATCGATACGGGATGGCTCCTCATGATTCAACGAATAAAAAACAGCACCCACCTCGAGGTCTTCTGAAGCCCTTTCCAATGTATACCTGCGCACCGCCTCAAACAGGGGATGGCCGGGCGTAACCCACTCCAGGTTATGTTTCTCTGCCGTGTCCCGATCCATGGAGCAACGCGGATAACGGGTAGCAAGCGGCGGCAACTTCCAGCCCGGCATCTGCTCGATGCGCTTCAAAGCCGGTGGTGTTCGAAAAGCTTCAAAGGTGTGGGGCATGCCCTTTATATTTTTCAGCTCTAAGGGAATATACGCTGCCGCTTCATGTAAAAAGCGGGCAATTGTTTCCGGAACTACACGCCGCTCCCGGGCCCGAGCCTTCCGCTCGACCAACATCTCCAGGTTAAGCTTTTTCGAAGCCAGCCCTTCCAGGGCAGTTTGGCAGATCGCCCGGAAGCGGCTTTCATCAACATTTTCCAGTAACTTCGCTTCCAGATCCACATCGCTTAGCTTGCCGGCATAATAGTCGCGCAAAATACGTTCCATATGCGCGGAAGGCAGCACTTCACCCAGGACATTGAAAACAGCATCATCGTCTAAAGCATCACGGATCTCCTGGAGCTTTTTAAGAAGGCGCTGCAAAACACGTCCTTCGATGGTATTGGCAGCTACAAAATTGAAGATCAAGCAGTCTTTTTGCTGGCCATAACGGTGAATACGCCCCATCCTTTGCTCCAGCCGGTTGGGGTTCCAGGGAATATCGTAGTTAAAGAGAATATTGCATACCTGCAGGTTAATGCCTTCCCCAGCCGCTTCGGTAGCTACCAGTACCTGGATGGCACCCTCACGAAAGAGCTGCTCGGTATAGAGACGGGTGCCGGGCTCATCACGAGACCCCGGGCTCATCCCCCCGTGGATATATCCGACACTGAACCCCCATCCTT
>JAAYGO010000263.1 GCA_012727685.1 Bacillota bacterium | reverse complement strand
GTAATGGCGGTTAAATCCCGGTTGCACCTGACGTCACTTATGGAGATGAAATCGCCGCCGCATTTGAGGTCTTCAACGGCCCGGTTGAAGTCTTCCCGCAGCTCCTGCATCACCTGCTTGTGGACGGTACTGGACATCTTGTAGGTAACCGATCCGTCGCTGTTTATGACTACTTCCTTGATTCCTTTTTCCTTGGCATCTTTGATTAAGGTTTCGGCATCCTCCAGTTCAACCATTGAAGCCGGCAGGGTGACGGTTACATCGAATTGTCCTTTTTCAACATCTATGGAATCGCTTGAGGGTTCAGGATCGGGATCGCCGCATCCCGGCAGCAGCAGTAAAGATGAAATAATAAGGATAACCGCAAGCCGCTTTATTTTTAACACCCTCTTTTGATAGTTATAAGTGCGGCCAACCCCGAGATCCTGTGATCATATTTCAGGTCAACTGTATACAAATCCAGTTGTTTTTGAAGATATCTGAAGTGAGTACAGATATCTTCCCCCATACCCATTATCCGTTCCCTGTTCCCTTTTAGGACGCCACCCCACTTAAGCATGGTCAGAGCACACCTTCGTGCCAGTTCGCTGTTATTTTCATGGATGCTTAGCCTGAATGTTTTTGACAAACGGGTGAGAAATGCAAAAGATTCCTGGGCGCTGGTTCCACTTATCCACTGTTTAAGAACTGGACAGAATGCTTCAAATTTCCACCAGTATGAAGCATATGCTTCATAGAGGCAACCACAGTTCCAGTTCCGGTTAGCTGCCTTTAAGTAATAACTGTGACAGAAAGAATCGGTTTTTAACAGGCTTTTAATATAGGCGGCAATACGATCACTGGCACTTAAACTGGAGAACTGTTTCTCAAATACATCGCTAAACCGGGCCAGTACTTTTCGGTTAATTTCTTCCTGGTTTTCAAAAATCCCGATGGAATGAAAGTTTAATCCCCAGCGTTCAAATTGCAACAACTTTATTGTGGCGTCCCGGGTGGCGGTGTCGTTATTCAAAGCAAATACGAATAGAGGCGTTGGGATACCGTTGATGTGGCAATCGACGGTATAATTGTTAATTGGGATTCATGGTACCACGTTTTGGTTTCAGTCTTAATCTTTGTTGATAATCAGGAGGCAATGGCTTTTGTTCCTTGATGAGATCTTGAATTTGCTGGTCAGTTAGCCAGACAGACATAAGATCCTCCAAACGTACTTAGTAGGTTGCAAATTTCTAAACCTAGGACCACTCTTATTTTACAAAATATTGCGCCAAGTTACAATCGGCAAGAATTTAACACAAAATCATCCTTAAGGCTTAAATAATATAAAATCTAAACGCTTAAAGCAGATTCCAGTGTATGAAAGATCTCCTCGGGATTGATACCCATGGGAACTGCCGTAAGGATAAGATCAACCCGGCGGGCGCCGGCGCGGACCGATGCTTTATGAAAAGGGCGCTGGCGCCGCTTAAGTGAATACCAGGTATGGGGGCGGCAAGGGTAGGCCAGGCAGCAAACCACCCGCTTGCTTTCCGATGCAGTTGAGTAGGCCAGAACCTGTAAAAGATCGCTGCGGTGCTGTTCTTGCAATACCTTATCTAACCCGCTCCAGCCTTCGCGGTTCAGCTCCTCCCAGTGGCTCTTGTATTTCGCATCAAAAATAAACGTTTCCTGTTCCCTTTCCAGGATTATATCCGGGAGCAAGTAACGTTGGGAGCCTAAGTACGGGGGAGACCATGACAGGGGCGTGACGGTATCACGTTTACGCCCGGTTTTGATTACCCCTCCGTTACGCTTGGCATACTGCTCGACGATCGTTTCGACCCAAGCCTCAAAAAATTTATCCATGGGTAGCAGCCAGGGCAAGCCCTGCAGATCCCCTAGTCCAGCCAATCCCCTGTCATCAACAGTCCACTCCACCGCCTGAATACCTTTTCGAAAAACTTCAGTTTGAAAACTGCCCCAGAGCCAGCTGTTTAATTTGTTCTGGCTGGGCTGACGGGGCGGCACATCGCGCACCCTTTCCAATAGTTCTTGGCACAGCTTCAGCAACTGTAATACAATCACGCCGGCCGTGCGTTGACTTTGCAGGCCGGACAGCTGTTTGCGCAGGGTAAAGTGAATCGCCCCCTTTAGTTCCCGATCATCTCGCAAGTCTGGAAAACGGCAGGGGACATGAAGAAAATCGGCATGGGGCAGTTTGGTTGTAGCATATTCAACCCAGTTGACCTGCCCCCGTGGCGCCTTTAAATCAGCCCGGGTATATTCAAAGCGCCGCTCTAACTGGTTAAGTAATTTTTGCAACCGCAGCAAAATAGTAGTGGAAAGAACCCAGGGGGGAATTTTTCGATCTGAGCGGGGTAACAGTGGAAGGGGCAAAGGCTCAGGTACGATTTTCCATCCCATCGCCCCCAACATTGGTCCGATACCTTGCCAGCCAAAACGCGGTTTGATCACCAATCCATAATCCGGGCGGCCGCTAGTTGGCGAAAGCAGCGGCAGGGCGCCCACTTTCCCGCCAGTTATTAGCTGAATATCTACAGAAGCACCATCATAATTGATATTACCGCTGATCTCGAAATCGTGGAGTAGGCCCCTATTCTGGCGCAAAAATTGATTGGCTAAACGGGCTGCTTGTCCTTGGTTGTCACGGGACGGCCGCCCTTTGATCAAGCTGGCCGCCGGAATCTTCAACAAGGAATAATCTTCTGTACCAAAACAAGCGGTTTCCCGAGGGGAAATGGTTGTACTCATACCGCCAAGCTCTCCAGCCACTGCAGGTAAGCGCGGATCGAATCAGAAAAGGCTGCTACATAGCCCTGGCTTAAGTATTCTTCCAACAGCGGGACCAAGTTTACTTTGAGGGAGATCAGCGCTTGATCCGGATCTTTTTCAAGAAAATAGGAATGGCCCGGTAATAAGGCCATGGACTCTTCATCAGCGTATTCTAAGAAGATACTCAGCAGCTCTTGGAAGGCACGTTGCATGATCTCGCAGCCCAATTCCTGGACCACAGCAGTTTGCGGCCAGAGTTTTACAAAAGCAAAACGCCGCCGCACGGCGATATCAACTATAGCGATGCTGCGGTCCGAGCTATTCATGGTGCCGAGAATGTGTAGGTTGGAGGGTAGGGTCAGTTGCGTATGAAAGGGCTCGCCAAAGTCATAGGGGAGCTGCAGGGTTCTGTCAGCCTCTTGGGGTTCTAAGAGGTATATCGCCTCCCCCAAAACTTTGGCCAGGTCAGCCCGGTTGATTTCATCAATGAACAACAAATAGGGGCGCGCTGGTTGAGCAGCAGCAACCTGGGCCGCTTCCATCAGAAAACCCGGTTTGGGCGCGAATCGAAGCCCCAAGGCTTCGTCAGTGTGAAGGGGAGCTAAACCGCCGATAAAATTTTCGTAGGTTGTATTAGGGTGGAACTGGATCGCTGTGCCGTTATCCCGATAAACCTCTTTAAGTAATTTTTCCTTGGCCATGCGGGTCTTGCCGGTTCCCGGGGGACCTTGTAGGATCACATATTTTCTTTGCTTCAACAAAGCGGCAATCTCTTCAACTGTCCAGTCAGGAAAAAGATGAGAATAGTAATCGTTTTGAATGCGATGGGCATCCGCTTCAGCGCCTTTTAAAGGCTGATAACCTCTTTCCGCGAACATCAAGTCAAGAAAAGCCTTGATTGCTTCTTCTGTGGCGGCACGATCTTCTCCAGGCAGATAGAGCCCATAGATAACCCTGCCGTATTTCTTATATACCGCGTGATAATCAGAAAATAAACGCTGGATATTCCCAGGCAGATCTAAATCAATTCTGGCTGGATCCTGCTTAGCCCAAGCAACCATCTGCCCTTGTCCAAATTCTTTGTTTAACCATCTGCAAATGGCGTCAACCTTGCGGCCATGGCCTGGCCGACCTAGAATCTCTTCATCGGGACTAAGACCCTGGGTACCGACCACCATGGTGATAAGGGCCGGCCTTCCTTCCAGGGGAAAGAGGACAAAGCTCATGCCTCCATATGCTCCCGATTCCGGATTTGAAGGATGAATAAGCGAGGCAAATGGCACCTCTATTCCTGAACCAGGCGCCCGCAGGCTCACGGCCTGCCTGGCCTTTTCGGGGAACCTGCCGCCCCCTGCACCAAAGAGATCGTTAAAGGCCTCCTGGCAGCGCTGTGACCAGTCGGTTAACTGGCCGCTATGAATCAAGTCCAATAACTTTTTCATAAGGGTTCCTCCCCTGCCGCTTTACTCTTCCACAGCGATTAAAACAATTTTGCTGTCGAAACCGCCCCGCTCTTTTCTTTTTTTCTTGGCCATATCGATGAGTTCGACCAACGGTTTTTCGAAAGTATGGCCTAAAGCCCTCACCACTTCGATAATATCCGAAAGCTCATCGGGGTTGCTGCTCTCAAGAAACTCGTTTACTTCTTCCACGAGCTTTTGGCGGAGGAAATTCTTGTACTCAGCTTCGTCAGCAATGCGGACCAGCTTTTTTGCCTGAAGCTTCGATAATCTTAGGGATTTTATCTCTGACCAGCTTGTTATATTTTTTCGTCAAATAGGAATCCTCCTCCCGGGGAGTGTAGAGTATGTCCCTTGAGGTCAAGAAAACATCACGAGGCAGAATACCGGGAAGGTCCGCGGAATACTTCCCGGACATGCCAGTTGATAAAGGTGTCATTGGGATAGTAATCCGGGCTTTGTGGCCGGCGGATAGGCTGGCCATGGTAACGCTTTAACCATTCGTCAAAACCGGAGGTGCCGTGCGCTTCCTCTGCCACCCGGAAAACAAGGGATTTGTTAAGGGTAAAAACGCCTTTATCAAAAAGCTTATGGTGCATGGAACAGAGGGCGATGCCGTTTTCTTCGCAATCCGGTCCTCCGTACTGGTGCCATTTTATATGGGCCGCTTCGACAGCTACCAGGGTATCTCCCAGCCTGACGTTAAAGCCGCAGACGGCACAGCGGTATTCGTAAGCACGCAGGATCCTGTTCCGGAAGTCGGGGCTGCGTACTGTTTTGGCTCCCATGTCAAGATCAAGGCCTACCTGCGTTAAGATATCTTCATGAAGAGTGTCTGGAAAGTTTTGCTTGAGAATAATACTGGCTAGTTCAGCAATTAACCTTTTATCTTTTTGTAACAGTTCATAAACCTCTTCGGTAAACCCGCCAGAGGTGTTGTTAGTAATTAATTCACGGTCAGTCCAGTCCTTGGTAGTGTTTATAATTTGATTTCCTGTAAGTTCCCAGATACCACCGTCATTGCTCAGCCTGATAAAAGGAAAGGCGGGATAATACACCTTGCGGTAGGGGCCGAAATCAATCAAGAGCTTCTTTAAATCCGCTCTTGCTTCTGCGTATGAGACCAGCCTCGGCTCACCTCTAGCCAAGCGGCCGAGAGAATAGAGAAGGAGCAGCGGTTTATGCGGCGCCCGGACGTCACCCTTAACCCACACCCTCAGTTTTCTAACCTTTTCTTTTAGTTCTTCAGTTAACACGTTCATCACCTATGAGAAACTGGTCTGCACCTGTAGTCAAGGCCCCTTATGCTGAGAAAAATCAATTCTATAATTCGATAATTCTGTATTGATTTGCTTTGTCCTTTTTCTTTTTCTTGAACTTTAGTCTTTTTAGGCGCTTGCGGGGGAGCTTCTGAAAGCTGATCAGGTCCGGCCTTTTAGAGGCGGGAATTTTTTCTAGCAGATCTGCGGCATCCAGCAACCGGAAAGCAACATCGCCGTAATAATAAATAGCCTTGCAGCGGCCGCACCGCTGAGAAGGGATATTGGTAACTATTACCTTAATTC
>JAAYGO010000277.1 GCA_012727685.1 Bacillota bacterium | reverse complement strand
TTTTTGTCTTTTTTTCAAAGAACGTTTTTCGCGCTTTCAAAGCGAAATTTTTACTGCCGGCGAGCCGGTTTTTGCCAGTCGCAGCTTAGTTTTTTAATACAAGGGCTTGTGCAGGAAGCCCTAATTTAATAAAAGGCATGGGTTGCGTGATGATACTAACAATAAAACTATCATCCTGCAGAACGCTGGTTTAATTTGACGGCAGATCTTGGCGCAGCCCCGATCTTCTGGTAGGCTTAAATCGAGGCGCTGGCGGCAAGATGCCAAAGAAGCACCACTAAAGAGAGCGTTTTCGCAAAAAAACTTCCCGTAAAGGCTGGTGAGTCAGTGCAGCCTGCAGTCCGTTCGCGGTTAAGAGCAAAACTGGGCGCAATGTTTTATACGGCGGCAAGATATTGGCAGTGGTATTTTAAGCCCACTCGCTATGCCTCTAAAATCAGCGCTTCATTTTACCCGGTCACCGTGTTTGCCCATCAAACACCCTTGTTGAGACAACTGAAAGATGTGGAGATGTGGATGCAGCATAACAAGGTCATCAATTTGAGAATTGCCGTGCCCAGATTGAACGGGGTGGTAATCGAGCCCGGTGAAACCTTTTCCTTCTGGAAGCTGGTCGGCAAGCCGACCAGGGCTAAAGGTTATGTTGACGGCATGGTTTTATTTTACGGACGCTGTGTTCCGGGGGTCGGCGGCGGCCTGTGCCAGTTGTCTAATTTGATTTACTGGCTTACACTGCACACTCCGCTGACGGTCACAGAGCGGCATCGCCACAATTATGATGTTTTTCCCGATTCCGGCAGAACCCAGCCCTTCGGCAGCGGCGCTACCTGTGTCTATAATTATGTGGATCTGCAGATCAAGAACAATACCGATCAGCCTTACCAGTTAAAGCTGGAAATTAGCGGGGATCACCTGTCGGGCGAGTGGCGGACAACCGTTGAGCCCGCGTATCGATACGAGGTTTATCAAAAAGAGCATTGGATCACACACGAACCGTGGGGCGGCTATATACGCCACAATACCATTTATCGCAAGGTTTATACCGCGGAGCAAATACTTGTGGCCGATGAGTATATCACTGAAAACCATGCCATCATGATGTATCAGCCTTTTTTAACGGAGGGACTTGGCAATTTAACTGAACTATAATTTTGGGATCAGCGCCTTGCATCCTGCACGATGACCAGCGAAACGTCGGGGCGGTTAAAAATGCGCACGGGGATGACCGAGTTGCCGAGGCCGCGGCTGACGTGCATCTGCGTTTTCCCCTGGCTGTAAAGGCCGGCATCGTATGGAGGGAAGAAGGTTAAGTCAGGCGAGAACAGGCCCCCCAGATAGGGCAGCCTGATCACGCCGCCATGGACATGGCCGGAAAAGACAAGGTCCGCCCCCCACCGGGCATACTCGGGAAAATATTTCGGGTTATGGGCCAGGAGAATGGAGAGCTCGCTTTCCTGCGGCCGGCCGATCGCCTCTTCGATATATTCCGCCGTCAGCAGCCCGCCGTCCCAGGGAGCCGTGTTTCTGCCGCTGTAATGGTAGAGCATCGCCGTCAATCCGTAGATGGCCACCGGGGTGCCGTCCCAGTCCAAGACCACCCGCTCATTGTCCAGCAGGACAGCCCCCCTTTCGCGGAGCTGCCGCGTGAAGTTTTCGTACCGCTCCGCCCCGGTTCCCATCCTGAGGATCTGTTCATGATTGCCGAGTGAGCAGTAGACCGGGCACAGCCCCTTCAACTCCCTTAACAGGTTGATAAAGGCGCTCCCGTCATCGCCCCGGGAACTGATCAGATCGCCGGAGGCGAGGATTAAATCCGGTTCCAGCGCGGCGATGGCTCGCGCCAGGCGCTCGTTATTTTTTCCGAATTCCTTTCCGTGCAGGTCGCTTATGTGCACGATGCGCAGCTCTTCTTGAAAGCTTTCCGGCAGCCGCTCCACGCTGACCTGGTAGTGCGATAGCTGGATGTAATTACTGCCGGCCCAGGCCAACCACAGCAGTCCCAGCAGGGCCGCTCCACAAACAATTGCCGTCATCTTAACCAGCCTTTTAATCATGTTGGCAATAATCCTTTATGCGAATAATAGACAATGTCAATTCTTCCGTCCCTTTGACATGTAGATTATAACATGGATCCCATTTGGGGGGCGGGCGGAAAATTTAACTAATTTTCCCCTGCAATCCTTTACCTGTGGGCCCGGGTATTATAAAATTGTCGCAAGGAGGGATGTACATGAATATGGAGGAACTGGCGCGCCGGGTCAAGGAAGCGTCGCTTAAGCTGGCTGCGGCCGATACCGCATTGAAGAACAGGGCTTTGGCCGCCATTGCCGCATCTTTGAGCGATCGGGAAGAAGAGATTATCCGCGCCAACCGGGAGGACCTGGAGCGGAGCGAGCGGGAAAAGCTGCCGGCGCCTTTGCTGAAGCGTTTAAAATTTGACGAGGCCAAACTAGCGGAGGCCGTTGACGGGATCAACAGCCTGATCGGCCTTGAAGACCCCGTCGGCAAGACGCTGCTCGCCACGGAGCTGGACGACGGGCTCGAGCTCTACAAGGTGACCTGCCCCATCGGGGTGATCGGGGTCATCTTTGAATCGCGGCCCGATGCCCTGGTGCAGATCGCGACCCTCTGCCTGAAGAGCGGCAACGGGGTTTTGCTGAAAGGCGGCTCTGAGGCTAGGGAGACGAACCGCATCCTGGCCGATCTGATCATCGAGGCTGCCGCTCGGGCCGGAGTCCCTGCAAACTGGGCCGCTCTCCTGGAGACGCGGGCGGCGGTTAACGAGATGCTGCAGTTGGACCGCTATATCGACCTGGTGATCCCCCGGGGCTCCAATGAATTCGTGCGCTACATCATGGACCACTCGCGCATCCCGGTTCTGGGCCACGCGGACGGCATCTGCCATTGCTACGTGGACGAAGATGCGGACCTCGAGATGACGCTTCGCGTGGTTGCCGACGCGAAGACCCAGTACGTGGCGGTGTGCAACGCCCTGGAGACGCTCCTGGTGCACGAGCGGATCGCGCCGGCCCTGTTACCGCCCTTGAAGCAGGCGCTGGAGGCCAAACAGGTCACGCTGATCGGATGCCCCCAAACCTTGCAGATTATCCCCGCCGAACCGGCGTCGGAAGAGGACTGGCGGACCGAGTACCTCGATTATAAACTTTCGATCAAGATCGTCGGCGGGCTCGACGAGGCCATCGACCACATCAATAGCTACGGCTCCGGACATACGGACAGCATCATCACCGCGGATCGCGAAAAGGCGATGCGCTTCATGGACTACGTGGACTCGGGCAATGTTTTCTGGAACTGCTCCACCCGCTTCAGCGACGGCTTCCGCTACGGTTTCGGCGCCGAGGTGGGGATCAGCACCGGCAAGATCCACTCCCGTGGACCGGTGGGCCTGGACGGGCTGGTGATCTACAAGTACAGGCTCTTGGGCAGCGGCCATGTCGTGGATGATTATGCCAGCCGCCGCAAGACCTTTAAACATAGAAAGCTGGACCGTTCGAGGGGTTGAAGCCTGTTTACAACGCCCTGCTGCAGTGGATCGGAGAAAACGGCCATACCCCGACCGGCATTGCATACGAGTTCTATTACAATTCACCAAACGAAGTTCCTGAAAGCGATCTATTGACCAAGATTATATTGCCTCTGGAATAGAATATTGATTTTGATCCAGTATTATATCCTTCCGCCCCCGCAGCGCTGCGGGGGCGGACGACAGCTAAAATATCTTAAAGAAAGGATCATGAAATGCTGAAACGTTGTCCCTGGTGCGGTACAGATCCCCTCTATGTGCGCTACCACGACGAAGAATGGGGGGTGCCCGTTTTCGACGACCGGCGCCATTTTGAATTCCTGGTCCTCGAGTCGGCCCAGGCTGGTTTAAGCTGGATCACGATCCTGCGGCGGCGCGAGGCCTACTGCCGGGCGTACGCCGGCTTCGATCCGGAGGCGGTGGCCGGTTACAATGCCGGAAAAATTGAAACGATGCTGCAGGACAGCGGCCTGATCCGGAACCGGCGCAAAATCGAGGCTTCGGTGCATAATGCCCGCCGCTTCATCGAAATTCAGGAGCGCTTCGGCAGCTTTTCCGACTACCTGTGGCGCTTCGTGGACGGCAAGCCGCTGGTGGGCAGGTGGCGGGAGCTTTCGGAGATTCCCGCCAGCACCGGGCTTTCGGAGGCGATCAGCCGCGACCTGAAGCAGCGCGGCTTTCAGTTTCTGGGTCCGGTCATCGTTTACTCCCATCTTCAGGCCACCGGCCTGGTAAACGATCACCTGGTTAGCTGCTTCCGGTTCCGGGAATTGATCTGCAGCGAATAATGACCGCAAATCAAAGCGGTGGACTCCACCCCTCAATCAGCTCACTTCAGGCCACTCCATAGCAACCCCTAGAAGTTAAATCGAAAGTTTGCGCGTCTGGCTTTATAGCTGCCGGAGGATTATTGCTGGTCGTGCGGCTTATCGAGCTTTACCCAGGAAAGAAAAAAACGGATTCCTGAACCCCTGTCATCTTTATCCCCTGGCAATAATACTACCATAACCGTTTGCAGGATATTAGGCCACCGGCATGGAAACAGTGTTTTAATCAGGGAATCGATGGTATAATGATAAAAAATTGGGCATTGGATGAGCACTGCCGCTCCCGTTTAACTGGAGGTGTATTAATGAATCAACTATCCCGGCAGGGACGTAACCCGAAGGCGCTTAATATACTACGGCATGATTTGTTGAATCGTAATTACATCCTGGCCTGGTTCGTGGCCCTGCTCTTATTCATGGCCTTTGACAGCATGATTCCGGTTTTACCCGTGTACATGGAAATGCACGAGGGCGTCAGCGGCGCCGCCGGTCTTCCGCTGGCCGCGATAACGCTGGGGGCGCTGTTGATCAGGCCCTTTGCTGGGTGGGCCCTGGATGCATACGGGCGTAAAAAACTTTTTTGGGGCGGGATCTTGCTATTTCTCCTGCCGGCGATTTGTTATATCGGGATGATCCCGGCCGCCCTCTTGATCGCGCTGCGGGTCATCCAGGGCATCGGTTTCGGGATCAGCAATACCGCCATCTTCACCCTGGCCACCGATATCATCCCCAAGAAACAGATGGGCATGGGGATGGGCTATTTTACAGCCACCATGAGTCTTTCGGTGGCAATTGCGCCCACTACCACTTCGTGGATGCTGGGCCGGCACGTTTCCTATCCGGTCATATTTACGGTATCCGCCCTGTTCATTGTTGTTGCCTTCATCCTGGCGCTGTTAATCAGATACCCTGCCTACGAAAAAAAGGAGGTCAAGCCGCATTTTGTTTTCTTCACCCGAACCGCCCTGAAGCCGGCCCTGGTCACTCTTTTCGTAGCCATTAATTTTAGTTCGGTAATCTCGTTTGTACCGGTTTACGCGACCATGCAGGGCATTTTGCTTACGGGCATTTTCTTTACCGCCGAATCAATCACTTCACTGGTCCTGAGGCCTGTCTCGGGGATGCTCGTCGATAAGAAGAAAGAGAAAGGTTTCGATCTGACGGTCCTGGTCGGGGCGGTACTGGTGATTGTGGCCATCCTGATCCTGGCGCAGCTTTCTTCCCTTGCCTCTTTAATCATTGGGGGGATCTTTTTTGGGGCAGGCTTTGCCTTTTTGCAGCCGACCATGCTGGCGCTCAGTGTTAAGGATGCCACCCCGGAAAACAGGGGTGCCGCCAATGCCACTTACTGGACCGCTTTTGACTCCGGGGTGTTCCTCGGGTCGATAATCTGGGGTCCCATCGCGGCGCTCCTCGGCTACCGCACCATGTTTCACCTGGCGCTGATCCCGGTGGGCCTGGCCCTGCTGATCTACTTTTCCCAGAGGGTGTTTCCTTTTTATACCCGGGCAAAAGAACCGAAAAGCAATGTTGATTCGGCTTAGTTAGCGGCTGGAGTCGTTTGGTGGAAGTTAGGCGCGCTGTTGAAAATGCTACCGCTTATCATACCAGCAATAGTATTTTCAGGGTAGACGTCCATGAAGCAGGTGGCTTCACCATCAAATGGATGTAAAATGGTACTGAGCTATTTTCAGAGTAGCTCAATCAGAAAGGGCAGCCGAGTGCGCTGCCCTTTCTGCATGACTTATTAATCCGGCTGACGCCGGGAGTACCGACTACTAATCAGCCTTAATCTGCGCCATCATCCTTTTTCTCTTTAACTGCAACTTTTAGAATTAAAACATGCTCGGCTGTGTCCATGGGACCGGTTTTAGATTGCTCGACTATTTCTCCATCCTCGGCATTTTTATATTTATCAGCTTCGTCGTATTCAATAGCATATTTCAACCCCTGTTCGGCTTTCAAATTCTCCAGCTCGTCAATCACATTTTCTAGCAATTGACCGACATAATTTTTGATCACTACTCTGCCGCCTTTACTAAAGGTGACGGTAACAATTTCATCGAGATCCACGATTTCGCCGGCGTGGGAGTTCATAATCACTGTCCCTTTCGGGGTTTTGCCGTCATAAATGTAAACCCGTTTGAGTTTAAGGTTTGCTTTTTTGCTGTTTAAATCTGCAAAGAATAGTTCAACATCGGCTTCTGTTTTGTTTTCCAAGGAAAAATCCGGAATATAAGGTTTACCTAAAGAATAATAGAGAATGATTGTATTCCTGCCTTCTTCAAGCAGGGTGCCGGGGTTAATGGACTGGGAAATCAGAGCTCCTGCTTTAACTTTCGCATGATAATAGTAGACTTTCTGCACCTGCACACCTGCCGTCGCGGCCAGGGCGTCGGCTTCCACTTCCGACAAGCCGGCGAAATTGGGCGCGTAGATCGCTTTCCCCTTGGAGACGGTGATCGTCATTTCCTCGTTCTTGGCGATCATGGTGCCGGGGGCGATGCTCTGGCTGATCACCATCCCTTCGGGAACAGAATCGGAATAAGCCTCCTCGATCTGCAGCTTGATGCCTGCGGACTCGGCCCACGACTCCGCTTCCGCTATGGGTTTTTCTTTAAAATCCTTCACCTCGATATCCTTCGCAAACTTTTCCGGTCCCATGGAAATGGTGATCGTGGCCCTATCTTTACGCCGGTAGTTCTCCGCTGTGACTGCCGGGTCGCGGAATTCAATTTTAATAAAATGGTTCACCGGGATTGTATCATCATAAGCCCTGGTAATATTGATGTTGTTGGCCCGATGTTCATTGATCCACTGTTCGATTTCAT
This sequence comes from Bacillota bacterium, assembly GCA_012727685.1. GTDB lineage: Bacteria > Bacillota > Dethiobacteria > DTU022 > DTU022 > JAAYGO01. Next base: position 23,172 of record JAAYGO010000277.1, on the reverse strand, counting down.
AAATGGTCATGGCTGAAAAATTGGGCAACTCCAGCCGCTCATCCGGATCGGGACCCTTGGAAACAACAATCTCGATGGAACCGCCTTTAAACAGGATTGCTCCGGCGGCGGGGGTTTGCGCGATCACGAGGTTGCGGTTGTATTCCAGGTTGAATTCTTCTTCAATTTCGACGAAAATGTTGTTCCGGAGCGCCCAGGCTTGCACCTGTTCAGGGGTGCTTTTTACAAAATCGGGCACCTTAACGCGCCTGGAAAAGTAATAGGGGAGGGCGATTACCAGGCAGCCCACTAGAATCCCGGCGATGATCAGGATTAACCTTCGCTTTCTTTTTTTCTCCAGATCGGGATCCTTTTCAAACAGCTCATCCCGGGCATTATCCGGGAGGCCGGTGCTTTTTGGGGCCCCGTTCTCGTCCTTGCTTAAAGGGGTTTGGCCTGGAGCGCCCATGACATTTTTGTCTTGCGCCTGCTCCTGCTCCGTCTTTGCCGGCGTCTTTTTATATTTATCTTGGCTGAAACCCTGTAAAAAATCACTCATTGACGATAAAATTTCCTTTCCGTAAAGTGAGGACAATATCTGCTTCCGCAGCGACCTGCGGCGAATGTGTCACCGCGATCACACACTTGTTATGCTCATGTGCCAGTTTTTTGAAAATGGCTACTATATCTTCGGCGGTATCCTCATCCACGTTGCCGGTCGGCTCATCGGCCAGGATAACATCCACATTCGTGGCCAGCGCCCTGGCGATGGCTACCCGCTGTTGCTCGCCCCCGGAAAGCCGCGTCACCAGCCGGTCTGCCTTTGTTTTCGTGATGCCGAGATAGTCGAGCAGGTTGTAAGCTACATTTACCTTATCTTTAGGGATTTCGTTTTCGGTGATGGTCATGGCGACCAGGACATTTTCCAGGGCGGTCATGTGGGGAATGAGGTTGTAGCTTTGAAAAACCATGCCGATCAAATTCCTGCGGATTGTATTCAAGTCGTATTTTTGATAAGGCTTCCCCTCAAATTCGATTGTTCCGCTCTGGACCGAGTCCATGGCGCCGATCAGCGAGAGAAAAGTAGTTTTGCCCGAACCCGACTGACCCAGGATGCAATAGAATTTCCCTTTTTCAAAGGAGTAGTTGATCTCCTTTAATACGTAGCGCCGGTAGTCGCCGTCCTGATAATAGTGGCTTAAATTTTTAACTGTAATAACCGCCATCGGAATCCCCCCTTTACATCATGATCTTCTTCGGATCGGATCTCAGGATATAAATAGAAGCAATGAGCTGTGCCACGACAATGGTGGCGAGAATGGTGATGATAAACGCAATGACCGCGGTTGCCGAAAAGCCAACCTGGTAGCTCTGCAAGATGCTCTCGTAATCAAAATTGGCCAGGTAGTTGTTTGACGGATATACGGGTAAAATCACGCCCTGCTGCGGATCTAACTGCGGCGCGGCAATCAACATGTCGGAAATGTAGGAAGCGACAAAAGTGCCGCTGGCCAGGGCCAGCAGGGCTCCTAAAAAGCCGACGGCCACGTTTTCGATGATCATCTGCACGGTAATCTTCGATTTTTTTTCACCCAAGGCCAGGTAAATACCGATTTCTTTTTGACGGTCCCGCATAAAGCCAAAGAGGACCAGGGTGAGCACAATAATTGCCGAACCCACGGTGATGTAAAAAGCATAGGTTAAAATCTTTCTCATGGACTCCAGTGGTGCGGCGACCTTTTTATAGTTATCTTCCTGGGTCGCGAAATAGTAGTATTCGTTGTTCAAAGCAGCCTGCGCCTTCTCCACGAAACTGCTTACATCTTCGGAAGAGTTCAGGATAAAGGTGATCGGCCTCCCGGCAAGGGGATTATCTTCGTAATAATCCTCCCATGTTTCGCCGTATTTTTCTTCATAATAGGAGCGCCACACATCCATGCTCTCACGCGAATATTTTTCAACAAATCGATTGCCGGTGAAAAGGGTTCGGTTCCGCTCTTCCAGAAGGTAATCATGCTCGGAAAATCCCCCTTTGCCCTCCGATTGCGGTAAGGCTTTAAATTTCAAAATCCCGATTAACTTGAATTCCAGTTCGATTGTATTGAAGATCACCTGGTTGCCCTCTTCGGTGTAATCGGTAAAGAGGCTTTCGATTAAAACGGTGTCGCCAACCATGAGATTGTTTTTCTCCGCCAGGCCTTCACCGATCAGCAAAACGGGGCTGCCGTTATCCAGCTCCTCCTGGGTGAAGCTGCGCCCTTCCACGATTTCCGCGTCGCCGACCTCCAGCATGGCAAAAATGGGGGCGCTGACTCCCTGTAGCGTAAAGTAGTTCGTCTCACCCGGGCCGCGCACATAGCCTCCGTCCATAATGGTGTATGGTTCCAGGGATTTTGTCTCTATTCCCGCGTAGGCCGAATAGTCGACTATTTTTATGTAGCTGCCGGCGTCTGCTTCAATTCGGTCCAGGTCATCAAATGTAAGCCAGGGTATCTCGATCGGTTTATCAAATTGTCCCTGCTCCTTATAAAGTTCATCCAGCTTAGTGTAATCTATCTCCAAAGAGACCACGGGGGGCAGCTCTCTTAAAATGGATTGCCTCGTCCCGTCCACAGACTGCACGATCAACAAGGTTGAAAGAATAATGTTGCCTAAAATAATGACAATTAAAAGTAAAATCAGCGATTTTAGCTTCCTCCTGGTTATACTGGTGAGCGCGCGTTGAAAGATATTCATGGTTTGACCTCCCTGCTTGTTTGCGGCCGCGCAAACGCATAATTCGATTAACATATTCTAATGATATGACAAGAGATGTTAATATACGGTTCCACATCAAGAACCGGCGGGGCGTGCCATCAGTCCAATTCAATACTAACGGTGCTCTTTCCTGCCGCTTTTATTTAAATCCTTAATCTTTTTAAGATAACGGCATAGATGGCAATTTTGGCTTAAAAATAGCCGAAAAATTTACTTATGCCCATAGGGGTTTATTATCCGGGGTTTAGCGGGAGAATAATTGTGATTAATAGAACACTACGCTACCGTCGAAAACGGCCGAGGGTAACAAACAACAAGAGGAGGTAAAAATTGTGAAAAGAACTGTAGGAATCGTTTTCACAGTTGCCCTGCTGCTAGTGGCGCTGTTATCGGCCGGTTGCACCGGTGATGATGGCGGTGCCGTAAAGCTGGGACTCGGGACGGTTACTTCAATCGACAAATCGAGAGATCAGTCTGTCGATGAGGAGGAAAACGTAACTACTGCGCAGGGCCAGGTGGATACCGTGATCGCCGCTGCCACTTTTGATGCGAAAGGCAGAGTTGTCGATGTGATTATCGACACGGCCCAGACCAGGGTTGCCTTTGACGAGGAGCTGCAGCTTGCGTCCGACCCGGCCGCAGAAAACAAGACCAAGAAGGAGCTGGGCGACGACTACAACATGCGCGGCGCTTCAAGCATCGGCAAAGAGTGGTATGAACAGATTGCCGCCCTGGAAGACTGGATGAAAGGCAAGACCGTCGCCGAGATTAAAGCCCTGAAGGTGAAGCAGAGAGACGAGGCGCACCCGGCCGTGCCCGATGATCCCGAACTCTCTTCCCTGGTCACGATCACTGTCCAGGATTACATCGCGGCCGTGGAAAAAGCCTACCAGAACGCTGTCGATGTAAAGGATGCGGTTAAGCTCGGCCTCGGCCAAAACATTTCCATCGCCAAATCGAGAGGGTATAGCGTGGACGAAGAAACGAACACGGAAACCCTGCCGATGGCCCAGGTGGACACCGTGATCGCAGCTACCGCCTTTGATGCCAAAGGTAAAGTGGCCGGCGTGATTATCGACACGGCCCAGACCAGGGTTAACTTCGACGCGGAAGGTAAAGTGACTTCGGATAAGAGCGCTGCGATCCGCAGCAAGAAGGAACTGGGCGACGACTACAACATGCGCGGTGCTTCAAGCATCGGCAAAGAGTGGTATGAACAGATAGCCGCCCTGGAAAACTGGATGAAAGGCAAGACTGTCGCCGAGATTAAAGCTCTAAAAGTTAAGCAGAGAGACGAGGCGCACCCGGCCGTGCCCGATGATCCCGAGCTTACTTCCCTGGTCACAATCACCGTGCAGGATTATATCGCTGCCGTGGCCGAGTCTTTCGAAAAGTCCAGGTAAGTGTATAGCCGTTAGATTAATCGGGAAAATAGTAAGGAGAGAGCGGCAAGTAATTTGCCTATTTTTAGGAAAGAGAAAAGCGCCCTTATTAAAAAGGGGGCGCTTTCTCATTATCATTAAGCGCTCCGGTCTTCTGTCCCGGGTTGCGGTCTACTGCTTTCCCAAATGGGTGCGCCGATCCCCGCGGCGGCGTGGTTGAATTGGCGGCAACCTCCAATAGATTTTAGTAAAGGATGAGCCGATGAAAAGGATAGCCATCATCTTTGCCGTTCTGAGCATCTTGTTAGCTCCCGGCTGCACGAAGACAGCGGAGAGTGAATATGCCAGGTACACCGATAGCTTTTTTGACACCTTTGACACCCTTGTGATTGTCACCGCTTATACAAAAAGCGAAGCGGAGTTTAAAGCATACTTTGAGCTGATCAAGGGGCGTTTCCAAGAGCTGCACAGGCTCTATGATATCTATAACTCCTATGAAGGCATTAATAACCTGAAAACGATCAATGACCGCGCCGGCCAGGAAACGGTGGAAGTGGAGCAGGAGATCATCGACCTGATTCTATTTGCGAAGGAGTGGCACGGGCGGACTCATGGCCGCGTCAATATCGCCCTGGGGCCGGTGCTGCAGATCTGGCACCGCTACCGGACAGAAGGGCTCGATGACCCGCAAAATGCCGCCTTGCCGCCCCTGGAGCTGCTGCAGAAGGCGCGGGAGCGGACTGATCTGGAGCAGGTCATTGTGGATCCGGAAAAGGGCACGGTATACCTGGCCGAGCCCGGCATGAGCCTCGATGTCGGCGCTATCGCCAAGGGATACGCCGCCGAACTGGCGGCCCGGGAGGCAGCGGCCGCAGGATTGTCATCGGGGCTCATCAGCGCCGGGGGCAATGTGCGCGTGATCGGACGTCCCCTGGACGGAGTGCGGGAGCGCTGGGCCATCGGCATCCAAGAACCGGAGGCCTCGATTTTTGGCGAAAGCGATAATCTGCTGGACACGATTTTCATCAATGATGGGGCGGTGGTGAGCAGCGGCGATTACCAGCGCTATTACACTGTGGGCGGCAAAAGGTATCACCATTTAATTGATCCGGAAACGCTGATGCCCGCCGATCATTACCGGGCGGTGACCGTGGTGGCCGGGGATTCCGCCGTGGCTGATTACCTCTCCACGGAGCTGTTCTTGCTGCCCTATGCGGAGAGCCGCGCGCTGGCCGATAGCCTGGATGGTGTGGAAGCGATCTGGGTGATGCCGGACGGCGAGGTTAAGATAACAAGGGGCCTGGAGGCGATGCTTAAAAGCCGCGGGGCCACCAATGTTAATCCTTGAACAATAGCACAATCCGGTTGTATTGGTTCCCGCGGTGTTTTAAAGTCATGATTGATTTGTTTTTGCCGTGTCCATTTTGAAGAACATGGCAGCACAATGTAAAATGTTTTAGCGTCCTTCGGGGATGGCGGCTTTGGCAACCCGGGAGATGCTGCGGCCCACTTTATCCGCCCAGGAGGGGTCCGTAGCGTACCTGACGCCGATTGCCCTTAAGTTGTCGCCCCGGTAGTTGCGCCCCCAGCGGCTTAGATAGCTGGAGCACAAGATGTTGGCCGCGTAGTAGATGCATTCCTCTTTCGAGTTAAATGTAAAGGCGCAGCGATAGGGATCGTGGTCGTAGGCGCCCAGCCCAAAGAGGTTATTTTTCTCGCGGGCAATTTTCGACATGCCGCCTGCACTTTCGTGATAGGCGATGGAAGCTAAAACGAGGCTGTTCACACCGTAGATCTCTTCCGCCCGGACCAGCGCCGCTCCGGTTCCTTTCAAGCCGTGCGCTCCCAGCTTCGACCAGGCCCGCTCGAACTGCACGGCGGTAAAGTTTGAGATGGAGAGCACCGGCATTGTGGCGCCGTTTAGCGCGACCGCGTTGCGGTATGTCTCCGTCTGGTTGAAGAGAATTTGCTCCAGTTGCCGGTTCCTTGTTTTGACCGCTTCGATTTCATCTATAATATCTTGCAATTCCCGGCTCAGCTCTTCGTTTTTTTCTTGTGATTCAGACAGCTCCTGGGCGGTATCATTGTAAAGCCGGGTTAAATCGTCGATCCGGTGTTCGTATGAAACCTTCAGGTCGATCGCGTGTTGATAGAGCGCGTTCATCCTTTGCTGTCGCAGAATAGCCTGCTGATGCAGGTAGAGGGCACCGCCAGCGATCAGGATGGCTAAAAACAAAAAAACGGCTAGACTCAATCGGCGCATGCCACAGGCCCCTCCTACAGGAATTAAAATGAGCACTTTGCTAAAAATATTCGACAAGAATCGAGTTTATCCTGCCAAAAAAGGGCATTTTTTTCACCTTGTTGTCCACATTAAAGTGACGCGGCGGGCCGGGCGGAGGTGCCCCGGGCTTCTTTTTACAGCACGCTGCATTTAAAGACACCCCCAGGCATAAACCTGTAGAGGCAGGCTAGTTTTTCATGCAGCCTGGGGAGAAGGCCGGAGGGCCGGACCCTTGATCGAAAGGGGCAATAACCGGATGTCATGTTCAGCCGTATCGCAAAAAATTACAGTCAGAAAATTAATCGCTGTGGTAGCGCTTTTAACTGTACTCGATATCCTGTTAACTGTCTGCGGCATGCAGTGCGGCTACCTGGAGGAGCTGAACCCGCTGATGAAAATACTGCTTGAATCAAATCACTGGTTCCTGTTCCTGCCACCCTATTTTACATTGCTCTTTGGCCTTCTTTATCGCTTCGCCGGCCGGGTAACCTGGCTGGGCGGAGCCATGTTCGCGCTAGTGGCGATTAAAACTGCCGTGCTCGTGCAGCACCTCTCCATCCTGTTGAACGTTTTTTCCGGGTGCTAACGTCGGCTTGACAGCGCACTGGCGCGCTCATTGCCGCCTCTTTTTGCGCTTTCACTGGTTCAGGTTTTGCAGTAAAATGAAGGTGTCCGCGCAAGAAAGATTAACGTTCTCATAAAGATTATGGGGGAGGCGAGACGGGCATGAGCAGGATTTTAATCGTCGAGGATGACAAGACCATTGCCATGGGGATCGAATATGCACTGCAGCAGGAAGGTTTCGAGACCCAGGTATGCCACAGCGCGGGCAGTGCGCGGGAGAGCATCAATAGCAGCGATTACGATTTGATCATTCTCGATGTCTCCCTGCCCGACGGGAACGGGTTCGAACTGTGCAAAATGATCCGGGAAAAGGGTAATACACCGGTGATTTTTTTAACCGTGCGGGACGAAGAGGTCAACGTGGTGATGGGGCTGGATATGGGCGCCGATGATTATATTACCAAGCCCTTCCGGGTCAGGGAGCTGGTTTCGCGCATTAAAAGCGTGCTGCGCCGCTATGATGGACAAGCTGCCGGAAGCGTAGAAATCAACATCGGTGACGTCAGGATTAACCCGAAGGAGGCCAGGGTTTATAAAAACGGCCGGGAGCTGCTCCTTACCGCCCTGGAGTACAGGCTGCTTTTGATCCTGGCGCGCCATGAAGGGCAGCTTTTAACCAGGGCCCAGCTCCTGGAAGGGATCTGGGACGTGGCCGGCGACTTTGTCAACGACAATACCCTGTCAGTCTACATCAAGCGGCTGCGTGAAAAAATAGAAGATGACCCGGCCAGGCCGGCTATCATAAAAACCGTGCGCGGTTTGGGTTACAGGGCGGGTGATTATAATCAGACTGACTAAGAACCCGGAGACGGCCCGGCTGCTCATATTGCTGGCGGCGTGCCTGCTTTTTTTTACGGCTCTCGCTGTGGGGATTAATTTTGCCCTGATGCGCCATTATGAAAGAACGATCATCCGCAATCATGCCGCCATGGTAGGTGCTGTAGTCAAAAAATACCCGGAAGCCGAACACGATCTGATCCGGCAGCTGCTGCAGGCCGATGCCGCGGCTGCCCGGGAGGGAGAGGCTTTGCTCTCGCGCTACGGTATTGAAACCGGCGCCCTGCTGGCCGACCTGGAGGCCCTGCAAAGCAGTTACCGCACCGGCATGGCGCTTTCTGCCGGCTTTGCCGTGCTTGTTTCCGGAACATTCACCTTTGTGTTCTATCTTTTCCTTAAAAAACGGTATGGCGAAATCCGGGCGATTAGCGGCTATGCGCGCCGGATCAAAAACGGCGACTATTCCCTCGATATCCGCGACAATAACGAAGGAGAGATCAGCCTCCTTAAAAATGAAATCTACAAGATTACCACCATGCTTAAGGAACAGGCCGGTACGCTGCGGCGCGAGCGCGCCGCCCTGGCCGATTCGATCGCCGATATATCGCACCAGCTGAAGACGCCGCTCACTTCTTTGCTGATGTTAAATGAGCTCCTACACGACGATCCGGCGCCGGCAGTGCGCCGGGAATTTCTCGATCGCACCAGGGCACAGCTGCAACGGGTGGAGTGGCTGGTCAACGCCCTGCTAAAGCTGGCCCGGCTTGACGCGGGGACGGTGACCATGAAGCAGGATCAGATTACTGTGGCAGCACTGCTCGATCACGTCCTCGCTGCGGTATCCGTGCCGCTGGATATTAAGAGGCAGCAGGCGGCGGTTGACGGGACGGCGGGCGCCGCGTTCAGGGGAGATTTTAACTGGAGCGCCGAAGCGCTGATCAATATTTTAAGAAATTGCATTGAGTATACTCCCGAGGAGGGGGTCATCCGGATCACCTTTGCCGAGAACCCCCTTTATACAGAGATCCGGATCGCGGACAGCGGCCCGGGCATTGACCGGAAGGATCTGCCCCATATTTTTAAACGTTTCTACAAGGGTAAAAACTCCCCGGAAGATACGGTGGGGATCGGCCTGGCCATGGCCCGGGCCATTGTGCGCAAACAGGGCGGGGACATTACGGTGCAAAGTGAGCAGGGCAAAGGCACGGAGTTTACCATTAAATTCTACAAGACTCCGGTCTGATAGCCCTGCCCAAAATGACTAAATTGTCACCTGGTCAGTCACCGCAGTGTCATTTTAGACAGATATAATGGTGGACAGCAAAAGATAAGGAGTGGGTAGCATGAAAATATTGACCGTTGAGAATCTGTCTAAAGTATACGGCAAAGGCGACACCGCGGTGAAAGCCCTGGACGGGGTCTCGTTCGAGGTTGAGCGGGGTGAATTTGTGGCCATCGTCGGCCCCTCCGGCTCCGGGAAATCGACGCTGCTGCATATCCTGGGCGGGGTGGATCGCCCCAGCGGCGGCCGGGTCTTGATCGAGGATACGGACATCTACCGCTTGGATGAAACCAACCTGGCCATCTTCCGGCGCAGGCAGGTGGGCCTGATCTACCAGTTTTACAACCTCATCCCCATCTTAAACGTGGAAGAGAATATTACCCTGCCGCTCTTGCTCGACCAGAAAAAGGTGGACCGGCAATTTTTGCAGGAACTTCTCTCGATCCTCAACCTTACTGACCGCATCAACCATCTCCCCAACGAGCTCTCCGGGGGCGAGCAGCAGCGCGTCTCCATTGGACGGGCTTTGATCAACCAGCCGGCCCTGGTGCTGGCCGATGAGCCCACCGGCAACCTGGACAGCAAGAATTCCAGGGAGATCGTGGAGCTGCTCAAGCTGTCGAACAAGCGCTACCACCAGACTTTAATCGTCATCACCCACGATCACGGGATTGCCCTGCAGGCCGACCGGATCATCACCCTGGAAGACGGGCGCATTGTGAAAGACGAGGTGGTCCGGTCGTGAATATCTTGAACTCGCTTACATTACGCAGCCTGAAGCTGAACCGCAAGCGAACCATTGTCACCGTAATCGGCATTATTCTTTCCGCGGCCATGATCTGCGGCGTGGCCACGCTTGTGGCCAGCTTCCAGGACCTCTTTATCCAATCGGCCAAAGAAACCGACGGCGACTATCACGCTACCTTTTTTGATGTATCGCCTGACCGGCTCAAGTACATTGCCGATAACCCTTATACGAAAACGGCCATGCTGAGCCGGGACCTGGGCTTCGCCCTGTTCAAAGATTCGCCGTATGAAAACAAGCCTTACTTTTATGTCAAGGAGTACGATACCACAGCCTTTGCGCATCTGCCGGTTCAGTTGACCGAAGGGCGTTTTCCGGAAAAAGTAGGTGAAGTGGTCGTCTCCGAGGAGATCGTCTCCAGCAGCGGCGATGCCTACCAGATCGGCGATACCATCACGCTGGAGATTGGCGACCGGTTTGATCAGGACGTAGCCCTCGGTAATGAGGTTTACAACGAAGGTGAAACCCTGGAGCCGCGCCTTACTAAAACCTACACCATCACCGGCCTGATCAAGCGGCCTCATTTCGAGTCGTATTCCGGCGTGCCCGGTTTTACCATGATTGCCTATCTCGATGAGAGCAGGCTTGCCCCTGGCGAAGCCGTGAATATCTCCATCCTCGGCAGCAGGCCGCGCCAGATATTTGAGCAGGTACCGGAGATGGCTGAAAATGCCGGGGTCAGCGATTATGATTACAATGACGAGCTGTTGCGCTATATGGGGATTGCCGGGGGCGATCTTGCCAAAACGATGATCAATACCCTGGCCGCCATTGTCATCCTCCTGATCGTAGTCGGCTCTGTTACGGTAATCTACAACGCTTTTGCCATTGCGGTCAGTGAGCGCAAAAAACAGTTCGGCATGCTGGCCGGGGTCGGCGCCACGCCGGCGCAGATCCGGAAAACCGTGTTTTACGAAGGGGCCTTGCTGGGATTAGTGGGCCTGCCGGCAGGCATCCTTTCCGGTATCGGCGGGATCGGGGTAACGCTATCTGTGGTTGACCGCCTGCTGCGCGATAGCGTATTCAGTGGAAACATTGCGCTCCGGCTGGTGGTTTCGCCCGCCGTGATTCTGACCACTGTTCTTTTCGTGGGCTTGATTATTTTTCTCTCCGCCTATGTCCCGGCGCAGAGAGCGGCTTCCGTTGCCCCCATCGACGCGATCAGACAGAGTACGGATCTCAATATCCGGGGGAAAAACGTAAAAACAGCGGGGATCACCAGGCTCCTCTTCGGCATTGAGGGAGAGCTTGCTCTTAAAAACCTGAAGCGTAACCGCAAGCGCTACCGCGCCACCGTGGTCTCCCTGTTTATCAGCATTGTGCTCTTTATATCCTTTTCCTCATTTATTACCTACGGTTTCCGGAGCAGCGATATTTATTACCAGGACATCCCCTACGATGTGACCGTTTTGATGCATGATTCAGAGACAACTATCAAGGAAAAGAGAGAGGTTTTTAACCGCATCGCTGCCCTGGAAGATGTGGAGCGGTCCGCTATGATCAGATCAGTATACAGCAGGGCCTTCCTGGAAGAATCTCAATTGGGTGCGTACCTTATGGAAAACCATGTTGCGCAAGGACGGTTTGAAGTGGATGAAAGCGGCCGGTATGGGATCGGCTTAATTGTCTACACCCTGGATGAAAGAGCGTTTGAGCAATATGCCGCGGAGAATGGGCTGGATCCGGCGGACTACCGTGATCCTGACAATTTTAAGGGCATTCTGGTCAATAAAAATATTGCCTGGGGAGGTAGAATTGTCGAATACGAGCCGCTAAATTTGAAAGCGGGAGAAGATTTGCCATTGCAGGAAGATGCGTACGGCGACGATAACACGGCTAATTACACGGTTACAGTTGGCGCGGTCACAGACAATCTGCCCTTTGGCATTACCAGCGGCAGCGATGCCGTTTCTCTGGTAGTCAGCGAAGCGGTGTTTGAAGAAATACTATTGTTACTGCCCGAGAACAGCCGGGATCAGAGCCGACAGGCACAACTATATTTTAGTGCCGGCGACAGCGAGGCCCTGGTTGAGGCCATTAACAACCTCGATGCTGTCAAAGCGGCACACCAGGGGCTATATATTCAAAATGTCACGGCCAACCGGCAGTCGGCACAGCGCACCACAACCGCCATCTCCATCTTTCTTTACGGGTTCGTGATCCTGATCACATTGATCGGGGTGACCAATATTTTTAACACGATCAGCACCAATGTGGCGCTGCGCCGCCGCGAGTTTGCCATGCTCAAATCGGTGGGATTGACCCCGAAAGGCTTCAACCGCATGATCAACTATGAGAGTATTTTCTACGGGCTAAAAGCGCTGCTTTACGGCCTGCCCGTTAGCGTGCTGATTAGCATCTGGATGTATAACGCTTTCGGGAACAAGTTCGGATTTGCCTTCGTCCTGCCGTGGAAAGAGATCCTGGTCTGTATCGCAGCGGTATTCGTGATTGTCTTTATCACCATGATTCATGCCGGGGCGAAGTTGAAAAATGATAATATCATTGACGCCCTCAAGGAGGAAAACCTGTAGTGCTCAGTGCAAGAGCGGTAAGTAATTAGGCCTATTTTCAGGGTAGAATAGCCAATCCCCTCTGGATACAAATGTTAATCTGTGCTATACTATAAATGTCTTGGTTTGCTAAATTATTCCGTATTTGGCTGCAAGAGAGGTATAGCGGGACAAGATTACGCTGATTGGATACTGAACAGGGGAGGGGCCTGGCGAGGAGAGGTCCCCGCCAGGCCCTCCCCTGTTTCACTTATTTTTAAAGAAAGAGGGGTAGGATTATTGAGACTGAAAGAGATGTATGAATTGGCGGTCAGTAAGGGAATCGAAGCCGATCCCCGGAGCAAAGCTGAAGTAGAGCAGGCTCTTGCCGATGTGCGCCAGGCATACGACGAACTGAAGGAAAAGGAGAAGGCGGAATTCGATCAGGACCGGTTTTGGAATCCGTACGATGATACGCGGATCTTAAATGGAGACCCCGGCGCAGAGGTAAACTCCATCCTCGTGGGTATCGATATGGAAATCGGGGAGGTCTTGCTCGCCGACCGGTTGAATGAGAAGGGCATGGCCATTGATGCCGTGGTCTCGCACCACCCGGAAGGGCGCGCCCTCGCCGGGCTGCACGGCGTGATGCACCTGCAGGAGGACATTCTGGCCGGTTTGGGCGTTTCGGTAAACATTGCCGAAGGATTGCTGTCCGACCGGATCAAAGAGGTAGAACGGTCACTGATGCCCGTTAACCATAACCGGGCCATTGACGCGGCGCGCCTGCTCAATTTACCGATGATGTGCATGCACACTCCGGCGGATAATAATGTAACGCAGTTTTTAAACGATTTGTTTGCCAAAAACGAGCCCCGGAAAGTGAAGCACGTGGTCGAGCTGTTGAAAGAGATCCCCGAGTATGCCCGTGCCGCCATGTATTCCGCCGGCCCGAAGGTGATCGCCGGATCGCCCGACCGGCGCGCCGGCAAGGTCTTTATCGATATGACCGGGGGAACCAGCGGCTCCGAAGACGCGTACGAGCGGCTGGCCGATGCCGGTGTGGGGACCATCATCTGCATGCACATGAAAGACGAACACCGCAAAAAAGCGGAGCAATATCACATCAACGTGGTTATTGCCGGCCATATGGCCTCGGATTCTTTGGGCATGAACTTGATCCTGGATGAATTTGAAGCCCGGGGAGTGCGGATCACGCCCTGTTCCGGGTTGATCCGGGTTAACCGGAAACAGTAATTTTGTAGGACACAAGTGCACGCGAGCGCAGAATGTTGACTTGATATGGCGCCAATTGCAAGGAGAAAAGAAGGCTTTTACAGATTATGCCGCAGAGTTCAAACCAGGCTGCCAGAGGCCGGCGATTAAAAAGCAAACTAAGGAAATCGAAGGGCCAGCCCTGGAAAGTGCAACTGTGTTAAAGGAGGCAATTGGCGCCATCAAGACCGGCTAAATAGCCGGTTTTTTCGTGGTGTGCCCTGGCATGGAGGAAGGCACATTTCTTTTTCATGCTCCAGCTCTTAGCAGATTTCCGGTTATCTGTGTACAACGAAATTAGAAAAAATGAGCTGCCATTTTGGACAGCCCCTACTAGCGGCCTGCTCTGCTTGAGCTGCTGAAAGCTTATTATTCTTTGCGGTCCGCCAGCAGCTCTCCCCCTACGCCCACATCTTCTTCACCGGATTTGCGCAGGTAAACCACAAAAGCCGATTGCGGAATTCCGGTGGCCTGGCTGGCTGCCGCGGTAAACGCACGGATCAGTTCCCTTTTCTTCTCTTTTTCCAGTTCCGGTCCGTAAAAGAAGATGGTTGGCATGAAAATCCACCCTTCCTGGATAGTGTCAGTCATTTTAATTCGCCATATGGATCGGAGTTCCTGCCTTAGTTTTTCCATGGTCAACTAATCCTTACGGCAATGGTGGATTGAGCCCATATTGACAATCCTATGCATCAGATGATATTATTAGTTCAGGAGCTTGTGAAATAATTAACAAAAAAAATTATGTTGCTTAAATTTTGTGTCTACTCGCTATTGTTAAATTGGAAGGGCAAGTGGAATTGTTTTTTTAATGCCGTAGAGGAGGAGCTTGACAGCCATCGGCTGAAGAGAGGTTTTTTTTTGCCATGCTATGTGAAAAAATTAACAAGTGAAATGGTAATTTTGGGTTTTACGTGAAAATTTCATCTCTAAAAGCAGGAAGGCTGATCTTTCTTAATCATTACAGGAAAAGGAGACTTGGTATGAAAGCTGTAGAAAAAACCGCCGTATTAACAAGTGGCACTGTTCCGAAAGAGAGCCTTGAAATTTTACAAAAATACAAGGGGGGTAAGGGTGCGTTAATACCTGCGCTGCAGGAACTGCAAGCCAACTTCGGTTATTTGCCGGAACCTGTGCTGGAGGAAGTAGCAAAACATCTGAATCTTCCGCTAAGCAAAGTATACGGGGTGGCCACATTTTATGCCCAGTTCCATTTAAGCCCCCGGGGCCTGTATGTAATCAGGCTATGCACCGGGACGGCCTGCCATGTCCGCGGCTCAGGAGCGATCATGCAGAAAATCCGCAGCGAGCTTGGCCTGAAACCAGGTGAAACCACTGCCGATGGGCGCTTCACCCTGGAACCGGTAGCATGCCTGGGCGCCTGCGGGCAGGCGCCCGTCATGATGGTTAATGATGACACGCACGGCCGGTTAACGCCGGAGATGGCTCTCTCGGTTTTGGAGAGCTATAAATAAATGAAGTCTACGGTTTGATGCTGGATTTCAATGTTAAACAAAAAAGCCATATCATTACAGCTAGGGGAGAGCGGAAGATGCGAGTGAACAGCGTTGATGACCTGAACAAGTTAAAAGAAAGACTGCAAAAAGAACATCAACTGAAGGAACAAACCGACACGATTGTGACTGTGGGCATGAGTACCTGCGGCATCGCCGCAGGGGCGAGAAAAGTATATGAGGCCATCTTAAAAGAGGTGGAAAAACGGAACCTCAATATTATCGTGAAAAAAACAGGATGTATCGGCCTCTGCGAACAGGAAGTGCTGGTGGAAGTGGCCTGTCCAGGCCGGCAGAAAATCCTGTATGGCAAGGTTAAACCGGAAGATGTGCCCAAGCTGCTCAGCGAGCATATCGTCAACGGAAATGTTTCGGCTGAACTGGTCGTAGTTGGCAAGGCCAGCTAAGTAAAACGTCAAGAAAAGGAGGGGATTTCTGTTGTTATACCGCAATCACATTTTGATATCCAGTCACACTGCCGATGCTGCGGCGATCAAAGAGAGATTTGAGCGCGAGCTGGCGGCACGCAAATTATCCGGTGCAGTGAAAGTGATCAGCTCACCGGACTTGATAGATGACAGCGAGGAGACCCTGGTGGTCGTTTACCCGGAAGGCACCTTTTACCGCGGGGTGAAGGCAGATGATGTCCCGCACATCGTCGAAGAGCACCTGATTAAAGGCCGCTTTGTCAAAGAGCTGCTGCGCTGTGAATATGACGACAGCACCGTTCCCAGCCTCGACAGGCTGGATTTCTTCCGCAAGCAGCAGCGGCTGGTGCTGCGCCGCTGCGGCTCCATAGACCCTGAGGATATCAATGACTATATCCGTACCGACGGCTATCAGGCCCTGGCCAAGGTTTTAACAGCTATGACTCCGGCAGAGGTAATTGCAGAAGTTAAAAAGGCCGGGCTGAGAGGGCGCGGCGGCGCCGGTTTTTTGACCGGTCTGAAGTGGGAGTTCTGTGCCCGCGAACCGGAGAAGGTAAAATATCTCATCTGCAATGCCGATGAAGGCGACCCCGGCGCATTCATGGACCGCAGCCTTCTCGAGGGCGATCCCCACAGCATCATTGAGGGGATGACCATCGCCGCTTACGCCATCGGAGCCTCACAGGGCTATATCTATATCAGGGCAGAGTATCCCCTGGCTGTGCGCAGGCTGAAGAACGCCATTGCCCAGGCCGAAGAATACGGCCTCCTGGGCGAGAATATCTTTGGCAGCGGCTTCTCTTTTAAACTGCTTATTAAAGAAGGGGCAGGCGCCTTTGTATGCGGTGAGGAAACTGCGCTCATGGCTTCCATTGAGGGCAACAGGGGTATGCCGAGACCCCGCCCGCCGTTTCCTGCCCAAAAGGGCCTCTGGGGCAAGCCGACCAATATCAACAACGTGGAAACATACAGCAATGTCCCCCTGATCCTATTGAAAGGGGCTGATTTCTACTCCTCCATCGGCACCGAGAAAAGCAAGGGGACCAAAGTCTTTGCCCTGGCAGGCCGGATCAAAAATACCGGCCTGGTTGAGGTGCCCATGGGTATTACCCTGCGGGAGATCATCGAGGATATCGGCGGCGGTGTGCAGGACAATAGAAAGTTCAAGGCTGTGCAAATCGGCGGACCCTCGGGAGGGTGTTTGCCCCGCTCACACCTGGACCTGCCCGTTGACTACGATTCCCTGAGCCAGGCGGGGGCGATCATGGGTTCGGGCGGCCTGGTGGTCATGGATGAGACCACCTGCATCGTGGATGTGGCGAAATTCTTCCTGAAATTCACCACCGCCGAATCGTGCGGCAAGTGTGTGCCCTGCCGCGAGGGAACGACGCGCATGCTCGAAATACTGGAGGCCATCACCAGGGGACAGGCGACGCTGCATGACCTGGAGGTGCTGGAACGGCTGGCCCGGGTCTGCAAGAACACTGCCCTGTGCGGGCTGGGGCAGACGGCTCCCAACCCGGTTTTGAGCACCCTGCGCTACTTCCGCGAGGAATACGAGGAGCATATTCTGCAGCACAAATGCCGTGCCGGAGTATGCAGCGATCTGATTCAGTATCAAATCGTTGCGGAGCGGTGCGTCGGCTGTCAGGCGTGTGTACGGGTCTGCCCGACGGGAGCCATCCGGGGAGAGAAAAAGGCGCCCCATAAAATTGAAGTTCTCGATTGCATCAAGTGCGGCGCCTGCATGGAGAAATGCCGCTTCGATGCAATCATACGCAGCTAGGGAGGGTACGTTCATGTCACAGGTTACACTGACCATTGACGGAAAAGAAGTTACGGTTGAAGCCGGGACAACCGTTTTGGAAGCGGCCAGGAAAGCGGCCATCGATATTCCGGTGCTCTGTTATCATCCGGAGCTGCGCCCGGAAGGGGCCTGCAGGATTTGCGTGGTCGAAATCGAAGGGGCCCGCAACCTGCCGGCCAGTTGCGTCACCCCGGTGGCGCCGGGCATGGTGGTGCGCACCAATACGCCCGCAGTGCGGGAGGCGAGGCGGACCAACCTGGAGCTCCTGCTGGCCAATCACCCGCAGGATTGCTTTACCTGCGAGCGCAATAATAATTGCGAGCTCCAGGCGCTGGCCCGCGATCTCGGCATAAAAAAGGTGGAAGTTAAAGGGGTGCGGCGGGATCTGCCGCTGGACAAATCCGGTTTTTCCCTGGTGCGCGATCCGAACAAATGCGTGCTCTGCGGGCGCTGCGTGAGGGTTTGCAGCGAGGTACAGGGTGTTTCCGTGCTCGATTATGCCGACCGGGGATTTGAGGCCATGGTTTATCCTCCTCTGAAGCGTCCCCTGGACCAGGTGGCCTGCGTAAATTGCGGCCAATGCGCCACCGTTTGCCCCGTGGGGGCCATCACCGAAAGGAGCGACGTGGATCGGGTCTGGGAGGCCCTTGCCGATGATAAAAATCATGTGGTGATCCAGGTAGCCCCTGCCGTCCGGGTCTCGATCGGTGAAGAGCTGGGAATGCCGCCGGGCAGCATCACTACCGGGAAGCTGGTTGCGGCGCTGCGCAGGCTCGGTTTTCACAAGGTCTTTGATACCGACTTTACCGCCGACCTGACGATCATGGAAGAGGGGCACGAGCTGCTGGAGCGCCTTGAAAACGGCGGTGTTCTGCCCATGTTTACCTCCTGCAGCCCCGGCTGGATTAAATTCATTGAACACTACCACCCGGACATGCTTGCGCACCTGTCGAGCTGCAAATCGCCGCAGCAGATGTTTGGCGCCCTGGCCAAGACCTACTACGCCAGTAAAGCGGGCTATTCAGCGCGTGACATTTTCGTAGTTTCCATTATGCCCTGCACCGCCAAAAAATTTGAAGCGGCAAGACCGGAAATGAACTCCAGCGGCGTGGCAGATGTGGACGTGGTGCTGACCACGCGGGAGCTGGGGAAAATGATCAGGGAAGCCGGTATCAACTTTGCTGCACTGCCCGAGGAAGCATTTGATGAGCCCCTGGGCATATCCACAGGAGCCGGGGTTATCTTCGGGGCAAGCGGAGGGGTGGCGGAGGCTGCCCTGCGGACCATCTATGAAGTGGTAACCGGCGAGGAGCTAAAAGAGCTCGATTTTACGGCGGTCAGAGGGCTGAAAGGGATCAAGGAGGCTGCGGTGACGCTGAAAGGCCGCACGATCAGGATTGCCGTAACCCACGGCCTTAAAAATGCGGACAACCTGCTCAAGAAGATCAAAGCCGGTGAAGCGGACTACGATTTCGTGGAGATCATGTGCTGCCCCGGCGGCTGCATCGGCGGCGGCGGTCAGCCCATCCCCGTAGACCGCGAAATCCGGGAGAAGCGCATGAGCGCCATTTATGCGGTGGATCGGGGGATGGAGCTGCGCAAATCGCACCTCAATCCTGCCGTGCAGGAGCTTTATAAAACCTTCCTGGAGAAGCCCCTGGGCAGCAAATCACACGAGCTTCTCCATACCCATTACCAGGAAAGGAGCAGGGTTTAAGCACCGCAGCGATCATGGGGCTGGACCGGACTGCAAAGGTGCCGGTGATCGGCGCGCAGCCCGGCATCATACCGGCTGCAAGGTAAAAACAGCGGCAACATCGCTTATGCTGCCAGTTGAAAGCGGGAGACCGGGAAGGGTGAGCATTGAATTCCCAGAGCGGGAAATAACGCCACCATCCCGGCCTCCGCTTATTTCATCATCTGCCCTTTGTGGCAAATCAGCTTTTCTCAAGCTATGCCAAGGAATCTCAACTGAACTGAAAACTATCAATGATTTTATCAGCTTTTCATACTTCTCTACTTTTCTTTTCACTTTGGTATGTGCAAAAATATTCTTGGGTAATTTTTACATGCCAAATCTTTATATACAAATATCAGACGTGGTTTCAGTTCCAGATAAAACGGTTTTACTCTCTTTCGTACGATCAAGAATAAGAGGATCATGAAGTGATAATA
Organism: Bacillota bacterium; assembly: GCA_012727685.1. Lineage (GTDB taxonomy): Bacteria > Bacillota > Dethiobacteria > DTU022 > DTU022 > JAAYGO01. The sequence continues at coordinate 3,591 of JAAYGO010000277.1, read as the reverse complement.
AATATTCCAATGGCTGCATTTTTTTTCTGCTCAGGCATATTTATTTTATAATCTCATTCATATTGAAAGGGGTTTTTAGATTGTCTGTCAAGCGGGAAAAATTTGAACGGCTGGCGGAAAGAAGAGTGACTGAAGCGGTAAAAAAGTTGCGCCTGATCGGCAACCTGGCCAACACTAATAATTACGATTATACCGGGGAACATGTAGCCCAAATATTGGCGGCGCTGGAAACAGAAATTCAGCTTTTAAAGAACAGGTTTACAGAGGCGAAACCGGCAGATGCTTATGCATTTAAATTTAAACCACCACGCAAACAATAATCAGCAACCATGATAGGGGTCTGCTGCAGTGAAGATTGCAGTAGCCGGAGCAGCGTAAGACCGGCCGGTGGACTCCGCCATGGCCGGCATACGTTCTTGGTGCCAAAGGCATGGTCAAGCCTGTGCCCGAAGATGCGGGCTTACCAGCGGATTTTTTCAGGCAGCGAGGGCATGTTGATGCCCTTTAGGGAGCGGCAATCACTTTAACAACAAAAGGTCATGCTTGTGACAATTTTACGTCACAAGTCAAACCTTTTGGGAACCGGTTTGGCCGGAGCTGTAAACCCCCTCTCAAGCTGAAACAGCTCTCTAGATCGATGATTCCAGGCCACTTAAGCCCCTGCAGCTTTAACTTTTAGCTATCCGAAGACACTTGGCACGCCACTTGCATTCAATACTGATCAAAAGAGGAAAGGGGGTTTTCTAATGGCTAACAGATGTCAATTTTGGAAAGACTATGATTCAATCGGGGGGCCTGTTTCTTATTGTGAACTGGCTGCCTTCAACCGGACGGTTAACCCGGATTTTTTGGCCCGGATCGGCTGCACTGCGGAAAAGAGGAAAGAGTGTCTGGGCAGCATGGAGCTAAACATCGGGATTGGAGCGGTGCCCACTGCTTCACCGCGGCCTGAACCGGTAGCTCAACCGGTGCCGGCTGCGCCGCCGGCGCTGCCCTGCGATCCGCCGCCGGTTGTAGCCAAAACCTGTGTCGGCGTCGCGGAAAAGAAAACCGCTACCGCCCTGCCGTCGCTGCTGATGCTGGCCATTCTGGCCGGCGCCTATATCGCCCTGGGCGCGGTTCTCTTTACCATCGTCACCAATGACCTGGCCGGTTATATCGGAGACGGGTTAACCCGGCTGGTCGGCGGCGTCTCCTTCTCCTTGGGGCTGATTCTCGTAGTTCTGGGCGGTGCCGAGCTGTTCACCGGCAACAACCTGATTGCCACCGGCCTGCTCGAAGGAAAAGTGACGCTGAAGCAAGTCCTGAACAACTGGTTCTGGGTTTACCTCTTCAACTTTATCGGCGCGCTGATAGTAGTGGGGCTTTTCTACTTCTCGGGAATCTGGAAGGCCAATGATGCGGCCATCGCTATCCGTGCGGTAAACATCGCTTACAGCAAGGCGACGCTGCCCTGGGTGGAGGCGTTTGCCCGGGGGATCCTGTGCAACTGGCTGGTCTGCCTGGCGGTATGGCTCTCCATGGCTGCTAAAGACGCGATCAGCAAAATCTTTTCGATTATCATTCCCATCGCCGCCTTTGTGGCCGCCGGTTTTGAGCACTCCATCGCCAATATGTATTTTATTCCCATGGGGCTGGTTCTCAAAGGGAGCGAAGCCCTGCAGGGTCTTCTAACCCCGGCAGTAGTCCAGGGATTGACCTGGCAGGGATTTTTCTTGAACAACCTGATCCCGGTCACCATCGGCAACCTGATTGGCGGAGTTGTCTTCGTGGCCTTTGCCTACTGGAGCGCATACCTGCGCCCGACCACGGTTAAAAGGCGGATCGTCGCCAACGGAAGAGTGTAGGCGTTCACTGTAGAGCGCTGGAGTAGAAACAAGGAGGGTACGCCATGGAAAAGGTGGTTGAGTGCCGCTACTGGAAAGAGTACCAGGGGTTGAACGGTTGGGTGATGTTCTGCAGTGCCGGCGCCTTTGCCATGAGATTGACCAGGGAAGAAGCGAAGAGTTGCGGTTGCACCGAGGCAAAAAGAGAAACCTGTAAAAAAGTGATGGAAAGTTATATTGGTTATAGCGTGGTGCCGGAGATCATAGGTTCTAAAGCCGGAGAGGTTAAAGCAAAGACACCCGGCCGGGAACCGGTATCACCGGGATGGTAAAAACGATCATTTTTCAAAGATCAAGCGGCGTCCAAGGGTAATCATGGGCGCCGCTTCTTTATAAAATCAAGGTATGAAGGGATCGTTTGAAAAGGATTTCAATTGCTGTTTACAGAATTAAATTGCCGATACCGGTTACCTTTTTAATTCAAGGAAAAGGATGAACCGTGATGTATATCAGCAAATTCGTTACTCCCGAGATCATATTTGGCAAGGGCTCTTTGAATCAGGTGGGTGAGTGCTGCAGCCGCCTGGGCTCCACACGGGTTTTCCTGGTTGCCGATCGAGGGGTCATGGAGCACGGATGGGTTGAAAAGGCCCTGGTTTTTTTACGCGAGGCCGGCCTGGCGTATGAAATCTGGTCCAACTTTTCCGAAAATCCCCGTGACTATGAGGTCGAAGCGGGGGCGTTGCATTATAATGACGCCGGCTGTGACGCCGTTCTGGCAGTCGGCGGCGGCAGCGCCGTGGATGCGGCCAAAGCGGTGGCCATTCTTTCCACCAACAAGGGGCGGATTCGTGATTACGAGGGGATTGACCTGATTGCGAAACCGCTGCCGCCCTTGATTGTGGTCCCTTCCACGGCAGGGTCGGGGTCCGAGGTTTCACAGTTTGCCATGATTGTGGATAGCGAACGGAAAATCAAGATGACGATTATTTCGAAGTCCCTGGTTCCCGATATTTCTATATCCGATCCGCTGATTCTTTCCACCATCAACAGCAAGGTGACCGCCCATACGGGCATGGAGGCACTCAGCCACGCCGTTGAAGCCTATCTCTCCCTGGCGGCCACAGATCTGACCGATGTCCACGCCCTGCGCGCCATTAAGCTGATCGCCGAAAATTTGAGGGCTTCGGTGGCCAGCCAGGTTAATGAGGCCGCAAAGGTGGCCATGGCCAAGGCAAGCCTGCACGCCGGCATTGCCTTTTCCAACGCCGTTTTAGGGTTGGCGCACGCCATGACTCACCAGGTGGGAGGTTTGCTGGACTTGCCCATCGGCGAAATCAGCGCGGTTTTGTTGCCTTTTGTAATGCGCTTCAATTTAATTTCCCGCGTTGACAAGTACGCGGCGATTGCTGCAGCCATGGGCGCCCACACTGGGGCGATGTCGCAGCGGGAAGCGGCGGAGAAAGCCATTGAGATGGTGCGGGAGCTGGCCCGTGATGTGGGCATACCGGCAAGTCTGGCCGAACTGGGCCTTTCCGAGAGCGTTATTCCGGAGCTGAGCCGCAACGCCGTTAAGGATGCCTGCTTTATTACGAACCCCAGGGATGCGGATGTGGAAGATATTATGGGCATCTTCCGCGAGGCCCTGGCAATACCGGAGGGGGAACGGTAATGGTCATACGCAATAAAACGATGCTGATCGAAAAACTGACCGGTGTGCACAGCTCAAAAAAGTCGTACTATGTTGAGCTGAAGAAAAAAATGC
>JAAYGO010000065.1 GCA_012727685.1 Bacillota bacterium | reverse complement strand
GTGAATGATCGCCGTCTTGTCTTTCGCCGTTCGCCCGTTTACAGCGGTGATATTCACCTTGCTTTCCGCCACCGCGTTCATTACATCGGCAAGCAGGCCTTTCCGATCGTGAGCGGTGACCTCGATATGAACAGGGTACGACTGCTGGGTCTCATCTTCCCAGGAGACCGCAAGAAAGCGGTTGCTGTCCTGCCGGTGCTGGTTAAGGTTGGGGCATTTGACGCGGTGGATGGAGACCCCGTGACCGCGCGTGATGAAGCCGATAATCTTATCACCCGGAACAGGATTGCAGCAGCGGGCAATGCGCACCAGCAGGTTGTCAACTCCTTCGATGAGCACACCGGGAGCCAGGTGATGCCGCCGCTTGGCCGGTTTGATCTCCAGAGGTTCCGGTTCTCCTTCCCCGGGACCATAACGACGGTGGTATTCCTCCTGCAGGCGGCTGACGATCTGGTTTACCGTGATCCCGCCGTAGCCGACGGCGGCATAGACATCATCAGCGGTCAGCAGGTTAAATTTCTTCCCCACCTCTTCGAGCAGCTCATTTTTCAAAAGCCGGTGGTGATCGAAATGCAGGCGGCGCATTTCCCGCTCGAGTATCTCCCGCCCCTTTTCAATATTCTCCTCGCGCCGCTCCTTTTTAAACCAGGCGCGGATCTTATTCTTGGCCTGGGAAGTCTTGACCATCTTCAGCCAATCCCGGCTCGGCGCACCGTGTTTGCTGGTGATGATTTCGACCAGGTCGCCCATTTTTAAAACATAATCCAGGGGCACAATGCGGCCGTTAACCTTGGCGCCGGTACAGCTATGTCCCACCGCGGTGTGAATCTTGTAAGCAAAATCGAGGGTGATTGATCCGGCCGGCAGGTCGATCACGTCACCGCGCGGCGTAAAAACAAATACCTCATCGGTAAAAAGATCTACCTTTAAACTCTCGATAAAATCACGGGCATCCCGGTAGTCGTGCTGCCACTCCATGAGCTGGCGCAGCCAGGCCAGTTTCTCATCAAATTCCTGCGAATCCTTGATTTTTTCCTTGTAGCGCCAGTGCGCCGCAATCCCGTATTCCGCGGTCCGGTGCATCTCCCAGGTGCGGATCTGGATCTCCACTAATTCATTCTCCGCCCCTACCACGGTGGTATGCAGGGATTGGTACATGTTTGGCTTGGGCATGGCAATGTAATCTTTAAAGCGTCCGGGAATCGGTTTCCAGAGCGTATGCACGATCCCCAGGGCGCCATAGCAATCTTTCACCGTATCCACGATCACCCGGATCGCGGTCAGGTCGTAGATTTCGTTTAACTCTTTCTCCTGTTCCACCATCTTCTGGTAAATGCTGTAGAGATGCTTCGGCCTGCCCTGGATCTCCGCCTTGATATTGACTGCTTTCAGCTGCTCCTTCAGCACCCCGATGATGCGGTTGATAAAATTCTCCCGCTCCTGCCGCTTCTTAGCCAGCTTCTCCGCCAGCCGGTAGTAATCATCCGGCTGCAGGTAGCGAAAAGCGAGATCTTCCAGTTCCCACTTGATCTTGTAGATACCGAGACGGTGCGCCAGGGGCGCATAGATTTCCAGGGTTTCCCGGGCAATTTCCTGCTGCTTGCTGGTATTGAGATAGCGCAGGGTGCGCAGGTTGTGAGTCCGGTCGGCCAGCTTAATTAGCACTACCCGGATATCCTTGGCCATGGCAATAAACATTTTGCGCAAAGTCTCCGCCTGCTGCTCTTCCTTTGAAGTAAAATCGAGCCGGCTTAGCTTTGTAACCCCGTCGACCAGGGTAGCCACCTCGTCCCCGAATTCCCGGCGAATGGTTTCCAGGGTGACCGCGGTGTCTTCCACCACATCATGGAGCAGAGCGGCCACAATGGTGATCAGGTCAAGTCCTAGATTGGCCAGGATCCTGGCGACCCCCAGGGGGTGGACGATAAAGGAATCGCCCGATTCCCTGCGCTGGCCGGCGTGCGCATCCAGGGCTAATTGATACGCCTTTTCCACCAGGGCCCAGTCTTCCGCTGCGCTAGAGTAGCGGGAAATTCTTTTTTTTAACTCAGCCAGTTCTTTCTCCGCAACGATCACGGTTCGCATTCTCCCTGTTCGCTCTTTATTTCTTTTAACAAGCCGGTCCAGCGGCAGGCGAGCTCCTGCGGGGAAGCGGTTAAAAACCTTTCCTGGCAG
>JAAYGO010000269.1 GCA_012727685.1 Bacillota bacterium | reverse complement strand
GCGATCTTTCCGATCTGCGTGGCCATGCCGGTCTCCACCACAATGCCGCGCCCCCGCCCGTATGTAACCAGGCTGCTGGTATGGGCTATGTTCAACCGGTCACCGAGGGGGATCTCCGTGTTGTCCAGGGTCTGGCTGTTCTTTTCCACGGGCACCGATTCCCCGGTCAAAGCCGCCTCTTCAATCTTTAAGTTGGTGACCTCGCTTAAACGGATATCGGCCGGCACAAAATCGCCGGTCTCCAGCACCACAATATCCCCGGGCACCAGGCGGGCCGCCGGCACCACGTCAATTCTACCCTCCCGCAGCACCTTGGCCTGGGGGGCAGCCATTTTTTTCAAAGCGGCGAGAGATTCTTCCGCTTTATTTTCCTGGATGGCTCCCAGGAGTCCGTTTAAAAGAACGATCATCATGATGATCACCGCATCTTTGAATTCGCCGAGGAGCGCCGAGATGATCGCGGCAATGATCAGGATGATGACCATGAAATCGGCAAACTGTTCAATAAACATGCGCAAAAAGGTTTTTCTGCCGGTTTGCTCCAGTTCGTTGGGCCCGTACTGTGCAAACCGCCTTTCTGCTTCCTCCCGGCTCAAGCCTTGCTGCAGGCTGGTTTCAAGCTTTTCTGCAACCTGCTCAACCGTAAGGGCATACCATGGTGTGCTGCTCATCAACTTCCTTCCTTTCTTGATCATGATTCATGTCCATAAATCAGGTTCGCGATATCAGCTTAAAAATGCAAACCCCGGTGAAGCATCTGCCAGGGCGGGCACTTCATCTCAACGGGAGGCGGTCCGCCGGAGAAAAGGGAGATCGCTTTTGCCCTGGGCAATGATCAATTGCCCATCCCGCTGTCTGCTGCATACCCTTTTTCCCCTTTTTCAGGCTTGTGCAGGCTTGCCTTTTTCCCGTGCAAATAATAGTAAAAAATGTAGCCGGAAAGGACGATCAGGCCCATCAGCGTATACATCCAGCGATAACCGAGCAAGGGGATGAGCAGCCCCGCAATGATCGGGCCGATGCCCATCCCGATGTCATAAAACATCAGGTAGGTGGAATTGGCCAGCCCCATCCGGTGCCGCGGCGTGATTTTAACCGCGATGGTGTGGGTGCTTGCCTGGATCGCTCCGAAGCCCAGACCGGCCAGGACCGCCGCCGCCAGCAACACGGCACCGTGGTAACTGTGGCCGTGCAGGAGCATGGCGGCGCCAAAGAACACGATGGCCGGGTAGACGATCACATTTTCACCCTTTAAATCCAACAGGCGGCCCACAAGCGGCCGCGAAACGATCACTGCCACGGCATAAAAAATAAAATAGTAGCCGGCCGCGGCTACCAGTTTAATTTCTTGCGCATACACAGTGAGGAAGGAGACAATGCTGGAATAAGCGAGGAAACCGAGCAGGCAAATAAAGGCCACCGGGATAACCCTCGGCTCAAAACAGTTGCGCAATTTGAAGCCGCGCCCTTCCCGATGAGCCTCTTCCGGAAATGCGGTTTTACGCAAGGATAGGAAGGGAGCAGTGCTCAGGCTAATGATCAAAACGATCACCGCCGCGGTAAAAACCGGGTTGTAGCTATTGTTCCGGCTCAGAAACATTCCGATGAACGGCCCCATGGCAGTGGCGATAATTGAACTTAAGGAGAAGTAAGCGATCCCCTCGCCTCTCCGTTCATGGGGAATCAGATCCGCCACGATGGTGGACGTCGCCGTAGAGGTTATCCCAAAGGTAATCCCGTGCAGAAAACGAATCGGCAGCAGGAGGAGGATGCTGTTCACCTCGAAATAGGCCAAGCTCATGACGAGGCCGGCAAAGACCCCCGTGTAAAGCGATCGTTTATAGCCGAAGCGCATCACCATGTTGCCAGAAAAAAAGCGGGCTGCCAGGGCGCCGATAATAAAGATACTGGCGGCAAGCCCGGCCTCGCCCGGGGGCGAATGATAATTGAGCATGGCGTATTCAGACATGATGATCATGCAGATGTAATAGTTTAAGACAGCGAAAAACTGTACAAAGGAGGTGATGATAAACTCTTTGGTCCAAAGTTTTGGTTTGATTTGCGATCATCCTTGCTTTAAATTGCTGGCGGAAGGGGTTGTCCGCAGGCAAAAAACACCTTCCACCATCATTAGTTTAAACCTCCGGCGTATGATTTGCAATATGAACTGCGGGGCAAGAGCAGGCTGGCGGCGCGCGGCAGCGCTCACCGTCCATTCATTTATAATCCCGCGTCGAGGAAGAATTTATTTAAAAAGCCCGCTGAAAAGCGGAGGGCGTGGGGAATAGTCAACGCAGCGGCCCGGTGAAAGGAGGCTTCGTCATAATGGCCACCCCCGAAAAAACGGTCGAACCACTGGCTCGACAGGTGACTGCCGTGATCGATCCAATCATACGGCCGTTCAGAGCTGACGGTGTGGTGATCGCCCTGCAGATTGTGGAAGGAGCACTCCCAGCGGTAAAAACCGCCCCGCTCGACCCGGTAAGCTTCCCAGTTTTCGCTGAGCCAGTTTTCCAGTTCGCCATGCCCTTTCAAGGCGGTCACCGCCGCATGCTGGGGAATAAAAATATCCTGGATTAAATGCAGCGCCCGGCCGAGATGGTAAAGGGCCTGCTCTTCCCTTTTTTTCTGCCAGAGACCGAGGGCGAAGTTAAAAAGCCAGGCAGCCTGATCGGCCGAGCTGCTGCCCACAAGGTAGCCGCGGTGGCTCCAGGGATGATGAAAATGCCACAGGGGAACGATGAAGCCGCCGGAAAAGGGCTTATCCGCGTCCGCCGCCCCTTTGGCAAGCAGCTCCAATCCCGTTTTTCCCGTCCGCCCCCTTTGCTGCAAGCGGGCGTAGAGCTCTTCCTTCCCGTCGTTCTTCAGAATCACGGCGGTCTGGGGCACCAGGTCCATATGGCTTTCGATCTTAAATAACGGTTTGATAAGACTACGGATATTCATAGTTTAATCTATTCACCCGGGCAGCCGGTTGATACCCGCTGCCTGCCCCAGATCGGAAGTAGCAATTTCAGCCAGGCGGCCATATTTTAATCCAAAGAGGCAAAGAAAAGCGGGGGATTAAAAATGTCCGCCAGCAAAATCGGCAGCGGCAACGAAAACTTTGACCGGCTCCTGGAAAGGCTGGGCTATGCCTATGATCAGAGCCAGGGTATTTTTGTCTCCATT
>JAAYGO010000076.1 GCA_012727685.1 Bacillota bacterium | reverse complement strand
GTTTTACCGTCTGCGCAGAGCTGCGTAAAATGAGCACCGTTCCCATCATCATGCTTACGGCGCGCGACAGCGACCTGGACTACGCTACGGGCATAAACCTGGGCAGCGACGACTATTTCACCAAGCCTTTCTCCGCCATGTCGCTGGTGATGCGGGTGAAGGCCATCCTGCGCCGGATCGAGTACGACCGCTCCGGCCGGGAAAGCGCGAAGGCGCCCGTCCTCGCCTACGCCGACATTAAAATCGATACCCGCAACAAAACGGTTACTCTCGACGGCGCGCCGCTGGAACTTACCCCCAACGAATACAACCTTTTGTGCTACCTGATTGAAAACAAGGACCGGGCTGTCTCGCGGGAGGAGCTGCTCAACAAGGTCTGGGGATACAGCAGCGCAGTGGAGACGCGGGCGGCCGACGATACCGTGCGCAGGCTGCGGAAAAAACTGGCTGAAAGCCGCCTGCTCATCGATACGGTCTGGGGCTTCGGCTTCCGCCTGAAGGAGCGATCCACCCGGTGAACGAAAAAAGTCGGCCCAAGCGGCGCAAATTTAGCATTCGCACGCGTCTCCTGGCGATCATGCTCTCGCTCATTGCCGTTATCTTCCTGGTGGTCCTGGCGGTCTTCAACATCCTGGTGCGCGAGTATATCATCAGCAGCGTCAATGCGCAGCTGCGCGGCGTGGTCCGCTCCGGAGACGAGGGTTGGCAGCCCGGTGATCAGTTTCCGGCCGGAGGCCAGGTCGGGCGAGCGGAAACGATGATTGTCACCGAAAAGTACGAACTGGTTTTTCCTGAGCCGGCCCCGGTTTTTTTACATCAATATGCCGATACTATCGCACTGGCGGCGCAGCTAAAACGCGAAGCGATCAATCTGCAAAGCCGGGAGATCATGCGGCTCAATGCAGCCGGCCGTGAATACTACCTGGTATCAGTTGAACTGCCCTTTTACATTTTCGGCAGCGGTTCATTCTATTTAATTTACTATATCGATATGACCGCCATAAGCTCCCTGGCCGGCCGCATCAACACGGTGCTGCTGGTCGTCATGGGCGTGGCCGCCATCCTGGCCGCTTTGATTGCCGGCTTTTTGTCGGGAGTGATCGCCAGGCCGGTGCGCGAGTTAACCAGTTTTGCCACCCGGATCGGCAGGGGCGATTTTTCCAGAAACAGGCATGATTACCGCGACCTTGAACTGGCGGAGCTTGCTGAAAGCATGAATAAGGCCGCCGCCCAACTGGATGCTTACGACCGGGAGCAGAAAACCTTTTTTCAGAATGTATCCCACGAACTGCGGACGCCGCTGCAGGCGATCCGCAGCAGCGCCGAGGGGATCGAGCACGGGATCCTCGAGCCAAAGCAATCGAGCCGCGTGATCATCAGCGAGACCGACCGGCTCAGCGAGATGGTTGAGGATCTGCTCTACCTTTCCCGCATCGATAGCATCTCGAAGCAGCTTCAGCCCGTCGAATACGACCTGCGCGAGCTGCTCTCAAACAGCGCGGAGCGCCAGAGAAACCTGGCTGCCGAACGGGGACTGCGCTTTGTATTTGACTTTGATGAGGAGCCGGTGATGCTGCCCTGTGATGAAAAAAGTATCTGCCGCGCTTTCTCCAACCTGATCGCCAATGCCATCCGTTATGCGGCCAGCCGCATCACCCTGACCTGCCGCCGCGCCGGCGGCCGGATTATCATTGCCGTGGTCGATGACGGGCCGGGCATAGCAGCAGAAGATCTGCCCCATATCTTTGACCGCTTCTACAAGGGCAAAGGGGGCAAGCACGGCATCGGCCTTTCGATCGTCAAGGCGGTCATCGAGCAGCACCAGGGCAGCATTACCGTGCGCAGCTCCCCCGGAGAGACAACCTTCACCATTACTTTTACATCGTAGGCACTTGGACATGTAGTCCCGCCACAGAGTGTGCCCTGCAGCCTTCACCATCTTTTTTATATCGCAGTCCCCATGCCCCCGCCGGGCACCGCAAGAAAGCCGAAATGGCGCCGCTCCACTATCCCTTCTCCACCCTCTGGGGGGAGAGGGTCAGGGTGAGGGGGGCTAAGCGTCCGGCTGCCGCAATTTTACCACATTTTTACCGCTGCGCCGCGGTGATTTGGAAGCACTTTTTGTTTATAATGAGCTTAAAAGAGGTGCAAAAACGGGGAGGAGCTTAGTCTATGGAAAGAGAGAGAATATCTTGTTTAAAATTATTGTTCTACGTGCTGGCAGTCATCGTCATCCTTGGCTGTCTCGCCGGTGTGATCGGCCTGAAGCTCCACTACGATTCCCGCATCGCCGCGCTGGCGCAGCAGATCGAAGCGCTGCAGGCGCTTCAAAGCAATGACAACATCGACCGCAGCGAGGACCTCAGGGAGCCGGGCACCTCATACCTGGCCGGTACGGTCCTGGTGAATGTTCCAGAAATCGCCCAAAAAGCTCGCGCCTCGGTGGTAGGAATCAGGGTTACCGCCCTGGTCAGGACCAGCCTGGGCTGGTTCGGCAGCCAGCTCATTGAACAGCCGAGTGAAGGTTCGGGGATCATCTACAGCAGCGACGGCTACATCATCACCAATTACCACGTCGTCGAAAACTACATTAACAGCGCCAAGGGGCAGCTCGAAGTCTTCCTGGCGGACGGCCGCTCCGCGGTGGCCGAGTATATCGGCGGCGATGAGCAAAACGACCTGGCAGTGATCAAGATCGATCTGGACAAGCTGCCGGTAGCCAGCTTTGGTTCATCGTCCAATCTGCGCATCGGCGAGTTTGCCATGGCCATCGGCAATCCCCTGGGCATGGATCTGGCCGGCAGCGTTACCGTCGGGGTGATCAGCGGGATTGACCGCCGGGTGCAGGCTGAAAACGTGGCCGAAGGCCTGATCCAGACCGATGCGGCCATCAATCCCGGCAACAGCGGCGGCGCCCTGGTCAATGCCGCCGGAGAAGTGATCGGGATCAATACGATTAAGATTGCCACCACGGCGGTGGAAGGGATCGGCTTTGCCATCCCCATAGACTTCGCCTTGCCGATTGTCGATTCGATCATCGAGCACGGCTATGTGAAAGGCCGCCCGGCCATCGGCATCAAGGGAAGCGAGATCAACGCCCTGACGGCCCGCTTCTATCAAATCCCGCAGGGCATCCTGATCGTGGATATACTGGAAGGAAGCGCCGCAGAAAAGGCGGGGCTGAAGGTTAATGACATCATCGTTGAACTCGACGGCCAGACGGTCGATTCCATGAGCGCCCTGAACAAGATCTTGAAGCAGCACCGGGCTGGCGACACGATCTCGCTCAAGTATTACCGGGACGGGAAAACCATCAGCACCACCCTGACGCTGATGGAAGACCGGGGTGAATGGTAAGCAGAGGATGATAACAGGAAGCTGCAGATGACTTTTAGGGGCTGTCCTCAGCAACTTTTTGGGGCAGCCCCTTTGCTGTTCACTCATCCCCGCGCTTCCGGAACAGGGCCAGGTAGCGGCCGTAGCCCTCCTTTTCCATCTCTTCTAGCGGAACAAAGCGCAGCGCCGCCGAGTTGATGCAGTAGCGCAGTCCTGTCGGAGGCGGCCCATCATCAAAAACATGACCGAGGTGGGAGCCGGACTGCCTGGCGCGAACCTCGATCCTGCTCATCCCGTGGCTCCGGTCAACCCTTTCCACCAGCAATTCTTTTTGCAGCGGCTTGCTAAAACTGGGCCAGCCGCAGCCGGGATCAAACTTGTCCAGGGAAGAAAAGAGCGGCTCGCCGGTGATAATATCCACGTAAATCCCCGGGCGCCGCTCGTTCCAGTAAGCGTTATGAAAAGGGGGTTCGGTGCCGCCCTCCTGCGTGACATGGTATTGCAGCGGCGTCAGCTTCTCTTTCAGCGCTTGCTTATCCTGCTTAAGCGCTTGCTCGTCCTGCCTATCCGTCCAGTGCTTGCGGATAAAGGCGTCGCGTCCCGAACCCTTGCGGTAGGCCTCATAATGTGCCGGGTTTTTCCGGTAGTAGTCCTGATGGTACTCTTCCGCAGGCCAGAACGGGCCGGCGGGAAGGATTTGGGTGGCCAGCGGGGCGGCAAAGCGGCCGCTCGCTTCCAGCGCCCGCAGCGAGGCTTCGGCCAGGGCTTTCTGCCTGGCATTGTGGTAAAATATGGCGGTCCTGTACGAAGGGCCCCGGTCAATGAACTGCCCCCCGGGATCGGTGGGATCGATCTGGCGCCAGAAGAGCTCCAGCAGGGTTTCGTAGGAGACGATGGCCGGGTCGTAGGTGATCTGGACCGCCTCGCAGTGCCCCGTATCCCCGCGGCAAACCGCTTCATAGGTCGGATTCTCCGTGCGCCCGCCGGTGTATCCGGAGACCACTTTATTCACCCCCGGATGCCCGGCAAAGGGGGCCACCATGCACCAGAAGCAGCCGCCG
>JAAYGO010000084.1 GCA_012727685.1 Bacillota bacterium | reverse complement strand
TTGGTTATTTTTGTTAAATCGAGCCAGTCTAATGTTTGAAACCCCTCCATATCTGCTTGCCTTTTACAATAGGGGGTGGGGAACACACTATTTTTTTAAGGAATTTCATTACAACGCAAATGGCTCGGCTGAAAATCTTATTGACAGCCAAGGAATCAGATTGCTATAATTTTTGCTTATCTATACCAAATTATTTAAAGTGAGGCGAAAAAATTGATGTAAGAGAAAGAAAAAAGAGACTTTTTAGCCAAGCAGTCCGGACCAAGCTGATTATCATTGCCCTGGCCATGGTCGGATTAATTTATGCGACCATCATGATGTTTACCGTGCCTGTTTTGACGTTACAGGAGTTGCACAGCGAACCGGCTTAAATGCGATCTAATACTTCAGATTATATTCGCTGGAGCGGGTTTTACTGGGTTGCCAGGAACCCGCATTATTTCTATCTCAGGAGAGGTGTCCGATGAAAAAGTTCCTTATTGTCTTGTTGGTTATAGTCGCGATTGTTATTTTGTTTTTCGCTCTGGGAAGCTGTTCAGAGGAAGGTACATCAGATGAAGGCAGCGCAGGCGGGCTTGAATATACGCTGCCTGAAGAGCATGACGCTTACACGATCATGGTTTACATGAACGGCTCCGACCTGGAGACTGAAGGCGCCATGGCCACAAGCGACATCGTGGAGATGGTTACAGCCGCTTTCTCCAAAGAGGACATCAATGTCATCCTCCAGACCGGCGGCACGGACCAGTGGCAAATGGATTTTATCCCCAATGACAGCCTGGTCCGCTACCGGGTCATCGATGAGGCCCTGGAGGCCCTGGAAGAGCTGCCGGCGGCAAGCATGGGCGAAAGCTCGACCCTGGCCGATTTCATCAATTATAGCATGGACAATTTCCCGGCAGAGAAGTTCGGGCTGATCATGTGGAACCATGGGGGAGGAGCAGTCTGCGGCTTTGGTGTGGACGAGCTGTTCGATTATGACGGCTTAACCCTGGCGGAAATAAAGGAAGCCTTTGACAATTCGTATTTACCCAGCTACCCGTTGGAATTCTTAGGGTTCGACGCCTGCCTGATGGCCACCCTGGAAACGGCGTACATGGCCAGGGACTATGCCAAATATTTAGTTGCCTCCGAAGAGCTGGAGCCGGGCTACGGCTGGGATTATGAGACCTGGCTCACTGCTTTAGGAGAAAACCCGCAAATGGATGGAGCAGAGCTGGGGCAGGTAATCGTAGACAGCTTTGTGAGCTTCTATAACGAAAATGGCATGGAAGATGAGGCCACCACTCTATCCGTGACCGATCTGTCAGAGGTTGAAGCTGTTGTGCAGGCGCTGGAGCAATTCATTGAGGTCGCCGATATTTCTGAATCCAATTATCAAACGATCGCCAAATCGCGTTCCCGGACGCGCGAATTCGGCATGCCTTCGGAATATGGCGGCAGCACCGACATGATCGATATCGTGCATATGGCGGAACAATTCAACGCTGTCTATCCGGATGAAGCGTCGGCGCTGATCGAAGCGGTTGGCAATGCGGTCGTCTACAAGGACCAGGGTCAGTTTGTGGACCACGCCGGCGGCTTGTCGCTCTATTTCCCCTACAGCGCCAAGGAAGAGGCGGTGGAGCGGATTCCCGTTTATCAAACGACCGGTTTTTCGCCGCGCTATATCAACTATGTCGCAGAGTTTGCAGAGATCTTAACCGGTACTCCCTTTGCACAGCTCGATGTTTCGGCTCTGGCGCCGGTGCAAGATGAGAATAGCTTTGACATCGTGATCCCGGCCGAAGAGCTGAACAATATCGAAAGCATCTACTTTACGGCGTGGGTGAAAGAAGAGGACGACTATTACACCCAGATCTACCAGGACAGCAACGTTGAGATCGATGAATCGGGCAAGATCCTCACCGAGTATGACGGCATCATCTACACCATCAATGGGGAGTGGGCTTGCCTCTACGAGGTCGAGGTTGGCGAGGATTATGTCCGCTACGCAGTGCCGGCCCTGTTAAACGGCGAATCGGTCAACCTGATCGTTTTATACGATGAAGCCAATCCCGACGGCAAGGTCATCGGCGCCCTGCCCGTCTACGATGCCACAACGGGCATGGCCCCCAAACAACTGATCAAAATTAAAGACGGCGATGTAATCACGCTCCTTTACTATGCTGAAAAATTCTACGATGTGGATGATCCGGCTCTCGAAGAAGAACCCGGCGAGGACGACTTGATCTGGTATGAAGGCAATGAGTTCACGGTTGAAGGCCCGCTGCTTGTCGAAAGCTGGGAGGCGGTCGGCGTCTTTCTATACGGCTTTACCATCATCGACTTGCAGGGTAACGAGTACTACACCGATTTCATTGAAGTAGAGTTTCTTGAGTAAGAGTATTTTGCATCATGGCTCATACCTCCGGGGGCTGTCCCAACAGGGCAGCCCCTTGATTTTACCTGAGTTCCTTGCAGTCATCCTGAGCTCCTTATTGTCATCCTGAGGGCGAAGCCCGAAGGATCTCGCATTGTTGATGGCAGCAACCGGAGAAAAAGGCTTATGATCCCCTTGCCGATAGCCCTTTTTTGCGGTGCATGTTTTGTCTTCAAAAACCGGTGTCAACGGCCAGTGAAAATGTCACCCCTTTAAGCATTTTCCTGGAGTAATTGTTCTTTGACATACAAGTTTGTCTCTGTTTTAATAGGTTTAGAGTTTCTCATCTTTCTCCACGGGTGATTTGCGGCAGGTTTAGGTCTAGGTTTTGGGTTCTCGCAGGCGTTGCTTGGTTCAATGGGGATTGGCTTAGTGAATGCCTGCAAGGAGAACCGATTGCCCTCATAAAGAGCGCTCAGGGAGCCGTCCAGATGCTTTAGCACATGGACCGTGCTCCTTGGGCGCAGCAGGGCCACAGCGCCGTCTTTGCCCAGCAGCCGGTAGGTTTGACCGCCATAAGAGATTGTGGACCCGTTTGAGGCCTTTCTTTTTTCTTTGATGCAGATGATTGAATCCAGGTTTTTGGGGATAGGCAAGTAATCTGGCTCTAGTTCGGCAGCTTCGACGGCGAAACGTTTGTTGAAGCGTTCGATAAAGCCGGGCAGAAAGTCGTTGGCCTCTTTAAGCGTGGAGATATTGGCGATGCGCATTTCGGTAATCAGGCGGTGCTGCAAGGTTCCCCAGAGGCGTTCGATGCGGCCCTTAGCCTGTGGTGAATAGACGGGGATTTGTGTTGCCCCGAGTTCTTCAAGCATCCTGCCGAACTGGGTAAGGGCTTCTGTCATCCCGGCCAACTCTTCTTCGATGGTGAGCATGTCTTTTTTCGGCGAGAAGAAGATGGTGTGGCGGTCGCTGTAAAATTGCCTGGCGAGAGTGCCGTTTTTGGCCATCTGCCATAAGACGTACATATATCCTGCCAAGCACTCTTCCGGCTCGAAACGCAAGCCCAGGATTTTGCCGGTGGCGTCGTCTACGGCGCCATGCAGGTTTAATTTAGGTCCCCTTTCTTCGAGCCAGTTAAAGGGGCTGGCATCGATCTGGGCGAGCATCCCTTCCCGGGGCATTCTATTGCGGCTGCGCCGGCATCGCGCAGCCTTGTGGGAATGGATAGTTGAGATCCCTGCCTGCTTGAGGATACGCCGTATTGACCGTGGAGAAATAAACAGGTGTTGGTGCAGTTCCAGTAGTTCGGCCATGTGGGTGCAGCTTGTATTTTTGTAGTCGCTTAAGGCCAGTTCAACTACTTTTTTGCGGGTCTGGTCGCTGATGGCATGCTTTGGTTTGCGCCCTCTGTTCTTGTGGGCCAGGTAAGACAATCCCTGTTCCTTGACTCCTTTCTTAATCCGTTTAACCTGGCGCTCAGAGAGGCACAACAGCTTTGCTGCCTGGGATACGGTAATCGTTCCTTGCATCAACTGTTCTACAACGTTCACCCTTCTGGCTTCCTTCGGTTTCAAGAAAATGTCTCCTCCCATAATGGTGACATTATCTCAGACCGCTTACAGGGTGACAATATCACAGGCCGATAACATGTCTTCAAAAACCGGTTGATTTTACCGGCCTCTTGCGGTAAAATATGTTTAAAAGTGTGCACAATTATGTGCACACATAAAGTGGGAGGGCAAAAGATCAGCGATGAATTCATTTACCGAATATATCAACCCGCCCCTGGGGCGGCTGCTCGAGAGTATCAAGATCGATAAAAACTATGTTCGGGGCGACGGATGCTATTTATACGATGATGCGGGAAACCGCTACCTCGACTGCATCGCCGCCTACGGGGCTTTGCCTTTCGGGCATAACCCGGCCGAGATCTGGGAGGCCATCGAGCGGTTTCGCGCCTCGGGCGAGCCCAGTTTTATCCAGCCCTCGGCTATGACTGCGGCGGCGGCCCTGGCGGAAAAGCTCGTCGCCGTGGCCCCGGCAGGTCTGGAGCATGTTACCTTCGCCAACAGCGGTGCCGAAGCGGTGGAGGTGGCGATAAAACTTTGCCGCGCCGCCACGGGGCGCAGCGGCATCCTGGCCACTGCCAACAGCTTTCACGGCAAAACCCTGGGCTCCCTTTCGGCCACCGGCAATCGCGGCTACCAGGCACCCTTTGGCGCGCCGGTCGGCGGGTTTCACCATATCCCGTTCGGAGATGCCAGGGCCCTTGAGGCAGAGCTCGAAAGCAAGCCCGGTTATTACGCCGCCTTTATTGTGGAGCCGATCCAGGGCGAGGGCGGGATCGTCGTGCCGCCTTTCGGCTACCTGGCCGCGGCCAAGGAGATCTGCGCGGCGCACGGGGTGCTCCTGGTGCTCGATGAGGTGCAGACCGGCTTGGGCCGCACCGGCACCCTTTTTGCCTGCGAGGCGGAGGGCGTCGCGCCGGATGTGCTGGTTCTGGCCAAGGCCCTGGGAGGCGGGATTATGCCGATTGGCGCCTGCCTCTGCACCGCCGCTGCCTACAGCGAAACCTTCGGGCTGAAGCATTCATCTACCTTTGCCGGCAACTCCCTGGCCTGCCGGGTCGGCCTGCAGGTGCTCGAGATCCTGACCAGGGAAGGGGGGCGCCTGCTGGCAGAGGTGCGGGAAAAGGGGGAGCTGCTGCGCAGCGGACTCATGAAGCTGCAAGAGCGCTACCCGCACCTGGTTTGCTCGGTCCGCGGGCGCGGCCTCATGCTTGGCCTTGAATTCAACCTGGAGCGGGACGCCTATCCGGGCAGTCTCCTGGGGATCATGGCTGAACAGGAGCTGCTGACGCCGGCCATCTCTTCCTACCTGCTAAACGTGGAAAGAATCAGGGTGGCCCCGACCTTGAACGGCAGCGCCGTGATCCGCATCGAACCGCCATTGACAATTACCGCCGCCCAGTGCCGCGAGGCCCTGGCCGGAATTGAGAATATGCTGGCCTGTTTAAATGAGGGCAGCACCGCCCGCTTCCTCTCTTACCTGGTTAGCCCCAAAAATAATGAACGCCGCTTTCCGCCCTTCAAGCCGGAGCCGGTGGAAAGAACTGTCCCTACCGGTGATGCGGGCGAAGGGCGCTTCGCTTTCCTGGTCCACCCCCTGGATTTGCAGAGCTACCACCAGTTCGACCGCAGTCTCCTCGCTTTCAGCGAAGCGGAACTGGATAGGCTGGCGGGCAAGTTTAACGAGCTGATCGAGCGCTTCGTCATCGCCAGCACCGCCATCACCTCGGCCGCCGGGAAAAGGGCTTACGGCGAGTTCATCACGGTGCCCCGCACAACGGAAGAGTTTCTGCACATGCCGCGGCAGGAGGCCCTCGCCGAGCTGAAGGAGGCCGTGGCCCTGGCGAAGAATAGGGGGGCCCGCATCGTCGGCCTCGGAGCCTATACCTCCGTGGTCTCCAGGGGCGGGCTCTACCTCAAGGATGAAGGCGTTCCCGTAACCACTGGGAACAGCTACACCGTTGTTTCCGCTGTGGAGGCGATCAATACCGCCATGGAGCGGCTGCAGGTAGATCGCCACACCGTGACCGCAGCGGTGGTCGGCGCCGCCGGCTCCATCGGCAAAGGGATCGCCCTCCTGCTCTCCGAGACGGTGCCGCGCCTGATCCTGATCGGCAATCCTACAAATAAGGAGTCCAGCCGGCGGCTGCTGAGCGTGGCCGCGGAGATCTACCGCTACCAGGCCGCCCTGCTCAGCCAGGGGCGCCCCTTAAAGCCGGGGAGCATGGGCCAGATCCTTAAATCTTGTGCGGCTCTGCCCCCTGCCGGCGCACCGCTGGAGGCATTCGAAGAGTTCGCGCAGCAGGCAGAGCGCCAATACCGCCTGATCGAGTTTTCCACCGCCATCGACGCGGTCCTCGCCCGGGCTGGGGTGGTGGTCAGCGCCACCAGCAGCACCGGCAAGCTGATCCACGCCGGCAACTTGAGGCCAAACGCCATCGTCTGCGATATCTCCCGGCCGGCCAATGTGAGCGAAGCGGTGGACGCAGCCAGGCCTGACGTCCTGGTGATCGACGGCGGGGTGATCGAGGTGCCGGGCACCCCCTCCCTCGGCTGGGACTTTGGCTTCGAAAGAGGATTGGCCTACGCCTGCATGGCTGAGACCATGATCCTCGCCCTCGAACAGTGCTATAAAAACTTCAGCCTCGGCTCCTCCGGGGTCAATCTCGAGAGCATACTGCTCACCCGGAGCTGGGGGGAGAAGCACGGCTTCAAACTGGCCGCCTTCCGCAGCTTCAACCGGCCCCTGAGCGAAGAGCGC
Source organism: Bacillota bacterium (assembly GCA_012727685.1). Taxonomy (GTDB): domain Bacteria; phylum Bacillota; class Dethiobacteria; order DTU022; family DTU022; genus JAAYGO01. The sequence continues at coordinate 11,742 of JAAYGO010000084.1, read as the reverse complement.
TGGCAAAAACTGCTCCTGGCCCGCCGCTGCGCCGGCTAGGCCAGGCTTGTTATCGACCTCGGCCTAGGTGCCGTCAGCCTGGGTGCCGGGCCTTGACATTGTGACATTATATTACTTAAATTGGAATTTACTATATCGGAAATGAGCTTTTCATGCAATTGTGGAAAAAGACGGAAATTAATGTCACAATGTCAAGGCCCGGCACCTTTTTTGTTTGTCTCCCGGCAGGAGATATGTTGCCGCTGTGGAATATATTTTTATCCGTTCCAAGTTATGTTTCCTTTCCTTGGATGAATAAATTGTTTACGGGAGAAGGGTTGGGAGTGAAGCAAAGGTGAGCGGGCGTCTTTTTGAAGGTGAGGCCACCTTTTCGTGGATGGAGCTGGATGCTGCTGCCCCGGAGGGACGGGCTTGCCTGGCTTTAGAGGAGGAGCGCTGCACGCTGGCGCCGGAAAGCGGCGCCGCCCGCGCCATCCCCTACCGGGAGATCATGGCCATTGAAGCGGCCGATTACCGGGTGGTGCTTCATTTAAGTTCCGGGGAAAAGCTCCTTTTGCACCGCCTAGGCTACGCCTACGAGGATTTTTTACGCCTGCTGTTCAAGCAGCGGGGCGAGATACTGCTTAAAGATATGCTCATGGACGAAAAGGTGCTGCGCGAAGGCTTTGAAGCCAGGTACGCCTTTTACGATAGCTCCGGCGAGGTCCAGGGTGAGGGGCGCTGCGAGCCGCGCCTCTATGAAACGGCGCTCGTGGTGATCCCGGAGCAGGATGACCCCTTGCGCTTCCCCTACAGTGATATGGAAAACCTCGCCATTGCAGGCCATACCCTGATCCTGACCACTGAATACGGTGAAAAGGTCCACTTTTCACGCATGGGTTACAACCTCGACGGTTTTAAGGAACATCTCGCCGCAGCGATCAACCGCCTGGAGGAGCGGACCCAGCAACTGGTGCAGCAAATCTTGCCGGGAGCCAATCCCGCGGAAACCCGGCAACTGGTGCGGCTAATGCGCGAAGGCAGGGCCGCCTCCCGCTCTGAAATCGATGCTGTTTCGCCCCGCTTCTGGCCGCTGCTGGAACAGAAAGTGGAGCAATCGGCGATTAAGGAAGAATACAACTACCTCAAGTCCATCGGCCGGCCGGAGCAAATGGCCATGGGGGTTAAGCGGGGCTTGATGGGAGAGCTGAGCGGTGACTACGTCTGGTTTTTAATTCCCGTCTACAGTGACGACCCCAAGCAGCCCGGCAACGCCCTGATCATGGAATCGTTTTCCGAACAGGAAACCGCCCAGGCTACCTATCTGTTCCGGATTGCCGCACGCGACAGCAGTGCCGGCGGCGCTGTTGATTTACAGGCGGAAACGGAGCAGATGCTGCGTCGCGTCAACCGCTGCATGCTGGCGATCAACTTCCGGCGCGAACCGATCTACTTGCCCGAGGAGAAGCTGACCGAACCGCAGTATCTACGCTATCTGTATGCCATGCGGCGCCTGCCCGCCCTGGCCGAATTGCGGGAGCGCTTTATCGGCCGCGTGCCGCACACGTCGCTGGAGCAGTGGCAGCAAGGCATTAACGAGTTGCTCGGTGCCACCGGGCGAGGTGCCGGGCCTTGACATTGTGACATTAATTAACTTAAATTGGAATTAAATTGAGAAATTGCCCCGCACAGCAATCATGGAAAAAAACGGAAATTAATGTCACAATGTCAAGGCCCGGCACCATGGGATTGTGGGAAGGAGGATTTTTTATGCCGGGATATATGCAGCCGTGCCGTTATTGTGAGAAGCTGGTGCCGCCCGATGCCAATGTTTGCCCTGTGTGCGGCAAGGTAAATCCCTTGCAGGCGCGCTGCCCCAAGTGCGCGCATCCGCTTCGCCAGGGCTGGGCAGCCTGCCCCTCTTGCGGACTTTCCCTACAGGTGGTTTGTCCCTTTTGCGGCAAGACTGGCTATTTTGGCGATTACTGCGAGCACTGCAGCCGGCGGCTTCTGGTTACCTGCCCCAACCGGAAATGCCGCGCGGAGCAGCCGCCGCTGGGCAAGACCTGTATTAAGTGCGGCAAGCCGATGCATTAAGAATAGATGCATGCATAAAGCAATTAATTTTTTGTTTAAAGGAGCGTGCGAAAATGGCTTTACAACCCTTTACCCGCAATTACGAAGATAACAGCACTGAGGCGGGGTTCCAGTTTACTTTTTATTGCGATCTCTGCCATGAAGGGTATAAGACCAAGTTTATAGAGTCCTCGACCTACAAGAAAGGCCGCTTTTTGCGCGGTCTCGGCGGCGCCATCGGCACTTTATCCAGCCTGGTCGGCCAGCACAACATCGGCTACAGCGCCGAGCGGGGGGCCGATATTTTAAGCGAGCGCTTTCAGGGAATGACACCCGAGTGGCACCGGGAGCATGAAGCAGCCTTTGCCAGGGCTCAGAACGAGGCCAAGGGCCATTTTCAGCGCTGTCCGAAGTGCCGCCAGTGGGTCTGCGCCAACGACTGGAACGAGCAGGAAGGCCTCTGCACCGAGTGCGCTCCCCGGGTGAACGTGGAAGTGGCCTCGGCCAAGGCGCGCAAGATGGTGGAGGATATTGCCGAAGAAGCCTCCCGCACCAAGGTTTTTCACGGCAAGATCGAAAGCAAGCAGACCATCTGTCCCCAGTGCGGCAAACCTTCCGGGGAAGGAAAATTCTGCAACAACTGCGGCGCCTCGCTGCAAATGATTGAATGCGACCGGTGCGGAGCCAAGAATAGCCACGGTTCGCGCTTTTGCGGCGAATGCGGCAACCGCCTGAACTAAAGTAACTAGCGGTAAAGAACTTTCTATCACAGAAAAGGTGAGACGGGCTGTCCCAAAAGGGGCAACCCCTCTCAGCATGGAAGATACGGGGATAGAAGATTGAATTTACCGATCCGGTTTATTATTTGTTCAGAATTTGTTGAGAGCCTGTTAATAGAATAAAGTGGCCAGGGAACGGAGAAATGTTGGGGGTAGGAGAGGAGGATTTCAATGAAAAATGTACTCTTTTATGCTGTATTGTTTGCGTTTTTATTAATTTCCGGCTGTACCTGGCTACTCGATGCACCCCAGCCGGAGCCGGTGGAGCCTGGCCCCGCACCTGAAGCCGAACTGACTGAACCGCTTTTACCGCAACCGGCGCCGGACAGCGAGGAAGAGCCGCCGCGTGAACCGGTGGAAATTGAGGGGCTGGTGCTGGTAAGCGATCTGGACGACAGTATCATTCTCGATCTCAAGTATGCCACCGCCGATAACTTTACGGGGGAGCAGGTTTACCCCGTAGCCGTAGCGGCAATTAATAAAGAGACGGGGCTAAGGTTTCTCAAGGCCGTGGAAATTTTTCGCCGGGACGGGTACACGGTGAAGCTGTGGGATGCCTACCGTCCACTTTCAGCCTCGCATCAGCTCTGGGCTTCCTGCCCGGACCCCCGTTACGTGATCAAGCCTGAAGATCCGCCGCCCACCTCCGGTTTCCGGCCGCGGCACAATAACGGCATGTGCGTGGATATAACCCTGGTGGACAGCAACGGCAATGAACTGGAGATGCCGACCGGCTTTGACGACTTCACTGAAAAGGCGGCGCCCGATTATCCCCATGTCAGCGAAGCGGCGCGGCGCAACCGGGACTATCTGATCTCGGTGATGGAGAGCGCCGGTTTTCAGGTGGCGCGCACCGAGTGGTGGCATTTTACCGATATAACCGGCACCCCCGGCCCTTATCTGGATGTCCCCCTGGAAGCCTTTTCCTAATCAAATCTTGATAGCAAATGATTACTCTTATATAATGTCGATTAGAGAGAATTGTGCATCACCTGTAAATATGCCATATCAGAGAGGAGTTAATAACTACAATCTTTACCAAGGAGGAGAGAAATATGGAAACATTGCCGGTAGCCAGCCCAAATAAGGCCAACATGTTTGGGGTGGACAAAAACATCAATATCAACACGATTGACGATTGGCTGGGCAGAGATGATGTGGCCTACATTGATGTCAGAATGCTGATCGACCCCGGTGATTATCGCAAAATCGGGGGAGATCCGATCTTATCGGGAACAATTGAAGGGTTTGAAGTGGTGCCCTATCCTTACCTGGCCAACCTGACCGGTTTGCCGCCGCAGGTGGCGGCTAGCCAGTATGATGGCCCCACCTTGTTCACCTTGACATGGGATAAGAAGGGGAATATCGATACTCTTACTCCGAACTATGAAGAATCGGAAATGATCATCAAGGATCTCTTCCCGCAGGACAAGGCCATTTTTCTCTTATGCGGCGGGGGTGGCTATGCCTCATTTACAAGAGCCCTGCTGATTAAACTGGGATATGATCCCGATAAGCTCTACAATATCGGCGGCTTCTGGTTTTATAAAGGGAATAAAGCAGTAAACATAAAAGTATCCTATGGAGATAATAAAGAATATTATGCTTTCCACAGGCTGAAATACCATTACATTGACTTTGACCAACTGCATAAAAAATAGTTCCCTTTCCGATCGAGGGAAGGACATCGCATTTGGAAGTAGGTGAGCCAGGTGGTAAAAGTTCCCTGGCTCACTTTCTGCTTAAGCGGGCACCGTTTTGTCATCGCGGCGGCCGCATTGCCGGCTAGCTTTGGCAGGCGCTGCCTCAGTGGCGTCGAAGTGGCCATGATTTTGCTTGATCCGGCCCTGTTGATTTGGTATGATTCGACGAGACAAGGAATATTGCTCCAGTACCGGTTTTAGCGTTTCCTCTTCTTTTCCGGGGAAGTGATCGAAGCCTTCTTCTAAAAGGAGGGGTGACCATGAAGTCTTATACTCATGATTCCGGTCACAGGCGGCAAACTCGATTTTGGCCCCTGGCAGCAGGTCTTTTACGCCGAGTTTGACGGATGCCGTCCCAAGCGGGTGTTAATCAAAATAATCGGGGAATAAGCGGCCGCTGGCATCAATCGACGGCTGTTGCTATAATCGGAGTTGCAATGGGAAAAGAAACCCATTTCAATCAGAAAGGGGAGATCCTTTATGGGAGATAATTTTAAGCCGGGCCGGCCGGCCATACTGCACGAGTTGATCGATTACCAGGCAGGGGCTGTGGTCAGCAGGACCCTGATCGATCAGCAGGCGGGAACGGTAACCCTCTTCGCCTTTGATACAGGCGAAGGTTTGAGCGAGCACACCGCTCCTTTTGACGCCCTGGTCTACCTGCTTGAAGGGTCGGCGGAAATAACCATCTCCGGCCAGCGCCAGACGGTCAAAGCGCATGAAATCATAATCATGCCGGCCGGTGAACCGCACGCCCTGAGAGCCCTGGAAAGGTTTAAAATGCTCTTGGTGATGATCAAGTCCTAGTCACACTTCTTTCCTGCAATGCTAAACTATGCTAAAATAGGTTATCGGGGCTGCAATCGTGAATTGCAACATTCAAAGCAAAGATTGCCAGAATCAGATGGATGGAAAGGGTGAACTTCAATGGCGCGGCAGGACGGGTATGAGAAAGAATTCGTCAAAGAAATTACGCCGCAGTCGGTGGACTATTCCCAGTGGTATATTGATGTGATCCAGAAAACCGAGATGATGGACTATGCACCGGTGAAGGGCTGCATGGCCATCCGCCCCTTTGGCTTTGCCATTTGGGAGAGGATTCAAGAGCTGCTGGGGGCGCGGATTAAGGAAACGGGGCACGAAAATGCCTATTTCCCCCTCTTCATTCCGCAGGGGCTGCTGCAGAAGGAGGCGGAGCATGTGGAAGGCTTTGCCCCGGAAGTGGCCTGGGTCACCAAGGGCGGCGATGAGGTCCTGGCCGAGCCGCTGGTCGTGCGCCCCACCTCGGAGGCGATCATCTGTGATTTCTACTCGCGCTGGATTCAATCGTGGCGCGACCTGCCCCTGCTGATCAACCAGTGGTGCAACGTGGTCCGCTGGGAAAAGTCGACCCGTCCTTTTTTACGCACCTCGGAGTTTCTATGGCAGGAGGGGCATACCTGCCACCGCACTGAAGCGGAAGCCGAGGAAGAAACGCTGCGCATGCTCGAAGTCTACCGCGATTTTATAGAATCGGACATGGCCATCCCGGTGATCGCCGGGCGCAAGACGGAGCAGGAAAAATTCGCCGGCGCCCTGCGCACCTACACCGTGGAAGCGCTGATGAGCGATGGCAAGGCCTTGCAGGCCGGTACATCCCATAACCTGGGGCAGCATTTTGCCAAAGTTTTTGACATAACCTTCTTAGACCAGGACGGCCAGCTTAAACATGTCTGGCAGACCTCCTGGGGGGTTTCCACGCGCTTAATAGGCGCTTTGATCATGGTGCACGGCGATGATCGCGGTTTGAAGCTGCCGCCGCGGATGGCCCCCATCCAGGCGGTAATCGTGCCGATCATCTCGAAGCAGGCCCGCGAGGCGGTGCTCGCGGCCGCCGGAGCCCTGGCGGAACAGCTAAAGGGCATTGTGCACGTCAAGCTGGATGCCCGCGAGGAATATTCGCCCGGCTGGAAATACAACGAGTGGGAGATGAAGGGGGTTCCGGTGCGGATCGAACTGGGCCCGCGGGACCTGGAGAAAAACCAGGCCGTCCTGGTGCGCCGCGACAGCGGGGCTAAGGAAGCGGTGCCTTTAGGCGAACTGCCGGTGCGGCTGCCGCTGCTGCTGGAAGAGATCCAGCGGGATATGTTTGCCGCTGCCCTCGCCTTCCGTGAAGCCAACACGCACACCGGTTCCGATTACCGGCATTTTGCCGAGGTTATGGAAAATGAGCGTGGCTTTTATCTTGCCGCCTGGTGCGGGCGGGAAGAATGCGAGCTGAAGGCGAAGAACGATACCAAGGCCACGATCCGCTGCATTCCGTTTAATGTCAAAGCGGAATCTGATCGCTGCCTCGTCTGCGGTGAAAAGGCCGCTGAGACCGTTTACTTTGCCCGTTCGTACTAGCCCGGGCCAGCTTGATGGGTTGATAGGGGCGGCATTAGCCATGGAGTTCCAGTAGCTGTGGAAAGGAGCAGAGGCGGCACAGTGGATGGGACAACGCTGGATAAGCGCACGCTACGCCGGGAGATCATAAAAGCGCGGGATAAGCTCACGCGGGCGGAGATTGAAATGAAAAGCCGGGCCATTGCCGCCCGGCTCTTCGCTTTGCCCGCCTACCGGGTAAGCAGGACGCTGCTCTTTTTTTTATCGTTCGGCAGCGAGGTGGATACGCTGCCCATGATCGAGGAAAGTATCGCCCGCGGCAAGCAGGTGGCGGTGCCGAAGGCTGTTCCCGCCACGCGGCAGTTGATCCCTTCGCTGCTCCTGGACCCGCAGCGGGATCTGGCGCCGGGGGTTTACGGCATCCCCGAGCCGCATCCCGAAGCGCTTCGCCCTCTCGATCCGGGGGAGCTGGACTTAATCATTGTTCCCGGCGTCGCCTTTGACGAAGCGGGCAACCGGCTCGGCTACGGCGGCGGCTACTATGATCGCTTCTTTCCGCTCTTAAGGCCGCAGGTGCCCCTGGTAGCCCTCGCTTTTGAGCTCCAGATCCGGCCTGCGGTTCCGGCTGACCCGTGGGACCGGCGGGTCGACTGCATCGTCACCGAAAAAAGGCTCATCGCCCGCAAGCATTAAACGGGCGGGTTGAAAAATCCCTGGAAAACCATGTCCGTTAAAAATGTGCTCAGGTATTCCAGATCTTTTTCATTCTCGTTGACCACTTCCCAGATGAAGCGCTCGATTAAGAGGATATAGGCTTTCGCCCCCATGCGCGGATCAAAATTTTTAGCCAGCCCTTTCTCCTGGGCGTAGCAGATCGAATTGAAGGCGTTGGTGGTGTAGTGCTCCATCACTCCCTGCCAGTAGCTGCAGATGGACTCCGACTGTCCCAGCGCTTCCTGGAACACCTTCATCAGCGGCCGGTGCTGATCCGCCAGGCGGAAGCAGGTCAGCATCAGGTTATGGAAGATTTCCCTCGCTTCCCTATAGTTTTGCGGCGCAAACTCCACGTCGAGCAGAATAAAAAAATCTTCCAGGATGCTGTCGACGACCTTTTTGAGAATATCATCCTTGCCTTTATAATGGCTGTACACGGTTCCATAGCCCACGTTGGCCTGCTCGCTGATCTTGGCCACGGTGGTTTTTGCATAGCCTTCCTGTAAAAATACGTTTAAGGCGGTATCGAGGATCAGTTTGCGGGTAATGCGGCTGCGCAAGTAGCGCCGCGGCCGCTTGTTTAATGCCTTTGTCAAGGTGATTCCTCCCTTGCCCGGAAGTCTATTTCATATAGTTGCTGAAATTATATCATTCTATTTAAAAATTACAACTCTTTTTTCTTTAAACTGTGTTCTTTAAATTTGGTAATCGTGCTGTTGGCGTGCGGAGCATAAGTAAAGCGCCCTTTGCATGAAGGGCGCTTTACTGGTAAAATATAGCTTGTGGTATTCTGCGTGAATCATCAACCGGCCTAGAGGGCAAAGACATGGTTGCCAATCCGCGTGATCGGCCGGCGGGAGAAGATCCAGGGGCTGGTCGCGGTAGCCGGATTATAGTAATAGAGGGCACCTCCGCTGGGGTCCTTCCCCTTGAGGGCTTCCTCGACCGCCCGGTAGGCGGTCCCGTCGGGTTGCAGCCAGAACTGCCCGTCGGCGACTGCGGTAAAAGCCTGCGGCTCAAAAATTACGCCGGAGATGCTATCCGGAAAATCAGAGTGTTCCAACCGGTTCATGATCACCGCGGCAATGGATACCTGGCCCTCGAAGTGTTCTCCCCGGGCTTCACTGTAAACGGCCCGCGCCAGGAGATCGATCTCCTCGGTTGTCGGCCGGTAGCCCGGTTGGCGGTCAATAGCCGTTTTGGCTTGATGTTCAACCGGTTCCAACGCCGCGCCACCTGTTTTGGCGGCCGTTGCCGTGAAGTCCGGTTTGACGGATAGCGCCACGCTGTAAGTGGCCAGGTAAAAGGCAAAGATCGCTATCATCAGGAAGATACAGCGCTGCCACCTGTTGGCATGCAGCGTCAATTGCCGCTGTAACTCAAGCAAGTGCATCGTGTAGAGCCTCCTTTCTTTTAGCTTTAGTAATGTTAAAGCATAAAGGGACTTCCGTCAAAAAGGCTGGCATGGTGAAGGCCTCCGGTTAAAGGGCTCTCCATTGAATAAGGCTTTTTCAAGCCTCGATGCTGAAGAGTTCTCCCGGATCCAGCGGAGAAGAGGATTATAAGAATTATTGGAGTGATTGGATGGCAGTGTATGCAATTGGCGATTTGCACCTTTCCCACCATCAGCCCAAGCCGATGGGGGTGTTCGGGCCGGAGTGGGATGATCACCCCGCGAAGATCAGGCGCAACTGGAACCGCGTGGTGGGGGACGATGACCTGGTGATCGTGGCGGGCGATATCTCCTGGGCGATGCAGCTAGCAGAGGCGGCCCCTGACCTGGAGTGGCTGGCGGAGCTAAACGGAGAGAAGCTGCTCGTCCGGGGCAACCATGATTACTGGTGGTCCGCCATCGGCAAGGTCCGGGCGGCTTTGCCCGCGCGCATGCACGCTTTGCAGAACGATCATTTCCCCTGGAAAGGCTGGGCGATCTGCGGCACCCGCGGCTGGCTCTGCCCCGGGGAAGCCGGATTTAATCCGGATGAAGACGAAAAAATCTACCGCCGGGAGCTGCTGCGGCTGGAGCTTTCGCTGCAAAGCTCGCTCCGGGCCGGGTTTAGCAACCTGCTGGCCGTGTTGCACTATCCGCCCTATCCCCGCCAGGGGCCGCCCAGCAGCTTTACCGGGCTCCTGGAAAAAGCCGGGGTAAAACACTGCGTCTTCGGCCATATTCATGATGCCGGCCGCGAAGCCATTTTCCGGGGCGAATGGGGCGGCGTCAACTACCATTTTGTGGCCGCGGACGGAGTTGACTTCACCCCTGCTTTGATCATTCCGTAATTTTTAGTTGACTACCGGCAAAGGAACCAGAGATACTTCGCTTCGCTCAGAATGACAGATAGACGCCATGTCCCCGCCTTACTCGCGGTAGTACCGCAGCCTCTCGCGCCGCTTTACCACTCCCACGATGATCCCGATCAAAAAGCCACCCACGTGGGCCCACCAGGCCACCGGTTGCACTCCCATGGCCAAGCCCTGGGCGGTGGCGTTAATCAACTGCAGGATAAACCAGAAGGCGAGAAAGACGACGGCGGGAATATGGACAAAGGTGATGAAGAAGCCCAAGGGGAGCAGGGTCAGCACCCGCGCCCGGGGGAAGAGGACAAAATAGGCGCCCAGCACCCCGGCGATGGCGCCGCTGGCTCCGACCAGGGGAATTTGGCCTTCCGGTGCGGTGAAAACATGAAAAAGCTGGCTGCCGGCACCCATGAGCAGGTAGGTGACGAGGAAGGATAGGTGCCCGAGGCGGTCCTCCACGTTGTCGCCAAAAATCCACAGGTAAATCATGTTGCCGATCAGGTGCAGCCAACCGCCGTGCAAGAAATTGGCGGTGACCAGGGGAAGCGCAGCCGGCAGCAACAGGGGGAGCTTGAAGCCGCTGCGGAAAAACTGGGCGATCCCGGCGGTCAGCTCCGCGGGGACGGTGCCGTAGGTATAGATAAACTCGTAGATCTGCTCCGGCGAGAGCATTTGCTGGTAGAGAAATACCAGCACGTTGGCGACAATCAGCAGGATCGTAATCAGGGGAAAACCGCGGCGCGCCGCCGTATCGCGAATGGGAATCATCTTCTCGCTTAAACCTCCTCTTCTATAGTTCATTATATCCCAGTTCATTATACCCCGTTCGACAGCAGATTCCACCAAACGGCAGTAAAATCGTTTCCTAAATCGTCCTTTGGGCGGAGCATAAAATACTCCGATTGGCCGATTCGTGTCCCAATGCGGTCCCCTATTATAAACTTAGAGCATGAAGTGATTAAAGGAAAACAATGCATGAGGAGGAGGTTTACAATGTCGGAGACTACTGTTGAGGTTAAAGATTTTACAGGAGGCGGTCCTCTACCGCATCGCCCAGGAGGCGCTCGCCAATGTCGCCCAGCATGCCGGCGCCGGCACCACCATCACCGTCACCTTGCCCTTTTAACAAGGAGAACAAGGACAACGGGGACGGTTCTCGTCGTCCTTTCCGCGGCCCTGCCTGAAAGCGGCGGTTCCCCTTTCACTTGATAAAATCCGGTGCAATGAGGTTTTCCTGTAAAATTAATCTGCACGGGGCTCGATAGATTTATATTTCAAAGGCTATATCTCAAAGCTTAAAAAAATGCTTGAGATTTATTCCAAGCTTGTAAGATAATTAAGCCAAAGGCGTCTTATGGGTAGGAGGGGAAAGGGTGGCGGAGTTCGAGGATACATATAATGCCTATTTTAAAGATGTTTATTTATACATATACAGTATGTCCGGCGATCAGCATCTGGCAGAAGATATTACTGCTGAAACCTTTATAAAGGCGATGAAAGCGATCGACAGCTTTAAAGGCAACTGTGATATACGGGTATGGTTATGCCAGATTGCGAAAAACAGCTATTTTTCTTATTTGCGTAAGAACAGGAAGTTTGTTGACCTGGAAAAGCTTCCGGAAAGGGCGGATGAGCATGATGTGGCGGAAATGATCGCCGCAGCGGAAGCGTCGATGAAAATTCACGAAGTGCTCCATAATCTTAACGAGCCCTACAAGGAAGTGTTTACCCTGCGCGTTTTTGGAGAGTTGAGTTTTAAACAGATCGCTAATCTTTTTGGAAAAAGCGAGAACTGGGCCTGCGTCACCTATCACCGGGCCAGGAAAAAG
>JAAYGO010000032.1 GCA_012727685.1 Bacillota bacterium | reverse complement strand
CTTTTTTGCCGCTCTTTTCACGATGCTATCAGGATGGGCCGGCGCATATAATCATACCAGGCCGGAAGCAAAGCATGAGTCAAGGGGACGGTGACTTTGACTCATGGGGACAGTGCTTCCAATCTCGGTGTGCGATTATGCACTGCAAGGGGGAATAATGATGCGGGGATTGCTAGCGAGAGCCGGGCGGTTAAAAGGGGCTGCAGTGGCGGTTCTACTTCTAATCGTGCTTCTCCCCGGGGGGTGTGGCGCGCCCGAGGCGCTCCCGGAAGAGCCATCAAACAGCTACGAGCTCATGGCCACGGTGGAGCTTTACTTTGCTGGCGCCACCGCGGTTAACAGCGGTATCGGGACGGAGACAGAAACGGAGGAGCTGTATGTGGTGCCGGTAAAGCGGGAGCTGGCCGGGGGAGGAGATCTGCTGCGCCGCACGCTGGAGGAGCTGATTAAAGGGCCGCAGCCCGAAGATGGCGATTATTTCAGCACGATCCCGGTCACGGCAAAAATCATCGACCTGGAGCTCTCCGACGGGATTGCGGTGATCAATTTTTCACCGGAGCTTGTCTCCGACAGCCCCGGGGGAAGCCTTGCCGGCATTATCCTCCAGCAATCGCTGATTTTGACGGCGACCCAGTTCCCGGAGGTGGAAAAAATCGTTGTCCTCGTGGAAGGGGATCCCTGGACCGACGGCCATTTGCTCTGGGATAAGCCGCTCGGCCCTGACGAGCTCTAAACGCAAGTTGTCACGGGGACGGTTCTCCAAAGCTATTTAGGAAATGCGTATACCGGGCTTACGCCCCCTCGCCCCGGCCCTCTCCCCCCAAAGGGTGGAGAGGGGGATTATAATTAAGTAGCACTACTTTAGGAGAACGTGGCCCGAAAGCTTGTGCTGCCTAATAGAGAAAAGCTTGATATTACCGCCAATTTCATCCATTTGATAGTGAAGCCACGTCGCTCCAGCTTCTTGAGTGCCAAGAGGCATAAGTGTTTTCATGCCCTGATGGTGCCTCTGGATCGTGGGGCATGTTTGTCTGCCCTGTATGCAAGGCTGATCATAGGTGGTAAGGGGGAAGGACTAGGCCGCCGCTTAGGCGCGGCGGGCGTGCCACCGGTGCAGGCGGGAGCCGGCCAGCCGGACCGCCGTTTGGTGTGCCTGCTCTTCGAAGCTTTGATCGAGCTCCTTAAAGGTAAAGGTCTGGCCGCGGTAGGCGAGCGCCTTGGCCAGGAGATAATCGGTGAGCCAGGGATTTTTCGGCAGGAGGGGGCCGTGCATGTAGCTGCCGATGGCGTGGCGGTAGACCGCGCCCTCGGTTTTATCGCTGCCGTTGTTGCCGTGACCGTGGAGGACCCGGCCCAGGGGCTGCACCCCTTTCCCCAGGCAGGTGCGCCCGGCGTGATTTTCGAAGCCGACCAGGGTGCGGGGCGGATCCCAGAGGCCGCAGCTAACCACGATGTTGCCGGTAAGCCGCTTGCCCCCCGCCTCGGTGTAGAGGTCCATGAGCTCCAACCCCGGCATGCGTTCGCCCCGGAGAGTGGTATAGTAGTGGCCGAAGAGCTGGTAAGAGCCGCCGGTGGCCAGGATCACCATCCCGGCTTCGATGGCCTGCTGCATGTCGCGGCGCCTCTTCTTCAGCTCAGCGGCGGCCATGTTTTGTTCAGCATCCCCGCCGCCGCCCATGAAGAGCAGGTCGCAGGCACCAAAGTCGATGGTCTCGCCGGGCTGGACCGGGACCAGGTTTACGGCGAGGCCGTGCCAGCGGGCCCGCTCGCAAAGGGCGAGGATATTGCCCCGGTCTCCATTGAGGTTTAAGTGTTCCGGGTAGAGATGGTAAATATTGATCCGGGCTATCTTAAGCTCCCTCCCAGTAGGGCTGTCTCGCACCCATGTCGTTCAGCAGGCGCCGGAGCGCCAGCATGGCGGTATAATTGGGCATCACGAACAGGGTGGCGCCGGGCGGCGTTCTCTCCAGGGCATCTAAAAAGGCCTGCTTAAAATTTGTCTCCACCCGGATCGTCTCCTGAGCCAGGCCGGCGTATTTCAGGCGCACCGCCAGGTCCCAGACCCGCAGCCCGGTGACGGTAAGGCCTTTGATCCGCTCCGCGACCGCCGCCAGCCGTTCAAAATCCACATCCCAGAGCCACGAGACATCGGTGCCGTCGGCAATCTTATCGTTAATGGCGGCGAGCAGGTGAATCTCCGGCTGCTGCTCCTGCACGGTGGGCAGCACGGCGTTGGCGCCAGCCGCGTTTTTAACCAGCGCCATCAGCACGCTGCGCCCTTTGAGCGCGAGGCGCTCCATGCGCCCGAAGGAGGGGGCGGCGCTCTCCAGGCCGGTCTTGATCTCTGCCGCCGGCACGCCCATGGCCGCGGCTGCGGTGGCGGCGGCGAGGGCATTGTAGAGATTGTAGGTACCGATGAGCGGGAAGAGGGTGCGCAGCGGTTCGCCGCGCACGAGCAGCTCCAGCGCCGTGGCACCGCGCCGGGTGCTGCAGCCCACCAGCTTCACATCCGGTGCGGGCCGCTTGAAGCCGCAGGCTGGGCAGCGGTAGCGGCCCAGGTGCGCCAGAAAGCGCTGATCGTAATGCAGCTTCTGCCGGCAGCGCGGGCATGGTTGGCTATGACCCGCCTCGTTTTCGCTTCTCTCCGGAGCCAGTTCCAGTTCCAGGCCGAAATACCACCGCTCGCCCCGGCTGCCGCCTTCAATACCGGCCAGGGAGGGATCGTCGGCGTTAATGACCTGGAATGAGCCCTCGCCGGCAGCCTCTAAGCCTTTGCCGATTGCTTTCTGGATCGCATCGATCTCTCCGTAGCGGTCGAGCTGGTCGCTGAAGATATTGGTGAGCACCATGCCCCGCGGATGCAGGCTTTTCACCAGCGCCGGGAACGCCCCTTCATCCACTTCCATGACGGCGAGGTCGCCAGGCAGCTTCCCTCCCCAGGAGCTGGCGCCAATTAAGGAGGAGGTCACGCCCCAGGCCATATTTGACCCGGACTGGTTGTAAATGCAGCGGTAGCCGGCTTTTCTCAGGATCCCGGTGAGCAGGGCTGCGGTCGTGGTTTTACCGTTTGTCCCCGTTACCAGCAGGCTGCCGTGGCGCAAATGCCCGGCCAAATACGGCAGCAGCCCCGGGTAAAGCCGCAGGGCGGCGCGCCCGGGAAGGGTGGTGCCGCCCCGGCCCAGGAGGCGGGTGAGCGCCATCATCGCCTTGCCGAGCCAGACGCTGCTTATTATTTTCAGCTTTTGCGATTTTCCTGTGGTAGGCATTTCCCCGGACCGGTTTTTTCCCATGGCATGTGCTCCTTTTAAGTACTTCCTTTTAAGAATGAGGTAACAGCTAATTAGCTGACGTTCTTCGACAGGTGCCCTTTTTTTCCCTTCCGCTTATATTCTAAAATGTTGTCAACAGGACGGTTCCATTGGTAACTTTTAAGCAACTACTGATCATTATTTCCAGAAATAGAGAAGCAAATCCGCTTGCGAGGCAGGGATATAGGGAGCGGCGGTCGAAATCTAGCAGAACTGGAGAAAAAAAGGTTCCCTCTTTGCAGGGAGAGGAAACCGGCGAAATGGCGGGGCTTCGGGGAGAACAGTAGCAACAAAGGGCTTAGGGCTTATGCTCCCTTACTCCCCGGCCATGCTCTTGACCAGGTCCGCCCGGGTCACGATTCCGATCAATTTGCCTGCGGCGTCGACGATGGGGACGCGGTTAATCCGGCGGCGGCTCATAAGCCTGGCCAGTTCCGTCACCGGGGTGTCTTCAGTGGCGGTGTAAACCTTTCTCGTCATTATCTCGGCCGCGGTTGTCCTGGTGATCAGGTCAATCCCCTGGCGCAGCGCAGCAAGGTCGGTTACATCGGTATAAGGGGAAATCCACCCGGATAAATCGGCAAACGGAACGACGCTGACCTGTTGCGAGTATCGGATGATATCCGTGTTCGAGAGGATGCCGACAACAATATTGTTGTCATCAACTACCGGTACACCGCTAAAATTGTTCTTGGCGAGGAGTTCAATCACATCTTTGATAGTTTGCCTTTCGGTGACACTAACGGCAGGAGTGGTCATGATCATCTTGGCGGTAGCTGTCAACGCGATGCGCCTCCTTTTGTATGAACATATATATTTAAATGGTTTAATTCAACAATCTGTGAAAAGGTTCCTGCCGGAAGCGCGCAGAAATCCGTGCTGTTTACCTTGTTTCGAAAAAGCGGCATGTGAATTCATCCCCCCCCCCTCACCCTGACGCCTCCACCGGAGGGAGAGAGGAGATAAAAAACTTGGCAAGCGGGCTAAGCCTTGATGGCCGGGTTAAACACCCGCAGGGGTGAGAGGGCATGGAAACAGCACCATCCTGGGAGAACGCAGGCCGGAGCCTGTACCTGCCAGTGTAGAGGGATTGTGGCTGTAAGGGGCTACGCGGGCAATACGGCGCGGCATGATAATAATGTAGGAGACTGGAGCACTACCCTATAGCATTAAAGGAGTGACTAGCGGTTGAACAAAAATACTGTTGAACAACTGGCGGCAGTAATTGCGGTTGCCCGCCGGGAGCGCCCGGCAGAGCTTTTGATCAAAGGCGGCCGGATCGTCAATGTCTTTACCCGGGAAGTGGCTGCGGGCAATGTGGCGGTGCAGGGAGGGGTAATCGCCGGCGTGGGCGAGGCCTATACGGAGGGCCTGGAAGAGATCGACGTGGCGGGGAAGGTGCTTATCCCCGGCCTGATCGACGCCCATATCCATATTGAAAGCACCCTGCTGCTGCCGGCGGAGCTGGCCCGCGCGGTGGTCCCGCACGGCACCACCGCGGTAATCGCCGATCCGCACGAGATTGCCAATGTTTTAGGAGTGGCGGGGGTTGAGTTCATGTTTGCGGCTGCGGCGGGCCTGCCCCTTGATTACTTTTTTACGGTGCCCTCCTGCGTCCCCTCCACCGCCATGGAAACGGCAGGCGGGGAAATCGGGGCGGCGCAGGTGGCGGAGCTGCTGCGCCATCCCCGGGTGGTAGGGCTGGCCGAGATGATGAATTATCCCGGCGTGCTGGCCGCCGCCGAGCCGGTGCTGGGGAAAATTGCCACCGCCCGGGCCGGAGGCTTGATCCTGGACGGGCACGCGCCCAGGCTTGGCGGTACCGATCTGCAGGCCTATATTGGCAGCGGGATCTCCACGGATCACGAGTGCGTGAGCGCCGCCGAGGCGCTGGAAAAGGTGCGGCTGGGGATGAAGGTGATCATCCGCCAGGGGTCCGCCGCCAAGAACCTGGAAGCCTTGCTGCCGGTGGTGGCGCAGGCCGGCAGCAGCATGTTCATGCTGGGCAGCGACGACCGTGAAGTCTCCGATCTGCTGGAAAAGGGCCACATGGATGACATCTTGAGAGAGGCGGTGGCCGGGGGCTGCGATCCCCTGGCGGCGGTGCAGATGGCCTCGCTGAACACAGCGCTCCATTACCGCCTGCCGCGCCGCGGCGCACTGGCCCCGGGCTACCGCGCCGACATCGTTGCGGTGGACGACCTGGAGCAATTTAATGTGGCCCTTGTGGTGAAGGATGGGCGGGTGGTGAGCCGCGACGGCGTGCTCACCGTCGAGATTGACGCCCCCTTGTCCGGCGGGGCGGTGCGGCGCTCGATCCGGCTGGCCCGGCCGGCTGAGCCCGGCGACTTTACCATTCCCGACCGCGGGGCGGAGCGGGTGCCGGTGATCGGGGTCATTCCCGGCCAGATCGTCACGGAGAAGCTCTTCCTGGAACCGACCCGCTCCCAGACCGGGGCGATCATTGCCGACCCGGAGCGGGACCTGCTCAAACTGGCCGTGCTGGAGCGCCACCGGCGCAGCGGCCGGATCGGCCTCGGCCTGGTCAAGGGGCTGGGCTTAAGGGAAGGGGCGGTGGCTTCCAGCGTGGCCCATGACTCGCACAACCTGATCGTGGCCGGGGTGGAGGAAGAGGCCATGGCCAGGGCGGTTAATACCCTGGTGGAAATGGAGGGCGGCTTTGTGGTGGTTGACCGCGGCGGCGCCGTTCGCGCCTCCCTGCCCCTGCCCGTGGCCGGGCTGATGTCGACCGCACCGGCGGAGCATGTTGCCGCCGCCTTGCAAGAGCTCGATGCCGCCGCCCGCGCCCAGGGCGCCCGGCCGGAACACCTTTTCCAGACCCTTTCCTTCCTGGCCCTGCCGGTAATTCCCCATCTCAAGCTCACCGATTACGGCCTGGTTGACGTGGACAGCTTCCGCCTGCTCTAGAAAGGAGAGCGGGGGAGCTTTCTTACTGGCTGGAAATGGGGGGCAGGCTTCGGCCCCCCTCACCCTGGCCCTCTACCCCCGGGGGGAGAGGGAATTATGGGTGGGAGCAAAGCGAAGAATCTCTTTATTTATATGACCAGTGGATAAAGCCGGAGGAATTTCAAAGCGACAGCGCAGCCTGGAGTTCCTTCGCTTCGCTCAGGATGGCATACGCTTCGCTCAGCATGCCATAAATGCATGTCATTTTTCCTTGCCGCCGGATTGTCCCCCGTCCTCCCGTCCGGCTCCTTCCGCTCGGCTCGCACCCCGGTGATAGAGGACCCGCACCGGATAAGCCATTTCAATCTTTTCCCGGTCGAAGCGCTTCTTAATGGCGCGGCGCAACTCCCGCTCGATCTGCCAGTGCTTTAGCGGCGCGGTGCGGGCGATGATGCTGATCACGAAGCCCGATTCGGACATTTCGGTGACACCGAGGACGGTGGGGCCCTCCACGATTTCGGCATACTGCTCTTTCAACTCCTCCGCCAGTTCTTCCAGGACAGCGATGGCGCGGTCCAGGTCGGCTTCATAGGGGATCTTAACCTCTACCCAGGCCCTCACTGCGCCGCGGGCGTGGTTCGTGACATTTTCGATATTGCCGTTGGGGATGATATGCAGGTCTCCGTTGAAATCACGCAGCCTGGTCACCCGCAGGCCCACTTCTTCGACGATGCCGGTAAACTTGCCCACGGTGATATAATCGCCGACCGAGTACTGGTCCTCGACCAGCAATAAAAAACCGGTAATCAGGTCCCTGACCAGGCGCTGCGCCCCGAAACCAACGGCGATGCCGGCGATGCCGGCGGTGGCCAGAAGGGGGCCTAGCTGCACGCCGGCCTGGCTGAGAATAAGCAGCAGAGCGAAGGCGAGGACCAGGTAGCGCCAGATTTGATGGAAAAGGGGTTGCAGGGTGTGGACCTTTTTTTTCGCTTCCGGCGGGGCGCCTCCGCCCTTTAAGGCAAAGTAGCGGTCAATGGCGCGCCTCCCCGCCTGGTGCAGCAGAAAGGCCAGGAGCAGGATGATGATGCTGAGCGCCGCTCTCTGGCCCCAGATCTGGGCCAGGCTCTGCCAATCCATCCCCTCAATGAAACGCCGGATCGCCTCCATGGGGCTGCTCTCCTTTTGCCTGGTACCCCCCATGCCTCCAGAAGTGGGGATATTATCAGGAAATGAAAATGATGCCGCTCACAATTCCCTCTCCACCCTCTGGGGGGAGAGGGTCAGGTTGAGGGGGCAAGCTCACCAGCAACCCAATTCAGTCAAGATAGTCCACCATGCCCCCGGGAGCGTGGGCACTAGCAGGTAATGAAAATATCTTGCCCCTTGTCACTGAGGACTAGAGCGAAGTTGCCACTCATAATTCCCTCTCCCCCCTCTGGGGGGAGAGGGCAGGGTGAGGGGGTTAAATCCAACTACCCATTTTCGGAGTAGACGGCCATGCCCCCACCGCTATATTTAGTATGGCCCGGTTTAAAAAAAAGCAGCCGGGCGGGGGCTTAAAGGGGTTAAAGCCCGGGAGAGGGGCGACGGTAGAAGGGGGAGAGGCAGCACTTGAGGATGAAGCGGTGCGCCTGGTTTTCAATGCTGTCATCGAGCTCTGGCAGGCGGCAGGCAATGCCCCGGTAGCGCAGCGCCCTCTGCAGCAGCCAATCGGCCAGCCAGGGGTTTTTGGGCAACAGGGAACCGTGCAGGTAGCTGCCGGCCACGTTCCGGTAAAGCACCCCTTCAGTGCGGTCGGCGCCGTTGTTGCCGTAGCCGCGCAGCACCGTTCCCAGGGGGCGCACGCCCTTGCCCAGGTAGGTGCGGCCGGCGTGGTTTTCAAAGCCAACCAGGGTGTGCGGCACCCGCAGGAAATCGCAGCGGGTGACGATATCCCCGATCATCCGCGCCGTACCGGCTTCAGTATAGAAATTAAGCAGCTCCAGGCCGGGATATTGTTCTCCGCTCGCCGCGGTGTAATAGCGTCCAAGCAACTGGTAGGAACTTCCGATCGCGAGGATGACCATGCCCCGGTTGATGCAGTCGAGCAGGGCGTGGCGGTGCTCCTTTAGATGGCGGCAGGCCATCTTTTGAGCCGTTTCATCGCCCCCGCCCATGAAGAGTAGGTCGCAGGCAGCAAAGTCCACCCTGGAGCCGGGCTGCACCGCCACGACCTCCGTTTCCAGCCCGTGCCAGCGGGCCCGCTGCTGCAGGGCGATGATATTGCCGCGGTCCCCGTAAAGGTTAAGGTGCCCCGGGTAGAGATGGTAAATGGTGGGACCCCTCATCAGCCAATCATCCCCTCTTCCTCTTCGGCAGTTCCGGTACGGCAGCCCCCATGCTGCCGAGCATCCGGCGCAGGCTAAGCATGGCGGTGTATGAAGGAAGAATGTATACCGGTTCCTCGCCCTGCCCCTGCCGCAAGATTTGCTGGAGCGCCCGCTTAAGGGACGGCTCTACGGTGAAGAGGGCCGGCTCCAGGCCGGCGTATTTCAACCTTACCCCCACATCGGCGGCCCGGATCCCGCTGGCGATGACCGCACCCAGGTGCTGCCGGACGGCGGCGAGCCGTTCGAAATCGACATCCCACAGCCAGGAGATATCGGTGCCGTCCCCATAGCGATCATTGATCGCGATCAACAGACTGAACCGGGCCGGCTGTTCCAGGAAGGTTCGCAGCACCTCATTGGCGCCAGCCGCGTTTTTGACCAGGCTGATCATCACTGTGCGCCCGCCGATCTCCAGCCTTTCCATCCGGCCCCATGAGGGCACGGCTTCTTCCAGCCCGGCGGCGATGTGTTCCGCCGGCAGCCCCCAGGACGAAGCGCAGGCTGCCGCGGCGAGGGCGTTGTAAAGGTTGTAAATGCCTGGCAGGGGAAAAACGATTTGGATCTGCTGCCCCGGCAGGGCGATGGTAAGGGCGGTGCCACCGGCCGGCGACGGCTCGCAGCGGGTCAGCCGGATTTGCGGTTCGGGACGGCACAGCTTGCAGAAAAGGCAGCGGTAAAGGCCGAGGTGGGCGAGATATACAGCCCGGTAGCTAAGTCTCTGCCCGCAGCGGGGGCAGGGGGGCAGCTCCCCGCCTGGGTCTCCCAAATGCATGCTGGGCAGCTTTAAAGAAAAGCCGAAGTAGACGGGGCGAAGCCGGTGCTGCTGCGCCAGGTAGGCCGCCGACGGGTCATCGGCGTTGAGAATGACCGGGCACCCCTCGGGCAGCGACTCAAGACCCTGGCCGATGATGGCCCGGATCCTGGCTACGGCGCCGTAGCGATCGAGTTGATCGCTGAAAATGTTGGTGAGGACCGCGCCTTTGGGCTGCAGCACCTTTATGAGCCGCGGGAAGGCCCCTTCGTCCACTTCAAGGATGCCGAGATCATAGGGGAGGGTGCCGCTCCAGCTGCCGGCATCGATCAGGGACGAGGCAATGCCCCAGGCCAGGTTTGAGCCGCTGCTATTGTGGAGCACCCGGAAGCTGGCCTGCCGGAAAATATTTGCCAGAAGGCAGGCGGTGGTGGTTTTGCCGTTGGTTCCGGTGACCAGCAGGCAGCCCCGCCGGAGCTGGCCTGCCAGGGAAGAGAGCAAATGGGGCGCCAGGGATAGGGCAGCGCGGCCGGGCAGGGTGGTACCGCCCTGTCCGCTTGCCCGCACGGCGGCAGCCAGGATCTTGCCCAGCCAGAGGCCGCCTCGCTCCCGTAGCTCCAGGCTCTTCTTCATTCTGGTGTAAGGTTTAGCCAAAAGATTTCTTCCCTCGACCTGAATGTTTTTCTTGTCGTTAATACCACAGTATTTGATGGAAGGGTTAATGGTGCATTTGGTGACAATGGGGACGGGGCAATTTTGTCACTTCGTTCGTTTACTGGGGGTAAGGAAGCTGGTTGAGGTATCCCCTGAATAGCTCGCAGGCTTCGGTTACCTGGGTTTGGGATGCGAGATTGGAGGCAGATCCACCGTTGTGGAAAAGGGCTTCGGCGATGCGGCTGTGCAGCGCTTCGATGCGGCTGCGGTTTTCCCTGAAGAGTTTGTAAAGATCGCGATCAAGGGCTTCGGCCAGCCCCGCAGTATAGCTTTGCATGAGCTGTTTTTCATGCCTCAGGATCCCGTTTAACCGATCGCGGTCGCTGACCGCGGTCTCCCCGGGTTGCCGCATTGCGCCCTTGGCCGGCTGGCCGATCTTTTGGGCGCCGTTCCCGGCGGTATTCGCCGCTGTGCTCTCCATCTGCTTGCCTTGAAGCCTCCTTCACTGTAGTTGTGCGAGGTAGCGGTAGAGATCCTGGAAATTTTGCTGGTGCACCCGCCCTGCCTCGTCAATGAGGGCACCCCAGTTCCGGTCGGTAAACTGGCTGCTGTAACGGTGGCAGGTCTTGGCCATGTAGAGTTCCCAGGAGAGAAATTCCTTCACGTAACTCAGTTCTTTGGTTGAAACGGGGGCCATGGCGTGCTCCTTTCCGCGCTGGCTAAATTTTAGCCAGATTTTAGCCAGGCTGCGTTTAGCTTTTCCCGTTTATCCGCTGCGGACGCCCTGTATTTTCAGGTTATTCTGGTGAAAATTCCTGGGGCGCCTGGAGAGCGGTTTTCCGATCGATTTGCAAAGCCTGTTTAGCCGCTTGCCGTTCATGTCACCGGCCCTGGCCTTCGCTGAACCCGTGAGGCAGCTGTGGCGGCACTCCAGAGGCCCTTCATTCTTTTTCAGCCTAAAAAAGAAGAATTTAAAAGGAAGGGGCTTTCATAATAGGTCAGCCCCGATTACAAGCTTTGCTCTGAAAAATTCATTAGCCGGATTAAGCCCCCCTCACCCTGGCCCTCTCCCCCCAGAGGGTGGAGAGGGGATATTGGAGCGGCGCCATTTTCGGCTTTCTGATGGTGCACTTGCGGCGGGGGCATGGAGCCTATCCTATCCTATCCTGTAAAAACGGCAGCCGCTGCAGAGAACCTTCGCTGCGTTCAGGATAACATGAAGGACAGCCTGGGAATATATGATCGGCATAAAAATGGGTAGCAGGCTTAAGGCCACCCTCACCCTAGCCCTCTCCCCCTAGAGGGTGGAGAGGGGATAGTGGACGGCACCGTTTTCGGCTTTTTGATGGCGCTCCGCGGCGGAGGCATGGTGGTCTAAACTGGCCAAGCCGCTTTGGGATAGCCCCTTGAGAAGGGTGTCGGAAGGATGCGCCTGCATGGGGTATGAAGGAGGTGCTTATACCGGAGGTGGAGTGGGGCAAGGCAAACGGCGACCCGGGCATTGGGATATGAGGGAAGTGCTTATACGGCGGGAAAGTTAAGCGCCTTGATAAATTCCTCATTAAAGTCCGCCCTGGTCGAGAGTTCCACGTGTTCAACCAGATCCGGCAGGGCTGCGGCGCGCTCCCGGAACGATTTCGAGACCAGGGCCATCCGGGAGCCGTCACCGGCGGCGTTGCCGATGGCTTTAATCCGCTCGAGGGGCACAGGGGGCAGCAACCCGATGATCAGGGCGCTTTCCTTGCGGATATAGTTGCCGAATGCCCCCGCCAGCAGGACCGCATCCAGGTCGCCGGGGGCTAAACCCGTATCCTTGAGCAGGATTTTGATTCCCGCGGCGATGGCCCCCTTGGCCAGTTGCACTTTGCGCAGGTCGCCCTGGGTCAGAACCACATCGGCGCCCCCTTTCCCCCAGGCCAGGACAAATTCCAGGCCTTCCCTGCCCCGGCGCAGCCTCTTCCTCAGCTCCGCTGGCAGCGAAGCCCCGTCCTTTTCCGGGTCAAGGAAGCGCCCGGAGGGCTGGACCAGCCCGGAGGTAAGCAGACCGGCTACGGCGTCGATGAGGCCTGAACCACAGATACCCCGGGGCGGGGCGTCGCCGATGACCTTTAGTTTTACAGCGGCGCCGCTGATCTCCACCGCCTCGATGGCTCCTTCCGCCGCCCGCATGCCGCTGCTGATCTCCGCCCCTTCGAAGGCGGGCCCGGCAGCGGTGGAGCAGGTGAGCATCCTGCCGTTGGCGCTGAGCACCATTTCGCCGTTAGTCCCGATGTCAATGGCGAGGCACTTGTCCCGGCGCTGATCCAGGCCGGCGGCGAGCATCACCCCGACCGTGTCTGAACCCACGTAGCCGGCGATATTGGGCAGGACCACGACGCGCCCCAGCGGGTTCATCTTCAGCCCCAGCTCTTCCGCCTTAAGCTCCATCATGCGGCGGTAGGCCGGGATAAAGGGGGCCGGTGCCAGGTAGGCCGGGTCAACGCCCAGGAAAAGGTGGCTCATGGTGGTGTTGCCCACGGCCACCGCTTCATAGACCTCGTTTTGATCTACACCGGTTTCGGCCAGCAGTTTGCCGGTGATGGCGTTCATGGCCCCGATCACCTTTTCCTGCAGCTCGATCAGGCCTTTGCCCTGTTCGCGAGAAGCGTAACCGATCCGGGAGATGACATCGGAGCCGAAAATTCTTTGCGGGTTGGTTTCCGCGGCTACGGCCACGACTTTGCCGCTGTTTAGATCGAGCAGCGAGCCCATGATGGTCGTGGTCCCGATGTCAAAGGCGAGGCCGTAGCAGCGCCCGGTGGTGTCACCCGGCTCCACGGCGATCAGCCGGTTGCCGATCACGACGGCGGTAACGTTAAAAGAGGCGTCGCGCAAGGTGCGCGGCAGCCTGGAGAGGACCTGCAGCTCGATATCCAAATGCGCCCCGGGCAGTGCGGCCAGCACCCGCTCCAGGTCCGGGGTCTGCTCCTCTACCGTGGGGCGGCTCAGTTGGAGGAACTGTTTCTTCACGCAAGGCTCGGGCGCGGCGATCGGTGTGCCCCGGAGAGCGGTTTTCCGCTCGTCGGCGCTCTTGCGGGTTTCTATTTCCACCACGGTGTCCCGGAAGATCTTCCTCTGGCAGGCCAGGACCACTCCTGCGGCCAGCTCCTCTGGTGATAAAAACCTGCTTTCCGCGGTGGTTGGTGCAGCATTGTCGCCCGCGATCAGCTTGACTTTGCACTTGCCGCAGCTTCCCTTGCCGCCGCAGTTGCTTTCCAGGGGCACGCCGGCCAGGGCTGCGGCCTGCAGCAGGTTGCTGCCTTCAGCGATCTCAATCTTTTTATTCCAGGGCAAAAAAGTGACTGTGATCATGGCGGTAGCACCTTTATGTTTAATATTTTTAGGGAGCACCGGCGCAGGGTTTAAAATCCCAGGTTGCCCATCTGCAACTGATCCGGAGCCGCATAGTTGTTGCCCAGGCCCATATTCAGCAGCGTGACCGGTTCGCCGCACTCGATGATGGCGAAATCCTCGTCCCATTGTCCCAGCAGCGCTTTTTTAATGATGCTTAGGGTTCCTTTTACCACTTGATGCGTCAGGTTCAGCTCGGCGGCGATCAGACTGGATAAGGGCAGAAAGGCTCTGAGATCATAAGCGCCGGTGTCGATCACATTTAGATTTTTATACCGGCCAAGCATGATCTGGTAGAGCCGCCTGGTCCGCTCCGGCCCGTATTTCTTAAGGCAGTGCTGGTATTCGGCCCACAGGTTGTTGTCATGCTGGAGCCAGCCCTCGGTCAGATAGTAGGCCATGGCCTCTTTGTTGAGCGCATTGCGCTTCTCGTTCCCGCCAAGCAGCATGGAGATGCAATCGTCGACCTTCGGGATAACCAGTTTGCTTTTCCGGGAGACGAGATTTAGGATGGCATTGCCGCAGTAGCCGAGCAGCAAGAGGATGTAATCGACGTTATCGATCCGATCCAGATCGGATTGCAACTGTTTTTTTAATCTTTCAGGGGTATTATGGAGGCCCGATTCGACCCAGAAGATGGGGAAAGTGGTCTTGGTTTCGCCGGCGGCCTTCATGACCTCGGCGGCGATGGTTTCACACGCAAGCACGACCGTTTTCATGTTAACCCTCGTTTCCGGACAAAGGTAGTTTGGGGTTCAACCGAGTCTTTTTATTGTAATCTTAACACCTCTCCGGCAAACGGTCAATCTTTCCTG
>JAAYGO010000016.1 GCA_012727685.1 Bacillota bacterium | reverse complement strand
TCCGATTTCCACACGGCACAGCACGCCAAACTCCTATTTTTAAGTCTCTGCTTGGGGTAAAATATTTTTCCCATTCCTTAAAAAACCTTATATATCAGGCGTTGTCAAAGAGCGCAAATGGCTCAAGACGATTTGAATTACGCAAAAAAAATTATTATATGTTATATTATTATATAATCACTGTATTTTTAAAAAATTAACGATTTCTCAAGTGAGGTGGCCAGGCCGTCGGCCAAACTCGGAACCGTGTTTATCGGGGTGATAGCAATACATAAAGGCAACGAAAACGCAGTTTGATTGAAGCTGGCGGTTCAGATCTGCACGATTAAATCTTACAACATTAAATCTGTTGAAGGGATGTGAGACACAATGAATTTCACCTTTAATGTGGCCCCCCGGATTTATTTTGGCGAAGGCACCGCCAGGCAAACCGGGGAAATTGCTCTCCAACTCGGGGCGAAAACGGTCTTTTGCATTTATGACAAGGGAGTTGCCGCCGTGGCCGCCGCGGTGGTGCAAACGCTCAAGGAATCCGGCCTGCGCGTGGTGGAGTTTGACGGGGTGCTGCCGAATCCGGAAGACGGCTTGATCGAGGAAGCGGCGAGCCTGGCCAGGGAGGCCGGGGCTGACGCGGTCGTTGCCGTCGGCGGCGGCAGTTCCATCGATACGGCCAAAGCTGTAGCCGTCCTCCTCACCAATCCTTCCCCCCTTATCCAATATACCGGACCGCCGAACCAGGTTAAAATACCCGGCAAACCGCTGATTGCGATCCCGACCACTGCCGGAACCGGCAGCGAGGCCACTGACGTGGCGATCATCACCGTGCCGGCGATGGCCAAGAAAGTGGCCATGGTTGGACGATACGTCGCCCCCACGGTGGCTATTTGCGACCCCCTGCTTACTATGGGGCTGCCTCCTGCGCTCACTGCCTCCACGGGCATGGATGCCTTCACTCACGCCGCGGAGGCTTATACCTGCAAGCTCGCCTCCATACCGACAGACGCCTTTGCCTTGCGGGCCATCTCCCTGATTGCCGGCAATATCGTGGAGGCTACCACTAACGGCGGCAACATCCAGGCCAGGACCAATATGCTGCTGGCCAGCCTGCTGGGGGGGATCGCTTTTAGCAACGCCATGGTCGGCATGGTCCACTCGCTCGCCCATCCCATCAGCGCCCACTGCCACGTGGGGCACGGGGTAGCCAATGCCGCCTGCCTGCCGTATGTCATGGAATATAACGCGCCGGCAGTCCCGGAGCGGACCATCGAGATCGGAGTTGCCATGGGGCTGGATTTGCAAGGGCTTCCACAGGAAGAGGCATGCGCTAAAGTTGTCGCCGCCGTTAAAGAGCTGATTGAGCGCATCAAGATTCCCAGGCTAAGCGAAGCCGGCGTGACTGAAGACAAGCTGGAAGCCATCGCCGAAGATGCGGTGGTGGAAGTGCCGTCCCAGTTCAACCCCAGGGAAGTAACCAAGGAAGCCTGCCTGGCAGTGCTAAAGAAAGCATTTTGAGTCAAGGGTGTTGAGTCAAGGGGACTGAGTCAAGGGGACGGTGACTTTGACTCACTTCCGCGCAGCGAAGTGTCCCAACCGGGCTTGCTTAGCTCCTTCGGGCCGCGCCCTCCAGGATAAACCTTCGGGCTTCGCTCTTAAGATGACAGCAAGGAAAACAGGATGAGATTTAGAGGGGCTGTCCTATTAGGGCAGCCCCTTGGTATACTAAAGTATGGCAATCCGGTTTGCGGTTAAAAGCCTAATCGTAGTCATTGAAGCGATCGGGCAGGCCGCAGGAGCCGTCCGTGCAGTGAAGGGACTGCTCCGGCAGCCACCGGTCAACCGGCAAGGTAGCCAGATGGCGATAGTCGGAAGCCTTAAAGAGAGGGCTGGTCTCCCCGCCCACGACCAGGATGCGAATATGTTCCGGATTGTGATAGGGGGCAATCATTTCATCTGCAGGGAGCTTCTTCCAGGAAGCATAGGGTTCCACGCCCCTTGCGGCTTCCACGCCCACCAGCATGTCTACAGCGTCGAATCCCCAGTATTTCCCGGCGGCCATTTTGATATTTTGCGAGAGATGGCGGCTGAAATCTTCCTTGGTCTTAAATCCCTGATTTTCTTTCAGCTCTCTGGCCACCAGCGGATCCAAGATAATGGTGGCGTTGGAATCGATGGGCGCCATCGCCCCGTAGAGGATGTTCAGCTCTTCCGTGATCGGGCGGTTGGAGGCTGCTCCGGAGCTGTCGATCATGGTCCAGCCCCGGAAGAGGCTGACTGTGCTTTCCTCCGGTTTAAAGCCTTGCTGGACGTGGAACGGCTCCCACACGCTGCGCGCCTCGTTCTCCGCCACGCACATATTGTTATAAGTGATGTTGTTGCCCTGGGAGCTCCAGAGGGTCACCCTGGGCCGGGCAAAGCCCCAGCAGTGGCTCATCAGGGTCCAGGCCCTGCCGATCACCGCATTGGCCATCTTTACGGCGCTAAAGGCGCCGATGCCGCAATTCATGCCGATTTTCCCGGCAATGGGGCCGTTTACTAACACGAGGGAGCCGAACGGCGTGGTGGAGGGGCGCAGCGACGGCTCCGCCGCGGAAGCAATGGCCAGGATCACCGGGAAATATTCCGGCCTGGCGCCGGCCATGACGGCGATGACCGCAATATTGGCTACTGTGGGCTTCACCAGTTCATGGGTGTCTTCCAGGAAAAACTCGGCAACCACCTCATCGGGAGAAGCACCTGTACCCTGCAGCATCTTCTCGACCCGTTCTTCCGTGGGCAGGATGATCGGCAGGCCGTCGGTCCAGCCGTTCGCGTAAAACAGGCGCTGCAAGTTTTCTTCTGTGTCGGGTCCCAGCAAAGCGGGGCGCCCGCCCTCCCGGGACGCCTCACCGGCTTTGCACGCCGGCTGCCTGGGGTTGACCGGACTGGTCAGCAGGTCGATGATCTCCTTGATCACCGGTTTCCCGGTCGCGGGATCGTTGCCGGTAATATAGCCGGCAAGGGTTTCCGGTGAGCAGCCCACTACCGGATGCGGTGTATAGACGAAGCTTAAAAACGCTCCCTTCGGATCGGCCTCTACAACGCTCCTGTATGCATAAGTAGAAATGGGGGCGACCGGAATGCCGTATTTTTCTTCGAGCTTGGCCGTGGAGGCGGCGACCGCCGCCGCGCAGCCAGGTCAACCGGCCACGCCCAGGATCACGGCGTCACCCTTTTCCCTGATCTCATTCCAGAGCAGCTCGCTCGCTTCGTCTTCCATGAAAGGGTGCCCCGATTTTCTTTTCCTGACGGTGGTCACGGACGGCATATGCCTGGCAAACCACTTCTGCAGCTCCACCATGAAATAGGCGCTGCCGCCGAAACCGGTATCGACCAGGTAGATCGTTTTGTTTTCCAGGGTCTCCAGCCTCCCGGCCATGGCCAGCGGGGCTTCCGCACCGGCAGCTAAGTTCTGGCTTTCGGCCACAGGACTCAAAACGGATAACCTAATTTCATACGCCATGGTGCTCCTCCTTGTAAAAATAATAACTTCTTGTAAATAATCTTTTTTTCTTTCCTTAATTATAACAATTATTTTAATCATAATAAATTAACAATCGCTGTTTAAACTCTGCGTGAAGCAGAGGACCGCCGGAGAGCGAGGGAATCGATACAGATTCGTACAAATCGTACAAAAAAGGGAGGAACTTTTTTTGTAATTTGCAGAAGACGAACTATTTAGGGCTTCCTGCACAAGCCCTTGTATTAAAAAACAAAGCTGCGACTGGCAAAAACCGGCTCGCCGGCAGTAAAAATTTCGCTTTGAAAGCGCGAAAAAAGTTCTTTGAAAAAAAGACAAAAAGACCCCGGTACAAGTGGGCCAAGTTCATCACTATCAGGTTGATCATGATTGTCGTTTCACTGGTTTCTTGCAGCTTCTCCTTAATCAAGTCTAACCCGTATCG
>JAAYGO010000219.1 GCA_012727685.1 Bacillota bacterium | reverse complement strand
TAAGTGTACGCGCCACGCTTACCGCGTTGTCCCCCTCCCAGACCATGGCGACGACCGGCCCCGAGGTAATGAAGTTGATCAAGCTTTCATAAAAAGGTTTACCCTTGTGCTCGCCATAATGGCGCGCAGCCAGTTCCGGCGAAATTTGCATCATTTTTAACGCCACTGCCTGCAGCCCTTTTCGTTCCAGGCGGCCGATCACTTCGCCGATCAGCCCGCGCTGCACTCCGTCAGGCTTTACCATGATAAAGGTTCGTTCGCGCTGCACCGCTGCGCCTCCTTTGAAGTTTAAGGCTAGTAAATCGTCAAGAGCCGGTCATCATCGATAATAGTTGTTTCCGCGTTGCGCCGCTTGCGGATATTTCGCGGTATGGCAAACATGCGGCGGTGGGTTTCGCTGGCGTAATAATCTAACGCGAGATGCCGCTCCCCGGCGCGCCGATCGATTTCGTTCGCTTCGAAAGCGCCGATGGTCGAGTCTTTGGAAGCAACGATAAAGCTCCAATCCGAATTAAAGGAAGGAATAAAGGCGCTGTAGGAATGCAAATCAGGCATTACCTGCTTGATGGTGTTGTAAATAGCGCTATGTGCTTCCAGGAAGGGCAAGCTGAAATCGCCAGCCTGCAGCGCCATAATCCCGCCTGCATTTAACCTTTCTTTGACCAGGCTATAGAACTGCCAGGTAAACAGACGCCGCGCCGGACCCTCTTCAACCGGTTCGGGCAAGTCGATGATCATCACGTCATAGTGCGCCTCGTTTTCCTCCAGAAACTTCCTGGCGTCCTGGTGCAGCAGCTTTACGCGGGGATCGTCAAAACTGCCCCGGTGCCACTGCGGCAGATATTCTTTGCACAACGCCACTACGTCACGATCAATATCGACCATGACAGCCTGTTCAACGGTGGGGTGCCGCAGCACCTCCCTCAGGGTAGCCCCTTCGCCGCCGCCGATGACCAGTACACGGCGCGGCTCTTCATGCATCAGCATCGCGGGGTGAACCAGCGCCTCATGGTAAATCTGCTCATCCAATTCCGCCGACTGGACTTTTCCGTCTAAAAACAGCATGCGTCCAAAAAAATACGTATCAACGATCTCCACCTGCTGATACGGAGTCCGGGTAGCCACCAGGTAATCCTTGATGGCAAACATATGCGCCGTGCCGGGCGAAGTCTGCTCAATAAACCACTTATGCTCTTTTTCCGGTGAAGACAATTCGCCGCCTCCTTAATGATTTTAGATCGGCGATTGAGCTTTATCTCAAATCAGCCCTTAAACAGCCGGTTTATGCGGTAGCTCTACATCAAAGATGCCGCGCTTAATTTCCCGGCCAGTCATATTTTGTGCAGCAAACTTCTGTTTCAAGTAGTTGCACGATACCCACGGGTCAACGGTCTGACCACAGGTAAAGATATCTACCGCAGCATAGCCGAATTCAGGCCATGTGTGTATGGCCAGATGAGACTCCGATATTACGACCACGCCGCTGACGCCCTGCGGGCTGAACTGGTGGAACACTGTTTCCACAATTTCAGCTCCCGCTTCCAGAGCCGCCGCCATCATATCTTGTTTAATCTGGGCTGGATTATTAAGCTTATCTGGCGGGCAGCCGTAGAATTCTGCCAAAACATGACGGCCTAAAGCGCTCACCTCTGATACCTCCCTTGTATGGAAAAGTTTTCTCAAAAGCATCAAAATACATTTTAACAAACTGATGATAAAAGTCAATCGATCAGGGAACCTTTTGTATTGTAATATTTATATGGAGCAAATGTTCCTTTACTCCGCTGCAACATCAGGAACCCAGCGCGGATGCCGGCCAGCATTATACACAAGGCCGGTGAACAAAGCAACTATCGAAAAATTTAATTTTTGCTGATCCAGTTTTACTATGAAAATTGATTCCGTAATCAAAATATAAAAACTTCTTCCTTTTGTTCAATCGATCCTTGCTTTAATAGGTATCTTTGGATAAAATATTGCTTGGACAGCGGCTGTCACTATTTAAAAATACAAAATAAAAAGACAAAGTTTAAGAAAGGTTAATGTCTGATGGACGAACTGAGCTTTTTATTTAACCCCAAGCATGTAGCTGTAATTGGTGCTTCGAGTTCACCGAAAAAAATAGGCTACGCAATTGTTGACAACCTAATCAAAAGCGGCTACAAAGGCGAGATCTATCCGATCAACCCCAAGGAGAAAGAGATCGCCGGACTCAAATGCTACCCTTCGATCGACAAGATTAACAAACCCGTGGATTTGGCCGTAATCTCCATCCCGGCGGAAAGGGCCGTTGAGGCGGCCAGGCAGTGTGGCGAAGCCGGCGTGAAGGGCTTGATTGTGATTACGGCAGGCTTCAAGGAAATCGGAAAGGAAGGCGCAAAACGGGAACGTGAACTGCAAGCCATATGCCGCCGCTATAATATGCGCATGATTGGTCCCAACTGCGTCGGCGTGATGGACACCCATACCCCTGTAAACGCCTCCTTCTCCCGTGGCCTCCCCAATCAAGGCCATATTTCTTTTATCTCTCAAAGCGGCGCCATGCTCTTGGCCATCCTCGACTGGAGCTTTACCATGGGCATGGGCTTTTCGCGCTTTGTCAGCTTAGGCAATAAGGCCGATCTAGACGAAATCGACATCATTGAAAGTTGCGCTTTAGACCCGCAAACCCGTGTCATCATCTGTTATCTCGAAGATGTCACCGATGGTGAAAGATTTGTGCGCGTCTGCTCCGAAGCGAGCAAAAAGAAACCGATTATCATCTTAAAATCCGGGACCAGTTCCGCCGGCGCCCAGGCGGCAAGTTCACATACCGGCGCCCTGGCCGGCAGCAACCGGGCCTACGATACCGCTTTTCGCCAGAGCGGCGTATTGCGGGTGGAGGATATGAACGAGCTGTTTGACCTGGCACGCGCTTTTGCCACCCAGCCGCTTCCCGCCGGCAACCGTGTGGCCATCGTTACCAACGCCGGTGGTCCGGCAATTATCGCCACGGACGCCATTGAACAATATGGTCTGGCCATGGCCCGCTTTACCAAAGAAACGCTCGATAGCTTGCGGGAGAACCTGCCGGCCGAAGGCAATATCTATAACCCTGTCGACATCCTAGGAGACGCCAACGATGATCGCTATCGCTTTGCCTTGGAAAAGGTTCTCCAAGATGAAAATGTGGACAGCTTGCTGGTACTTGTTTGCCCGACAGCGTCGACTGAGCCTGAAAAAACCGCCCATACGATCATTGAAATGAGAAAGAAAAATCCGAAAAAACCCATTCTCGCTGTCTACATGGGCGGCCGGGATCTTGCCGCAGGGGCCGATAT
>JAAYGO010000178.1 GCA_012727685.1 Bacillota bacterium | reverse complement strand
GAGTTGGACAAGATAGCGTTTCACTCTCCGGCTTAAGCCTTTGACTCGGGCCTCCCGCTTAGCCTCTTCCTCTTCCTCGGAACAAGGAAGACGCCATGTCCCCTGTTCTGTCTTATAAAAATAGTCGGGTAGAATTTCAATCAATTGACGGCGCGGCTTATCATTTACAGTATAAATATAGTGTTCGAAGAGATCACTATAGTGAACCCCTTCCGTACCCGGATTCTCGCTCATGAATTTTTTAATAAATGCACCAATCTTCTGTGCAGCCGCCTCTTCTCGGGCGCTTTCGGCCTCATCGAAAATATCCAATTGAGTCTCTTTAAGATACCATCTCGCTATTCCATGAGTACCAGAAAGATCAGGTTCCTTCTTTTCAAACAAATTCTTCATTACTGGAGTCTTTACTTCTTCGGCCACTGTTCTCAGAATACTATCAAAATCATGCGCTTCCATCTGGCCACAGCGGACCATACGACTAACCACTTCGTCGTAGATACGGTCTTTCGTGCTACCCGGGTTTGCTTCAAGATAATCCTGGATTATTTGGCGGACCTTTTCGGTAAAAGTTGTTTTGTCTTCATCACCGGTGATGGCAATGGAAGGTATCAACTCGCCGGGTTTGGGTTTGCGGAAGTTGATAACTAAATCACGTTTATTAACTTTATCTGCAACTTTTTGATTGTAAGATTTTTGTCCCGTATCTATGAACAATGCTACATCAGCTTGGTCGACTACAAACCCGCTTTCTGCCATGATGTCCTGTATTAAAGCCCATGTACCTTCAGATGTGTCGTGATAACAAAGGGAAAGCCAACGACCTGGCTTAAGCAAGCGGTAACATTCAGCCATTGCCTGACGCATCATATTCGCCCAGTCTTCTTCGGTCTTGCCACGAATTTTGTTTACGATTATTTCTTCGTCATGCCAATGGGTATCAAAACCAAGCCAGGCTTCCCAAACAAAGTTAAGCTCACCATATTGTTCTTTGCCAGCGTAGGGCGGATCAGTAAATATATAATCCACACTATTTGATGGTATTGGAATAGAACGAGCATCACTAGTACTGATCATTAAATCAGTAGTATCTATTGCATTAATGGCTTTCCATCCTGAAATCATCATGCGAAACTTGTTCGCTAAAGTTCCCCACACATTTGTACACCTACATTCTTGTGGAAGATAGTAGGTCCCTTTCAAAAAACCAAGACGATCCCTATTTGTCGTCATACGGCTAAGATTTAAAAGTACCGAATTCCAACAGAATGTAATGGCATCCCGAATAATAGGATTTTCTATATTTTTTATAGACGCCAAAATTGCCGCCAATGCCCAAAGGTTGCGCTTAGTAAAAAGTTCGTCAACTGTGCGAAAATTGCTTGTCCCGGCTCGCCACTTGACTCCCCAGCATTCTTGATCTTCTGGTGCGTGCATCATCCGATCCTTAGGATA
The DNA here is from genome assembly GCA_012727685.1 of Bacillota bacterium. Classification (GTDB taxonomy): domain Bacteria; phylum Bacillota; class Dethiobacteria; order DTU022; family DTU022; genus JAAYGO01. The sequence continues at coordinate 422 of JAAYGO010000178.1, read as the reverse complement.
CCAATAGGGTATCTTTTTAGCCTCGATCTCCCGAATCTTTCCAAGATCATATGTTTGGAAATATTCTCGCTTTTTTTCTTCCGGGTCATTATGCCGCCGCTTACCATGGGGAGGCTTACAACCGTTCTCGCACCGGTAACTTATCAGTACCGGAACTGCGCCGAACTTCTCCGCCCGTGTGTTGATCTCCTCCATCTTACCCTTTTTGTAACAATGGGGGCAGGCGTTGATTTTTCTGGGCTTACCTTGTGCAGTAATACCCTGAGTTTCAATGCAATCGAACAACGGTACCTTCTCAAGACACCGGGGGCATTGGAAAACTTGTGAATAAACCGTATAAGTCGTGGTTGCCTTACCACCACAACGATCACATTTGGTCTCGTAAAGCCAGTCAATCTCCGGTTTGACCTTGCGCTTAAGTT
>JAAYGO010000099.1 GCA_012727685.1 Bacillota bacterium | reverse complement strand
CCGGTTTTTAAAGAAACTTTTTGAGCATAAGGACTTAATTGATGAGATTTTTGACACCTTAGTGAAACAATGCTACCAGCTTTTGCCTGGCTTTGGCCGCAAGTTAGCCATGGACGGTAAGGGCATAATACTACCAGTGATGGGAGTGGTGTCTCTAAAAATTAAGTGTTAAATCGAGCCAGTCTAATGTTTGAAACCCCTCCATATCTGCTTGCCTTTTACAATAGGGGGTGGGGAACACACTATTTTTTTAAGGAATTTCATTACAACGCAAATGGCTCTCATTAAGGAATCCCTTGCTTCCCGCCTCTGCGATAGGGTATGATAGGGAAAACAAAAAACGGCAAAATTAGGACTGGCTTTTTCGGTATCAAGGAGGCTGAGCAAATGTATAAGATTGCGGTAATCCCCGGCGACGGGACCGGACCGGAACAGGTTCGCGAAGGCTTAAAGGTGCTGGAGGCGGTGCGGGAAAAGTTTAACCTGGCCATGGAGACGGTCACTTACGACCTGGGGGGAGAACGCTACCTGCGCACCGGCGAGCTGCTCCCGGCAAGCGTGCTGGAGGAGTTGAAGGCTTTTGACGCCATTCTCTTAGGGGCCATCGGCCATCCCGATGTTAAGCCGGGGATTTTGGAAAAGGGGCTGCTCCTCGAGCTGCGCTTCCAGTTGGATCTGTATATCAACCTGCGGCCGGTCAAGTTATATCCAGGGGTAGCCACCCCCCTGAAAGACAAGGGGCCCGAAGAGATCGATTTCGTGGTGGTTCGGGAAAACACCGAAGGCCTTTATGCCGGCGGCGGCGGCTTTTTGCGCAAGGGGACCCCGGAAGAAGTGGCGATCCAGGAATCGATCAATACCCGTTACGGGGTCGAACGCTGCCTGCGCTATGCCTTTGAATACTGCCGGCGTAAAAGGCAGCGGCGCAAGTTGACCCTGTGCGGCAAAACCAATGTGCTCACCTATGCCTTTGACCTTTGGGAGCGCGCTTTCAAGGAGATCGCAACGGAATATCCCGATATCGCCACCGATTACGCCCACGTGGACGCCATTTGCATGTGGATGGTTAAAAACCCGGAATGGTTTGACGTGATCGTCACCGACAACATGTTCGGTGACATTATTACCGACCTGGGGGCAATGATCCAGGGCGGCATGGGCATTGCCGCCGGCGCCAACCTGCATCCGGGCCGTGTTTCCATGTTCGAGCCCATCGGCGGCTCGGCGCCCAAGTACGCCGGGCAAAACGTAATCAACCCCCTGGCCGCCATCAATGCCGCAGCCATGCTTTTGGACTTCCTCGGCGAAGAAGAGGCGGCGTGCTGCATTGAGACGGCTGTGGCCACCGTATGCCGGGAACACCTGAAAAGCCTCAATGCCGGGCAAATGGGCTACACCACCAGCGAAGTGGGCGACCTGGTAGTCAATCACCTGTGATTTAGAGGTCAGAGGCCGGTAGCCAGAGGCCAGAAGGAAAAACAACGGTGGGAAATCAGGGTAATGTAACTCCTTGTATCCGGTCACTGGGAGCTGGAGCGACTGTGAACGAGTGAGTCTAGAGACATTCATGCCTTATAGATACGGGGGACGCCTTCAGTCGGGGGACGCCTTCAGTGCGATGAAGATGGCGCGTTCTTATAAATCCCCTCTCCCCCCTCTTTGGAGGGAGAGGGTCAGGGTGAGGGGGGCTAGAATTAGAGTCTCGAATGCCCGACGCCTGCTTATTGGACGTTGAAGGCCTGTTCCAGCTTCTGGATGATGCGCTTTTCGATGCGCGACACATAGGAGCGCGAGATGCCCAGTTGAGCGGCAATCTGCTTTTGGGTATGGCGCTTTCCCATGCCAAGGCCGAAACGCATGAGGATCACCTTTTTCTCGCGCGCTTTCAGCCCATCGATCATTTCGGCCATCTTTTCCTGCAAAAGATTCAGTTCCACGGTGTCCAGGATGGTATCGTCCCCGGCGATCACTTCCATTAAAGTGATTTCGTTGCCTTCCTTATCCACACCAATGGGCTCCTGCAGCGAGATCTCCTGCTTCTTCTTTTGATTGGAGCGCAAAAACATCAGGATTTCATTTTCAATGCAGCGGGCTGCATAAGTGGCCAGGCGGGTGCCGTGCTGCTGGTTAAAAGTATTGATCGCCTTGATTAAACCGATCGTGCCGATGGAAATGAGGTCTTCTTTTTCTTCCCCCGTATTTTCAAATTTCTTGATCACATGGGCCACAAGCCTCAGATTGTGCTCCACCAGCAGTTGCTTGGCCTCCTCGTCACCCTCGGCCATCCTTTGCAAATATTTCTGTTCCTCTTGCGGTGAAAACGGCTGCGGAAACGAGTTATTCTGGATCTGGCCGATCATCAGCCAGATCTCGCGCAGCGCCGCGATCAGCGACAGCAGCAAAAGCATTGAAAGCGCCACCCCCGATTTTCAAAGTACCTAAATTCTATGCGGCGCGGCGCCATGTTGTGCCTGTCTACGGGATATTTTTTTCTGCCCAATCACATTGTTAACTGTTGCGCTCGCGCCTTCCCTTTGGAAAAGAAGGAGTTTTCCAGGGGAGAGAAGAAGTTTATTTATTAATAAATGCGCAACCGGACCGTTGCCCGGCTATATTAACCATCCAAAAATCATATAACCACATCCTCAATCAGCAGACAGAAAAAGAATTGAAAAGGAGTATCGCAAGATGAGCAAATGTGAGTACCGGCGGCTTTTCCGCCGCTACGAGGGAAACCCGATTCTCTCTCCGGAGCGCTGGCCCTACCCGGCCAATTCAACTTTCAACCCGGGAGCGGTGCGGCACAACGGCGAGACCTGGCTGCTGGTGCGGGTTGAAGACATGCGCGGCTTTTCACACCTCACTTTCGCCCGCAGCAAAGATGGCATCACAAGCTGGCAAATTGATGACCAGCCCACGCTGATGCCCAGCCCGGCCTACAACGAGGAACAGTGGGGAGTCGAGGATCCCCGTATCGCCTGGCTGCACGAACGGGAGGAATTCGCCGTCACCTATGTCTCTTTTTCCAAGGACGGGCCCATGGTGTCGCTGGCCCTTTCCAAAGATTTGCGTACCTTTACACGCAGAGGGCCCATGCTGCCCCCCGAAGACAAGGATGCTTCGCTCTTTCCGCGTATGATCAAGGATCGCTACGTGCTCATCCACCGCCCCATCATCCGGGGCGAAGCCCATATCTGGATTGCCTTTTCGCCGGACCTGAAATACTGGGGCGATCACAAAATCCTCATTCCCGTGCGTCCCGGCCAATGGGATAGCACCCGGGTCGGCCTGGGGCCGCCGCCCATCGAGACCCCAGAAGGCTGGCTGATCATCTATCATGGGGTGCGAATGACCGTTTCCGGCGCCCTCTACCGCGTCGGCCTGGCCTTGCTCGACCTGGAAGAACCGTGGAAAATCATCAGGCGCAGCGACGAATGGGTCTTCGGACCCCGCGAGCCTTACGAGCGGGTCGGCGACGTGCCGGGGGTGACCTTCCCCACGGGGGCAGTATTAAAGGAGGAGACCAACGAACTGATGGTCTACTACGGCGCCGCCGATACGACGGTCTGCCTGGCCACAGCCCGTCTCGACGAGCTGCTGGACTATCTCTTGCATGACACCGCAACGTAAATAAAGGAGGGCTGCCGCCTCCCCAATGAAAATCGCCATGTTGTCGCCCATTGCCTGGCGCACCCCGCCCCGCCATTACGGCCCCTGGGAGCAGGTGGTGAGCTGGCTGACCGAAGGTCTCGTCCGGGAAGGGGTGGAAGTAACCCTCTATGCCACCGCGGATTCGCAGACCAGGGCCCGCCTCCGCGCCGTGGCACCGCGCCCCTACGCCGAGGACGACTCCCTTGATCCAAAGGTCTGGGAATGCCTGCATATTGCGTCGCTCTTTGAAGAGGCGGATCGCTACGACCTGATCCATAGCCACTTTGATTTCCTGCCGCTGACCTATGCTGGCCTGGTACAGACGCCGGTGCTGACCACGATCCACGGCTTTTCATCGCCCAGGATCCTGCCCGTCTACCAAAAGTATAACCGGCGGGTGCACTACGTCTCCATCAGCAATGCCGACCGCGATCCGAGCCTCGACTACTGCGCCACCATTTATCACGGCATCCCGGTGGAGCAGTACCCCTTCTCCCCCGGGCCGGGGCGCTACCTGCTCTTCTTCGGGCGGATTCACCACGACAAGGGCGCCGCCGAAGCGATCGCCCTGGCCCGGCAGAGCGGCCTGCCGCTGATCATGGCCGGGATTATCCAGGACCGCGATTATTTTGAACGCTCCGTGGCGCCCTACCTGGACAATGACCGGATCAAATATATCGGCCCGGTGGGCCCCGCCGACAAGGGGGCCCTCCTCGGCGGGGCCATGGCCCTGCTGCACCTGATCAACTTTGACGAGCCCTTTGGCCTAAGCGTGGTGGAGGCCATGGCCTGCGGCACCCCGGTGATCGCCTGCAAGCGCGGCTCCATGCCGGAGCTGATCACCGATGGGGAGACCGGCTTTCTGATCGAGCGGGCCGAAGAGGCGCGCGCCTGCCTCCCCCGGCTTAAGGAACTGTCGCGGCGTCGCTGCCGCGCCCGGGTTGAAGCCCACTTCACCGTGGAGGTCATGGTGCGGCGCTATCGGGATCTTTACCGGCAAATTATTAAAAATAGACAGCTTTAGATGACGAGCTAAAAGCGAGGTGATACCATGCATTTCGGCAGTCTGTACAAGCCGCTAAAGGTGGCCTTTATCTCCACTTACCCGCCGCGCCGCTGCGGCATCGCCACCTACACCGCGGACCTGGCCGAAAACTTCCGGCAGCTCCATAGCGAGGGCAACCACAATAACAGCCAGCAGTTCATCGAAGTGATCGCCCTCAACAACAGGCCCCAGGGCTACAAGTACGGCGGGGATGTCAGCTTTCATATCCGGGAGCAGCACCGCGGAGACTACCAGAGGGCTGCCGACTTCATCAATGTATCGCCCATCGACGTGGTCTCCCTGCAGCACGAGTTTGGGATTTTCGGCGGGGATGACGGCAGCCATATCATCCACCTCCTTCGCAACCTGAAGAAGCCGGTGGTTACCACCTTCCACACCATCCTCGCCGAACCGACCGCCGGGCAGAAAAAAACCTTGACCCATATCGCCGAGCTCTCCACCCTGGTGGTGGTGCACGCGCAGATGGCGGTGCAGCTCCTGGAGGAAGTTTACGGCCTCCCCGGCGACAAGATCGTGGTGATCCCCCACGGGACCCCCGACGTCCCCTTTCTCGATCCCTCCTTCTACAAGGACCGGTTCCAGGCGGAAGGGCGGCTCCTGCTCCTCACCTTCGGCCTTCTGGGACCGAACAAGGGAATCGAATATGCCATCGGCGCCATGGAGAAGGTGGCGGATCGCTACCCGGAGGTGCTCTATATCATCCTCGGGGCAACCCATCCCGAGGTGAAGCGCCGCTACGGCGAACAATACCGCCACCAGCTGGAGCAGTTGGTTCGGGAAAAGGGGCTCCAGAATTATATCACCTTCTACAACCAGTACGTGAGCACCGAGCGGCTGATCGAATTTCTCGTGGCGACCGATATCTACCTCACACCGTATGTCAATAAAGATCAGATCACCTCGGGCACCCTGGCCTATGCCCTCGCCTGCGGCAAGGCGGTCGTCTCCACCCCCTACTGGTATGCCCGGGAGCTGCTGGCCGAGGGACGCGGCTGCCTGGTGCCTTTCCGTGACAGCGATGCTCTGGCCGACACCCTGATCAAGCTGATCCGTGACGTGGAGCTGCGCACCCGCATGCGCAAGCTCGCCTACCAGTACGGGCGGAAGATGACCTGGCGCGAGGTGGCCCGCAGCTACGCCGCCGCCTTTGAAAAATCGCTGCTCGAATACAGCCCGGCCTTAAAATCGATGCAGAGCCTGGCCGTAACCGAAAGCGCGGTTCTGCCTGAAATAAGGCTGGATCACCTGCAGACCCTGACCGACGACACCGGCCTCTTTCAGCATGCCCTCTACACGGTCCCCGACCGCGTGCACGGCTACTGCACCGATGACAATGCCCGGGCGCTGCTCGTCACGGTGATGAACTGGCGCCTCTTCAAGGAGGAAAGCATCCTGCCCCTTTTCCGCACTTACCTCAGCTTCCTCCTTTACGCCTACAACCAGGAAGAGAAGCGCATGCGCAACTTTCTCTCGTACCAGCGCCAGTGGCTGGAAGAGATCGGCTCCGAGGACTGCCATGGTCGCAGCGTCTGGGCCCTCGGCTACACCATCGCCCATCCGCCCGATGACAACCTCCTGGGCCTGGTGACGCGCTTTTTCAAGCAGTGCCTCCTGGCTCTGCCCACCTTTAGCTCGCCCCGCGCCTGGTCCTTTGCCATCCTCGGGCTGTTCCATTACCTGAAGCGCTTCGGCGGGGACCCGGAGGCGCGCAAGCTGCTGGAGGAGCTGAGCGGCCGGCTCTACCGCAAGTTTTCCGAATACGCCATCAAGGAATGGTTCTGGTTTGAAGATATCGTCACCTATGACAATGCCCGTATCCCGCAGGCCCTCATTGCCGCGGGGAGTTACCTGCAGGAGGAGCGCTTCCTGCAGGCGGGGCTCAAAGCCCTGAACTGGCTGATCTCCATCCAGACCGATCCCGACGAGGGCCATCTCTCCCTGGTGGGCAACAACGGCTGGTACCGGCGCGGCGGCCAGAAAGCCCTCTTCGACCAGCAGCCCCTCGATGCGGCGGCCCTGGTCGACGCCTGCGCCCAGGCCTTCCTGGCCACCGGAGAGCACCGCTGGCAGATGGCCATGGACTGGTCGTTCAACTGGTTCTTTGGCCACAACGATATCCACCAGCCCCTCTATGATTTTAGCACCGGCGGCTGCTGCGACGGGCTCATGCCGGGCGGAGTGAACCTGAACCAGGGCGGCGAATCGACGCTCTCCCTGTTGATGGCGTTGCACCAGATGCACCTGACCTCGCACCAGGGTTACGGGGGGATCAGCGAAGTGGCCGCAGCCTCGCCGCGGGGGGAAAGCGGCTAAGCATTCCTCCCAGTGCCTGGATCGTTTCACCAGAGCAAAGAGCGGAGCAGACGACTATGCCCCAGTGACAGTGCCCCCGCTGGCGGGGGCACCTGCAGAACTAGGAAAATAGTCCCTTTCAATCCCCTCTCCCCCCACTGGGGGAGAGGGGCAGGGTGAGGGGGACTTGAACTTGGAATCTCGCATTTTCAAAGAAGAGCGTTGCAGGGGGTGAAGCTTCATATGTATGCTGTCATTCTAGCCGGCGGCAGCGGCACCCGCCTCTGGCCGCTCAGCCGGGAGCAATTTCCGAAGCAATACCTGACCTTTGGCCGAAACCGGAGAAGCCTCTTTCAAGAGACCGTCGCCAGGGTGGCGCCAACAGTAACGGCGGAGCGGATCATCGTTGTCACCCACAAAGACCAGGAAGGCGAAATCAGGCGCCAGCTCCGGGGCATGGACCTGGATCCGGCTTCCCTGACCCTGCTGTGCGAGCCCCAGTCGCGCAACACCGCCGCGGCCATCGGGCTGGCTGCCTGGTTCCTCGCCAGGCGCACAGGAGAGGAAGCGATCATGGCGGTCCTTCCGTCGGACCACTTCATCCCCTCCGGCCATAAGTTTATGGAACTCCTGGCGCGGGGCGAGGCGGCCGCCGGGAAATACGGGCTGGTCACCTTCGGGATCGCCCCCCAGTACCCGGAAACCGGTTACGGCTATATCCGCCTGGGGCGGCCGCTCGATGAGAGCGCCTTCCAGGTGGAGCGCTTCGTGGAAAAGCCGGACCGGGAGCGGGCGGCGGCCTACCTGGCAGACGGCCGCTACCTGTGGAACAGCGGCATGTTCATGTTCAAAGTGGGGACGCTCAGAGCCGCCTTCCGCCGCTACCTGCCGGAGACAGCGGCCGCCCTCGAAGGGATCGATTTTGCGGACAGCCGCTCCATCAGCGAAGCTTATGCCAAAATAACGCCCATCTCCATTGATTACGGGATCATGGAGAAAGCGGCGGGGGTGGCGGTGATCCCGGCGGAGATCACCTGGAGCGACGTGGGCAGCTTTGAAGCTTTTCACAAGATTGCGCCCAAAGACGAAGCTGGCAACTATGCCGAGGGTCGGGCCATGCTCATCGATACCCGCAACAGCCTGGTGCTTGCCGGGCCGCGCCTGGTGGGCGTCATCGGGGGCGAAAACCTGGCCGTGGTGGAGACCGGCGACGCCTTGCTGGTCTGCCCGCTGTCCCGCTCCCAGGAGGTCCGGGGGCTGGCAGAGGCACTGGCGCAAAGCCGTGCCCCCGAATCCTTGCAGCACCGCACCGTCTACCGCCCCTGGGGGAGCTTTACGACCCTGGAGGTGGGCGAGGGTTACCAGGTGAAACGGGTCTCCGTCGAACCGGGAAAGCGGCTAAGCCTGCAGAGCCACCGCTATCGCTCGGAGCACTGGATCGTGGTCCGGGGAGAGGCTTTAATTACCGTAGGCGAAGAGAAGCTGCGGCGGCGGAAAGGAGAAAGCGCCTTCATTCCCGCCGGGGCGAAGCACCGCCTGGAGAATTGCGGCAGCGAGCTGCTGGAGGTGATCGAGGTGCAGAACGGAAGCTACCTCGGTGAAGACGACATCATCCGCTACGCAGACGATTTCGGCCGCCCGGTTCAGGAGCAGAAAGCGGAGCCGGACTGCGGCTAAACGGGGCGAATGCCAGCGCTTCAGTCCGCAGGGAGGGGCTGTCTCAATGTTGGGACAGCCCCGGCGATCAGGCGAAACCCCGTTCCTTGGAGGCCAGCAGCTTGTAAAAGGCATTGTATGCCTTTTTTTTCATGGTCTGCGGGTAATAGAGCAGGGTATAATCATGTTCAAACTGGAGGCCGTTTAAGGAGATAATCTTGAGGTAGCCCAGGCGCAGCTCTTTGCTCACCACCATTTTCGGCAGCAGCGTTACCCCGATCCCCGAAGCAACGGCGGACAGGATCGCGTTGGTGGTATTGAGCTCCTGAACGACCTTGAGCTCCGCCAGTTGCAGCCCCTGTTTACGGATGGTCTGCTCTAGCGTGGTGCGGATCCCCGATCCCTCTTCGCGAATGATCAGCGGCAACTCCTTTAGATCGTCGAGGGAGGCGTTTTCGGTGTTCCGGTAAGTCTCGTTGTTCGGAACGATTAAGTATAGCTGATCGCGCATCAGCCAGCGGGTAAAGATCCCTTCCCGGACCAATGTCTCTTTTAAATCCGGGGTGAGCGGACCTTCGATGATCCCCATCTCTACGGTG
>JAAYGO010000300.1 GCA_012727685.1 Bacillota bacterium | reverse complement strand
ATAAACAGCTCCCGGATCTCCCTGTTGGCCGGATCAACATCAAGGACCCCGAGTTCAGGCATCACGTTCCTGGTAAAAATGATCTTTTTATCGGAGCCGGCAAAAATGGATTTAATTTCATCGTAGGCAGACTTGTTGCCTGCCACGATCACATTGCGAATCTCCCGGCCTGACCTGGCAAGCAGGGAGGCGTTGTAAAGGAGCACCTTCTTATTGCCCCCGTCCGTGCCGCCGGTGAGCAATACGATGTCGGGGGCAATCTCCTCGATCTCGGCCAGCTCCTCAGCGGAAAGCTCAAAGGAGTACTCTCCCACGATCCTGGCCCCTGCGCCCAGGGCGGCCATGCGCCCCGCCTTGGTCGTATAATCCGGAACCAGGCCGACACAGACGATGCGCAAGCCCCCTGCGGCGCTGCTGCAAGCCACCGCCTGCTTGCGCTCAAGGGCTCCGACCTTGACCTCCCTTGAGATGGCAGCAAAAGCCTCTTCCAGCCCGCACGTAATATCGCGATCAACAGTGGAGGGAACCTGAACCCTGCCCGCCACGGTTTCGCTCTCCAAATCAAAGGCCACCATCTTGGTAAAGGTGCTGCCAAAATCAATAAAGATCCTGATCCCGTTCATCGTCCCGCTTTCCGGCCGCTTAGAGCTTGCTCCTGGCCCGGAGATCCGCCCGCAAATCCTCGATGGCGGCATTGATATCCGCTTCCGGCGGGTAGACCCGATCAAAGCCCAGGGCTTTGAATTTTACCACGTCCTCTTCAAAGTCATGCCGGGAAACGCCCAGGATCCCGCCGATATACAGCAGAACATCGCCCAGGCCCGCCTCGATGCATTTCTCTTTAAAGCCCCGCACATCCAGTTCCGCCATCCCGTAGAGGGAACTGATCAGCATGGCATCGGCATCTGTTTCCTGGGCCGCCTTGATAAACTCTTCCGGTGGCGTCAGGGCGCCCAGCTCCACCACGTTAAACCCGGCATCCCGCAGTGCCCGCGACAAGACCTTGGTGCCGATCACATGAGCATCTACACCGATGGTTCCGGTAATCACTGTCGGTTTATCCTTCTTCATTTGATCATGCGCCTCCCCTATTCTAGAAATAAACAGTATTTATTGGCGCGGCGTTCCCACGAGCGCTCCTTTGCTGATCGCCCAGAAATCATCAATCGCCACGTAATAATCCATCTTTCTTCCTTCCGCTTTCTCCCGCGCGGTCACCTTTTCGCGATGAAAGTCCTTAATCTCTTCCGGAATGGGCAAGTTGCCGAACTCCACGTAGCGGCATGCGCCCTGGCTATCCCGTACGCCCAGTACCTGGTCCCTGGCGTGAATGTTTAAGGGGAACGGCGAGTCGAGGACTCCGGCATCTACGGCCTTGATGGCGCCAACCACGATATCGCCGCCACCGAGATTTAGGACAGCTTCGAGGATCGCCGTCACCTCCGCCTCGAGGATTTTCGATTCGGTTTGGATCTCCTCGTTGTCGAATTCAATATTCTGTGTCCTGACCACGTTGAGGATCCAGTTGGCCGCCCGGTAGGTGTCTACATGGGCCTCCTTGGTCGGCACGCCGATGCCCTCGTCGATGGAGCGTGGTGACACCACTTCCGCCTTGCCCAGCGCCCCCACGAAGCAGGTATAGGTAACGTAGCCAAAGGCGCCGCCCAGGTCGCGCGGGAAGGCATACAGGGGAACCTGCTGGGCTGCCGTGCCGGGGATGATTACATCCTGGTAGCCGAAGCGATCCAGGTAGCGGCGCAAAAGCTGCGGCGTGACCCTGATGGCGGCAATGTCCTGGGCCAGATGCCCCTGGCACTCCACCAGCGGGAGCACGCTTTTCACTCCCTGTTCTGCGACCACCAGGCCTTCGATGATCATTGTGGCCACGTTTATGCTGATGGGAAAGACGCCGTTCGGCAGCCAGCCGTGCAGGTCGCTGGTTAAGATGACCCCCTGTTCGGCATACCAGCCCATCAAGCGGGCCAGGTACTGGGCGGTGTCAATGCACTCCTCCAGGGTCGCCGTCTTATCATAGCTGCCGAACCAGGGGAAAAAGCTGCAGGGCTGTGCGGTCATGCCGGAAGCAAAGGCAATTTCTCCAACCAGGCTGTTGGAAAGGCGAGAGGTCCGCGGGTTGAAGGCTGCGCCGCACGATTCCACCACTCGCCGCGTGTTTTTCACGCCATGGTTAATGATCGGGAAACCATTTAATTTGGGGCGCCCGCTCTTAATGCTTTCCTCAAGGGCCTGCTCAACCTTTTCAAACTGCAGGTGGCGGGTATAGCTGTCGGTTGTGCAGGGCAGCAGGGGCACACCCGCATCATAGAGGGCGCGGACCAGCTCAATTTCATCTTCCACCAGGGGAGTTCCCGCCCGGGGAAAGACCACGGATTTTCCTTCTTTTTTTAGCTTCTGGATCACCTTGCAAAAATTCTTGTTCTCCGGCATGCTCTTTTGATAAGCAACCGCTTCTTCAAGATCCACTTCCTTGCCGGTATGCCATAAAGAGAGGACGGCTTTTCTCCGTTCAAAAAACTGCTCTTCATCCATTTTTTTCTGTTTAACCTTGATCACCTGTTTCTCCTCCTCGTCCAGAGCTGATTTGATAGACCCCAATTTAAGCACAGACCGTGCCGCCAGATGCCTTTTCCCGATGATCTTTGAACTTTAAATTTTAACCTCGCACTCCAACCCAAAGGAATTAAAAATTTCTTTTGCTCTCTGCAGCCTCTCTTCCGCAGGAGGCTTTAAATCATCCAGCTGGTAAGGCAGGTCCAGCATCTTGTATTTGCCCGTTCCATAACGGTGATAAGGCATAATGTTAACCGGCGCCCCCTTTGCCACTTCCGCCGCAACGCGGGCAAAGGCGGCAAGCTGTTCATCGGAATCGTTATGGCCGGGAATTAAGGGGATCCGGATGATGAGGGGCGTTCCATTTTTTACCACCAGCTCGAGGTTGCGCAGAACCAATTCGTTGTCGCAGCCCGTATATTCCCGGTGCAAAACCGGGTCCATGTGCTTTAAATCAAATAAAACCAGGGCGGTGTAGGGCAGGATCTTTTCAAGGTCCGGCTGGGCTCCATAACCCGAGGTGTCAAGGCATGTATGTATGCCCGCCTCCTGGCACCGCTTTAAAAGCGCCGCCGCAAACTCAGCCTGGGCAAGGGGTTCACCCCCTGATACCGTCACCCCTCCACCGGTGACTTTGTAATAGTCCTTATCTTTACGCACCACGGCAAATACTTCATCAACCGTCATTTCTTTGCCGAAAATTTTCAACGCCTCGTGGGGGCACTCCGAAACACATTCACCACAGTTATCACAAAGGTTCCGGTCAATCCGGATCGCGCCCTCCGTGAGTGAAATGGCCTGCACCGGGCAAACTTCCACGCACCGGCCGCACCGCTTGCACGAAGATTCCCGGTGCGCTATTTCCGGACAGGGATTCTGCGATTCCGGGTTTGAACACCAGAGGCACCGCAATGGGCAGCCCTTTAAAAAAACGGTGGTCCTGATCCCGGGCCCGTCGTCAATGCTGTAACGCTGGATATTAAAGACCATCCCTTTAATCGATTCCATTCCTGATTCCTCCATCATTTAACCGGCATGGGTTTCCAGGCGAACGATCCGCTGCGCCGGTTAGTCAAGTCGATACCCTGCCATGGACCCTCGTCCCCGGAAATAGCGTCTTAAGTTTCCCGCCTATTCCGAAAGAATAAAGAACGCGGAAAGAATAAAGAACGCGGAAAGAGAGATCTTCTATAAAGATCGCTCTTTCCGCTAGAATGGCGCCAAATGCTTAGACGGCGTGCTGGGTACGCGCGATGATTTCATCCTGCAGTTCCGGCGGCAGATCTACGAAGTAAGCGCTGTAACCGCCGACCCGCACCAGCAGGTTTTTATGCTTCTCCGGATGCTTTTTCGCGTCCAGCAGCTCTTCAAGGCTGTGGATGTTGAACTGAATGTGCCATCCGCCCCGGGCCATGAACACTTTGATCAGCGAAGCTACTTTTATCAGTTTTTCACGGGTGTTTAGCAGCGATTTCGTCAGCTTCATGTTATGGGCCAACCCCACCGTGGCAAAGGCATGCGGCACCTTGGTTGCCGAGTTGACTACCGCGGTCGGTCCGTTCACATCTGCACCCGGCATGGGGGAGGTTCCCGCGTCATTGAGCGGCTGTCCCGCCTTCCTGCCGTTGGGTAAAGCGCCGATAGCCTTGCCCCGAACGACGTGTCCCGCCGCCGCTCCTTTAAACAGGAACGGCTTCAAACCGGTAAAGGGATCCGGCCGGCTGAGCAGAATTTCCTGTGTCTTCATCGAGATATAGTTAAAGATATCGTCTACATAATCGTCGTCGTTGCCATATTTCGGCGCGCTCAGGCACATCTGCCGGATATGTTCTTTACCCTGCCAGTTATCTCTCAGGGCCTCCAGCAACTCGGCCATGGTGATCTTTTTCTGATCGAAGACCAGGTGCTTGATTGCGGCCAGGGAGTCGGAAACATCGGTAATACCGCCGTCACCGAACCAGGACATGCGGGTTACCGGGTAGCGAGCCCCGCCTTCCCGCGGTGCCAACCCTTTGGGAATGCAATCTTCGTACAGCATGGCCGCCCGGAGCCCGCTCTGCGGATCGTTCGCGATGCCGGTGCTCCAGTAGATGAAGTAATGGCGGCGCAGCTTATCGGCAAAATAATCCACCTGCTTGAGGAACGCATCGTATAGCTGTTCAATGCTGGTGAATGTGGTGACATCGCCCGTTTTTAACCCCAGCTCTTTCCCGGTCCGGGGATCAACGCCATTATTTAAGGTAATCTCGAGAATCTTTGGCTGGTTGAGGTTAATTGTGCCGGCCACGTGCTCGGCGCAATCGAGGTTATAGGCCAGGCATCCGCTGGCATACCAGTCCGAAGCGTCTTCATATTTAATCCCCCGGGCCAGGTAACGATCCGTTCCCAGCTTGTCATTGAGGAAAGCGGGGTTGCCGCCGCCAAAGTCGCGATTGCATTCCAGGGCGAAGATCAGGAACTCATCGCTCAAGTCCTCGTGATAGCGGACATAAACGGCGGGCTCCGACAGCTTCATCTGGCGCATCACTTCGAGAACGATCCAGGAGAGCTCGTTGGTAGCGTCACGCCCTTCCTTGTCACGGCCGCAGATGGTCACGTTCGGCAGCAGGCTTCCGGGAGCAGCCCGGTGTTCGCGCTTAATCGTGACCAGGTTTTCATTCTCTCTCGTTTTCAGCCAGAAACAGCCAAGCAGCTCCGCAGCCTGCTGGCGGGTGATCCGGTTTTCCCGCAGGTCTTTTTCATAGTAGGGATAGAGCATCTGATCCAGGCGGCCGATTGTGACCTCGGCACGCTCCGGCGATTCCTTCCAGCAAACCACGTGCAAGAAGCGGACAGCCTGCACCGCTTCCCAAAAATCGCGCGGCGGTTCGGCAGGCACCCGTTCGCAGTTCCGGGCGATCCTTTCGAGCTCAGCCTTTCTGACCGGATCGCTGGTCCTTTGGGCCATTTCCCTGGCCAGGTCCGCGTGCCGCCTGGCAAAGTCAATGATCGCCTCGCAGCTAATAATAATCGCCTTTAAAAGGTAATACTTGCGCTGCGCCGCAGCCACTGAGCCGTCCAGGACAGCCCCTTCCGCCAGCATTTTCTCCAGTTCGGCCCGCGCCACAGCGATAACATGATTGAGGCCTTCATTGATCACCTTGCCCCGGGGGCCGGTAATCCCGCCGCCCATGGCGCCCCAGCCCTGGAATAAACCCCTGTCCGGGTTGTGCCTGACCCCGCGGCCCTCAAACACCATCGCCTCGTCCATCATCAGATCAAAGTGCGATTCGCCAAATTCTTCCCGCAAGGCATCGTTGATGTAGTTGGGCGGCATATGCTCAATCCAGTATTCGGCGTCCTCTTTTAACAGCCGTGCATCTTCCGGATCGATGTAGGTGGTGGCAATATCGCTTAGTTTGCGATCGAAAGCCCCCCGCTCGAGCTGCTCCAGAATCTCGCGCGGCTTCATGGCGCAAAGAACATTGGCGCCCCGCACATGCTTGGTCAGGGAGCCGACGATCAGCTCGCCTTCCCGGATCAGGATCGGGCATTCACGCAGCTTTTTGGCAAAGGCCTTGGCCCATCGCAAATCAATGGGCAACCCTTCTGTCTCTTTCCACGATTGCGTAAATAAAAGCGAGTCATCGACGTAAACGATCGGTTTTGCTTCTTCCCATTCCTTTTTAAGCTTTTGCAGCCTTTCCGTCATCACATTTAGTTTCCTGATTTCGTCCGCATTGACGTGGCAAACGCTCATGATAAAACCTCCTTTAGAAAACTGTAATACACTTCACTATTCATCAGCTTTCAGGTTACATGAATCCCATGTTATCCATTTCCATGATACTGTTTCAAGCTGAATTAACCCTTAACTTTAACTGAAATTATACTGAATACTGAAATCTAAGGCGGTCATGGGGAGGGGCGAAGCAGCCTGGCAACAGGTGCCAGGCTAGGAGGGAAGCTTCACGATGCAGGCATCTCCCCCTGCGGCTGATTGCCGCACTTCGCTGCGGCTGCGCCATGTGAAAAAAACAGCCAGCGCAGCCAGCAAGGGAATGGCTGCTAAAACATACATCAGCCGGAAACCGCAGGCAGCGGCAACCAGGCCCCAACAGAGGGAACCAGCCGCTACACCTGAATCAACGAAGGCCCAATAGGTGGCGATCGCCCGCCCCTTTTTGGAGGCCGGAGCGCTATCGACGGTCACAACCATCAGCGTTGATTGAATGAAACCGTTTCCCACCCCCAAGATGAGGCCTGCGGCCAACAGGTGTGACATCAGGGTCGCCCGTGACACGACGAGTATGGCGGCAATCATCATCGCCACGGCCAAAATAACATTAAAGCTGTATCCCTTCTCCCCTCTGATTTTATCCAAAACCAGTCCGGCAAAGGGCCGGGAGAGAAACGCGGTCAGCGCCATGGCGGTAAAGAACAACCCCGCCTCCGTCAGGCCGATATTTTCGGCAAAAAGGGGCAGAAAGGACATGACCGCACTGTTGGCGAAGATGACGATAAAGCCGGTCACCGCAGGACGCAGCGCTTCCTTTTCAACAAAACCCTTCAAGTTAAATGGAGCAGGCTGGACCTTGATCCGGGGATATTTGATCATGAGCGCCAAAACAAGGGCGAAGAGAGTTAACAGAGCGCACATGATAAACAGTTGCCAGAACGGGTAGTTGTAAATAAACCACAATGCGATTGCCGGTGCCAGGGCCATAGAAGTGCTGAAAGAAAGGGTATAGATGCCCATCCCCTGGCCCAGTTTTTCACGCGGCGTGACATCCATGGCCACGGTATTGATGGCGGTATGCCCCACCCCCCAGCCCCAGCCTTGCAGAAAGCGCAAGGCAATCAAGGCGATTACGGGAACCATCCAGGTATAAAAGATGGTAGGGATTAAAAATACAACTATCCCGGCAATTAAGACTATTTGCCGGCCAAAGCGATCCAGCAAATATCCACCAATCAACCTGGCCAAAATGGCAGCGATGGTCAGGCTTGTCATGGCCAGGCCTGCATACTTCACCGACCCGCTGAATCTTTCAATGTAGATCGGCAGCGTGGAGTTCAAACCATAAAAAACAAGCATCAGGCTAAATGTAGCCAGCCAGATGAAGATAAAGTTTATGGTGAAAAGACGTGTTTGCGCCGTCTTCATCATTGATAACACCTCCTTGAGTTTTTCCTACAACTTCAGCCACAAGAAACAAAGGCTTTTCATGCCCTGATATCGCCTTAGATTTCCGGGGCATGGCCCTCTATTCTGCCTGCACCGGGCACGGCAAACCACTTGCTCTAAACCCGGCATTACATTTTTCAAGAAAATGTGACGCAGAACCGGATAGGTTAATGTAAGGGTGGAATTTAAGGAGCTGACGTAAATGGCAGAACCGTAAAAAAAGTGGATCAAACCACTTTGCCGAAATCACAATCAAGCTCTACGTCTTTATTATAACTGGCTTTACTGAAAACAAACTGAATTGAACCTTAAATTATGCTAAAAATGGGGGTCCCGGCAGCTATTTCGTGGAATAATCAGCCGCTGCCGGTTGCTTTTGGCTGGAGGCAGGTTCTGCTATTCTGGATACCAGCAATCCACTGATGAACAGCAAACCGATGGAGATGGCAAAAATGAGATTATAGGAACCGGTTAGATCAAATAACACTCCCGGAATAAAGGAACCGAAGGCACTGCCAAGATGGTGGCTGATCGAAACATAGCCAAAGACCATGCCGATGGAAAGGGCATTAAAGTGATGGGCGCAGAGCGAACCGGTAGGAGGAACCGAGGCCCGCTCGGTTAAGCCGAAGATGACGGCAAAGAGAAAGAGGCCAACGGGGTTGTTAAGAACGGTCAACAGCAGCAAAAAGATGAAGGCACGGCTCCAGTAGATGATACACAGGAACCTGGGCCTGTTTAGCCGGTCCGAAAGAAAACCGGCGCCGATCGTTCCCGCAAAACTAAAGATGGCAATCGAACCGTAAACTACGGCAATGAGCGCCGCACTGTATCCCTGGCCTTCCGCAAAAGGTATAAAATGAGTGTTGATCAGTCCCGTATCGGTAAAACCGCATACAAAGTAGGGAGTGGTTAAAAGCCAAAAGAAACGGCTCTTAAATATGGAATACTTTTGTTCTGACGGTAAGGGTTGCTCGAGAGATTCGGCTTCAGTTTCCACCGCCATTTCCTCTTTCGCCCCGTAGGGTGCAAGGCCCATCGCTTCCGGCCTGGAGCGAAATAAAAAATAACATAGCGGCACAATAATCACAAGGACGGCAATGCCGAACACTTTCAAAGCCGGGCGCCAGCCATAACTATCGATGAGCATGACCGATGCCGGACCTACAACAAGCTGGCCCGCCGCCATCCCCGAGAGCACCAGTCCCATCACCGTGCCCCTTTTTTCCACAAACCAGTGCGTCACCACGGCCTGGACCGTCACCGTGGAGCCTCCGGCCATACCGATGGAAGCAACCAGGCTATAAAGGAGCACCAGTTGCCACAAGCCGGTAGCCATGGAGGCGAGGAGCAGGCCGCCCCCGGTCAACAGCATGCTCAGATTTAAAACCAGGCGGGTTCCACGGCAGTCGATCAGGCGCCCCATGAGCGGTTGGAAGATCACAAAAGTAATCATGCTGATCACGGAGATTAAAGTAACCTGGGTCCTTCCGATGGCAAACTCTGTTTCCCAGGAAGCCACATAGGCCCCAAAAGAAGACCTGATCCCGAAAGTGGCGAGGAGACAGAGAAAACCGATCGCAACCACAATCCAGCCATAAAAAAAGCGGTGTTCGTTTTGAGAAGCGTTCAAAGCGCCAGGCCTCCTGCCAGTGCAAAAATAAAAGCGGTGCATACCGCTGCCCAAAGGAGGACAAATGAGCCCGGGTAGCGGCGGAGCCCCCGCGCTCAGTGAGGGCTCCGTTTACCGACCCGGTCAAGCAACAAGCAAAGCGCCACGCAAAGTCAGGTTTATGGCGGGTAAGCGATGGTATAGATATTGCGGCCTCCGCGGTGCAGGGGGCCTTTGAGGACTGCTTCGACCTCTTCATGCGGTCTTTGCGTAATTTTCTCGGCGGGGGGCAGTACCCCGGGCGGGT
>JAAYGO010000013.1 GCA_012727685.1 Bacillota bacterium | reverse complement strand
CCCCGTCAGGGTTTCAGCATTATTTATTACTTTACCAATCGGAGCTCCCTTGCATTCATAAATAGAAGTGCCCAGCATATCAGCACATTGCCGGGTAATATGCATAATTTCGCCCTGGGAATTAATTGAGATCATCCCTTCGGACATAGCGTTACTTATTGTATCAATGTAATGATAGGTTTTTTTTAGCTTGTTATGAAGTGCCCGGTAGCATATCTCTCCCTCTATATTCTTGGCTGCTGCCATAACCAGGCCTAGCGTATGGGGATGAGCTTTGTCATATGTGCTACATAAGACCAGGCAACCAAGCAGCCCACCTTGGGGATTAAAAATTGGTGCTGCTGAACAAGAGAGGTAATGAAAAATCTCACAATAGTGTTCTTTATAATCAACCCGCGCAGGGATTTTTTCCTTCAAGCTGATACCTGGCGCGGTAGTACCTACCATATTTTCATCACAACTGGCTCCGGGGACAACATCTAGAGATTCGGCAAGCCGGCGGATGTTCATGTCACCTAACAGCTCCATGATTATGCCGTCTTTATGGTTAATAGTGATTATATAACCGGATCCTTTTATCGAATTATAAAGGGAGCGCATAACAGGTTTTGCCACGTTAATCATTTCCTGAACATCATGATAACGGTCTTTAAGTTCATCATGGCTTAAAATCTTGTTATTGTATCCCCTGTAAGGATCAACAAAGTTTTCACGGCAACGCAACCAGGAACGTAAAATTTCTTTACGCATTGGTATGCTAGCTGTTCCGTGGGTAATAAAATGCCTCCAGTTTTTTTCCAATATTTTGGTAATTTCCTTGTCGTTTGAATAATGGGCAGAGCTAAATTCACTCAATGAAATGCCATATTCTTCCATAAACCATTACACCTCCCTGCGTTAAATTTAATAAGTAATTAATATTTCGTTATAATAAAACTATTTCGGTAAATTCTTTTTATTTCCTGCTCCACGGGCTATAATTCCGTTCCACAAACTCGTTCCAGGAGATTAGAATTGTCAGCACCATGCCATTATTGGACAATCAGGTCATGACCTTTGGCACACTGCGGAGAAACTCAGGCGGGTTAGTCATGAAGAAAATCCTTACGGTATACAAAAAGAGCATTCCAGCACAGTATACACGGCAAAACAGCAATCCCGCAACAGACCTCTTCTTAAGGCCTTTGCGGGATTGTTTTAACCGCTGGTAATCATTAACCTCGCTTCGACATATTCGTTACTAAATGCACCTGGATAAATCTCCTTGTGACGGCTCGCCTGGCTGAAAAGGATTAGCGATATGCAGCAATTGCTGCCAGCGCTTCAATAGCCCGATCTATATCCTCGTTCGTATTAAAGGGACCGGGGCTGAACCTAACCGCACCGGTGGCATCTGTCCCCAAATCCACATGCACAAAAGGCGCACAATGCAAACCGGTCCGCACCGCGATACCATAGTCGCCGTCCAGGATGTCGCCCACATCCCCGGAATCCATCCCTTTAATGTTGCACGTGAGCACAGGCACGCTCTGTTCGGTGGGAGGTGGGCTGTAAATTGCTACTCCGGGAACGGAGCTAAGGCCCTGGTAAAGGCGCCGGATCAAAGCCATTTCCCGTTGCTGAAGTTGACCGGAACCTTTTTGCTCCAAGTAATCCAGCCCGGCCGAGAGGCCAAAAATACCGGCAAGGTTAAGTGTACCGGCTTCGAGTCGATGCGGAAAGCTCTGGGTATGGACAAGGCTGCGTGACTCGATACCGGTTCCGCCAAAACGGGTTGCTCGGACATCCAACTCGGGGGAAAGGATCAGTCCTCCGATGCCGCTCGGACCAAGTAGGGCCTTATGGCCGGTAAAAGCGATCGCACCAATGCCCCAGCCGCTCATATTGATGGGAAGATGCCCCGCGCTCTGTGCGGCATCCAGCAACAGGGGAATTCCGCATTCACGGCATATACCGGCTATCTCCGCTACCGGCTGAACGGTACCGAGAACGTTGGAGGCATGGCAAACTATGACCAACCTGGTATTGGGTCTGATAACCCTTTTTATTTCCTGCGGGTCGACATAACCCTTTCCGTCAAAGGGAACGAGGTCGTACTCTATCCATCCTTGTTCTCTCAAATGGTACAGGGGTCGCAGCACGGAATTGTGTTCAAGCCGTGTGGAAACAACGTGATCTCCTGGACGGATCAGGCCCTGAATCAAAATGTTCAGGGCATCTGTCGCATTGGCCGTAAAGATCACCCGCTCCGGATCTGTAGCACAAAAGAAGCGGGCCAATTTCTGCCTTGTTTGAAAGACAAGTTCAGCAGCTTCAGTTGCCAGGTCGTAACCACCCCGGCCTGGTGATACCCCCAGGCGGGCATAGGCTTCTACCATTTTTTCGAGCACTTCCCGGGGTTTGGGGAACGATGTAGCTGCGTTGTCCAGGTAGATTATGCTGTTGTCCATGGCACCACTCCTTAAAAGCTTAGAGACACTTCTTCGGATTGGGTAATCCGGCAATGCGGCGGGCACCGTATTTGATTCCCCCCGGGAAAAGTTTCTCGATTTCAAGTAAACTCAGCGCTGTACCTTTTGCGAGGTGGCGGTTCAACGGTGCCCTTCCGTTATTGTAATAAAATTCCCTCAGGAAGCGAAGCACTAGCCAATGTTTTTCCCCGAGAGATTCCAGACCGCTCTCACGGGCCAGAACCTCGGCAATCTCCTCGCACCAATCATCGGGTTGCCAGAGGAAACCTTCTTGGTCAAACATCACATCGCGTCCGGCAATAGAACGAATGTACTTACGCGGGGGGCTACCCGATTGTTCAAAACTGCTCACCGTTTTTCCTCCCGCTTAGCTTCTTTGAGCCAGAGCCGCTTTGATCTTATCAGGTGTTGCTGGCAGTTCATAGATCCAGACACCAATAGCATCTTTAATGGCACTGATGATAGCCGGAGCGGTCGGAACCATCGTCATTTCGCCCACACCGGTAGAACCTTTATGTGTACCCCGTACTCTCGGCGTTTCCCTGATAATCAATTTGTGTTCAAAGGCTGTTTGGATGGTCGGAAACTTGAAGGTTACCCAGTCCCTGGTCTGCCCGGCAATGTACTCTTCGCGCAGGGCAAAGCCTGCACCCATATCCGCACCGCCTTCAAGCTGGCCTTCAAAGTTCTGCGGATGGATTACCGGGCCGCCGTCCACCGCGGTGGTCATTTTGAGGACCTTGACCTCACCGGTTTCCGTGTTTACCTCTACTTCGGCCATCTGCAGGGCATGTATCTGGGATTCAAAAGAGGGCCCCAGACCGGTCTCAGGGTCAGCCGGGCCTTTTTCAAGGGTAGCCTTGGTGCCGATATAGCGAACTGGACGCCCGGCCTGTTCGAGTTCCTGACGTGTTTTTGCTCCCGTTTCCTGCATAGCCTGTTTGAGCTTGCCGAGAGCGTTTTCTACCGCCCCGCCCACCATATAGGTGATACGGCTGGCGGCAGACGGACCGGTAGCGGTGGTCTGCTCCGTATCCCTGGTAGAGAGGCGAATTTTGTTCAAAGGCAGCCCCATGATATCGGCAGCCAACTGGGTGAACATCGAATCGTTGCCTTCACCGGGGTCGGCTGCAGCTGCATAGATGGTCACGCCGCCGTCGTCATTAAGTTCTACCGCGGCAATAGCCTGATCGCCCGGGCCGCCGACACCGAAAGCCCCGGCAGCCAGCCCGATACCCCGCCGCACGGTCCCGCTTTGATGCTCGCTGACCTCCCGGCGGCTGCGTTCATAGTAAGGACGCATTGCTTCACAAAGCTCAGGGAAAGGCCATTGTTCAACAACGCTGCCGGTAGATTTCGTCTGTCCCGGCTTCAGGGAATTGAACAAACGGAACTCCAAAGGATCGATATTCATCTTATCCGCCAGCATGTTGACAGCACACTCGAGGGCATAATGGGCCTGTGGAGGACCGGCACCGCGCGCTGCTGAACCCCAGGGATTGTTGGTATAAACCAGGCGACCAAGTGCGTGAACATTGGGTATGTTGTACGAACCCGACAGCATCAGGAAAGCACGGTCAACAACAATGGGCCCGATAGAGCTATATGCACCGTTGTCCACTGTTATATCCATTTTAAGTGCAGTGAGATTTCCCTCATTGTCGGCACCGAGGGCAATTTTCATGTCAAAGGGATGGCGCTTCGGTGTCATCAGCAGTGAATCGGTCAGAGTAGGAATATAGCGGACTGGACGCTTGAAGTGCAATGCAGCCGCGGCGGCTATGCCCTCGGAGGTGATATCGGCCTTGATGCCGAATTGCCCGCCGGAATAAGCCTCTATATAGCGCATATCTTCCCAGCCAAGGGCCTCCTGGAGCATCGCCAGGTGCTGATGGATATCTATGCTGCGCCCGATAACCACAAGCTGGGCGTCTTCGCCTTCGCCCTCAAAGTAGGCCACGCACGCCTCCGTCTCCAGCGGTGCCTGGTGATTTATTTGCGTGATAAAACGGCCTTCAACAACTGCAGCCGATTCCGCCAGGGCCTTTTCTGCATTGCCCTTGATCTGGCGCTGCGTGTAACACAAGTTAGGCGGATCACCGTGAACCTGGATCGCCCCTTCGGCCAGGGCCTCCTGCGGCGAATTCAGGACCGGCAGCAGTTCATATTCCACTTCTACAGCCTCAGCCGCCGCCAACGCCTGTTCGCGGGTCAGCGCCGCGACGACCGCTACGGGGTCGCCGATATAACGGACCTTATCCTCGCAAATAACAGGCCGGTCGGCGAAAATTACCTTCAGCCGGTTGGTGCCCTTGATGTCCTTTGCCGTCATCACCCCGATTACTCCCGGCATTTTCAAAGCTGCTGAGCAATCGATCTTTTTGATCAGGGCATGGGGATGGGGGCTGCGCACAGTCGCCAGCTCCAGAGCGCCGGGAATGATAATGTCCGCCGTAAATTGTGCTGTTCCGCAGGCCTTGGCCAGCGCCGAAGGCCGGGGATGTGAGACTCCCAGTTTGGCACCATCCGGATCGGGGCGCACCTCATCCGGTGAAATTTCGCCCCGGATAAATCGCCCGGCCAGCTTGACGGCATCGATAATCTTGAGATATCCTGTACAGCGGCATAAATTGTGGCGCAGGGCCTTTTTGATCTCTTCCGTGGTAGGATCCGGGTTT
>JAAYGO010000079.1 GCA_012727685.1 Bacillota bacterium | reverse complement strand
CAGCACCCAAGCAAGCTTGAGTGCTGGGCCGTTCGACTTGCATGTGTTAGGCACGCCGCCAGCGTTCGTCCTGAGCCAGGATCAAACTCTCCAGTTTACACCTTAAAAACTTTAGAGTTAAATCTTAGGCTCTCCGCAAAGCTCTTTAAAACTCCCAAAAGAAGTTCCAAAGGCCGTCAAAAACCTAACCTTACCCTGTTCAGTTTTCAAAGAACAACGTCGTGAAAACCTTTTGTTTAAGGACGACTTTTACATATTAGCACGGGATTATCATTTTGTCAAACCCCATTTTATCTTTTAGTTTGACAAATTACCTAAAAACATTTCCCTAAAAAATTCGACATGAGCCATGCACCAATCGATACGGTTGAAAAGTTTACATGAACAACGTTTTCTCCTCTTCCCGAATCGAGTAGGAGGGACAATTAAAGGCAGCTCCCACGGGGACCACGTGAAAATCACTCTTCCGCCCGCGGCCTTAAAGTCGGAAAGAGAATCACATCGCGGATCGAGGGGCTGTCGGTCAAAAACATTACCAGCCGGTCAATGCCGATTCCCAGACCGCCGGCCGGCGGCATACCGTATTCCAGGGCGTTGATAAAATCCTCATCCATAACGTGCGCTTCATCATCGCCCGCCCTCCGCTTGGCCAGCTGCTGCTCGAAGCGTTCACGCTGATCAATGGGATCGTTTAGTTCCGTAAAGGCATTGGCGATCTCCTTGCCGGCCATGAAACCCTCAAAGCGGTAAGTAAACTGCGGGTTTCCTTCTATCCTTTTGGCCAGCGGGGAAATCTCAATGGGATAATCATGAATAAATGTGGGCTCCTGCAGATGCGGTTCGCAGAAGCTTTCAAAAAACGCGTTTAATATTTCTCCGCGGGTCATCCCTTTTTCCAGCTCCAGCCCGGCCTTTGCCGCGGCCTGCGCGGCAGAGGCAGTATCCGACAACTTGTTAAAATCTACACCGGCATACTTGCGCACCGCTTCAATCATCGTCAGGCGGGTCCAGGGAGGCTTCAGAGCGAATTCCACTCCCTGGTAAGTGATGCGGCTTGTCCCGAGAACGCGTTGGGCAATTTCATAGATCACATTCTCGGTGAGCTCCATCATATCGTCCAGATCGGCATAGCTCTGATAGATCTCCACCGTGGTAAATTCCGGGTTATGAAACGAGGATATGCCTTCGTTGCGGAAAACCCGGCCAATCTCATAAACCTTGTCCAGCCCGCCTACCAGCAGCCGCTTTAAGTGCAGCTCCGTGGCGATGCGCAAGTAAAGTTTCATACCCAGAGCATTATGGTAGGTAACAAACGGGCGGGCCAAGGCTCCTCCGGCTATGTTCTGCATGATCGGCGTTTCCACTTCTAAAAAGCCGCGTTCATTCAAAGCATCACGCAGCGCCTGAATAAGGCGGCTGCGTTTAATAAAGGTTTCCTTAACCTCCTGGTTAACGATCAGATCAACATAGCGCTGCCGGTAACGCAGCTCCACATCTTTTAGCCCATGCCATTTTTCTGGAAGCGGACGCAGCGATTTAGCCATAAAATACCAGTCGTCGGCCGCAACTGTAACCTCGCCTTTTCTGGTCCGGAAGACGGGGCCCCGGACTCCAATAAAGTCCCCCAAATCGCATAATTCAAAGAGGCTATATTTTTCTTCGCCAAGCTGATCCAGGCGAAAATAAACCTGGATCCGGCCTTTGTAATCCTGCAAATGAGCAAACGTGGCTTTGCCGTGCGCGCGGATACTGACGATCCGGCCGGTTACAGTCACCACGCTATTTTCCAATTCCGCAAACTGTTCGATAATCTCGGTGGAATAGTGACTAGCCTTAACTTTTTTACCGTATGGCTCGATCCCTCTTTCCCGCAATTGAGCCATCTTTCGACGGCGGCTCTGCATCAACTCGTTTAAATTTTCCTGGTCCATTCAAAACCCCCCTCACGCTGCGATTAGATTATTTCGACCACTTTGACCTTTAATAAACCCGCCGGGATCTTAATTTCAACTTCATCTCCTACTGCCAACCCCAACAGGGCCCTACCGACCGGCGATTCATTTGAAATCTTATTTTCCGCGGGATCTGCTTCCGCCGTGCCAACGATGGTGTAATTGTAAACCTGGTCAGTCTCCAGATCTTTCAGCCGGACAGTCGACCCTAAAGCGACAAAGGTGTTCTCCTTCTCCGTCTTTTCCAAGATACGCGCCCGGCGAAGCAGTTTCTCCAGGGTAATGATCCGTCCCTCGACGAATGCCTGCTCATTCTTGGCATCCTCGTATTCCGAGTTGTCCGTGATATCCCCATACGAGATTGCCTGTTTAATCCGCGCTGCGATTTCTTTCCGTTTCACTGATTTTAAAAAGTGCAGCTCTTTTTCTAATTTATCAAGTCCATCTTTCGTCAATAATATTTCCTCGCCAGTCATTAATTAATTCTCCTCCAAAAATTTATTATCGTTTCCAGAGAAAGGACTAATAAACAGTAACAATATATTAACAGACTGCGACAACTATTCACTGCCAGGTCCATTCGCCCAGCATAATAAAGTAAGTGCCAAGCATCCTTGACACTTTAACGGAGAAAACCGGCAGATATAAGCCGGTAACAATTTTTGTATAATTATACAAGCCCCATTACACTGTTGTCAAGCCGTGACCAGAGGTCCAGCCCGAACCGGCTTGGCCACATTGCCGAGAATCCGACCCCGGTAGTGAACACCGGCCAAACGGAAACCGTGCTTGCACCCAAGACGGCGCATTTCCTCAACCTTGCCAGCCCGCAACGCCGATCCCGAAGAATAATTTTCAAAGCGCCTTTCCAGCGCAAGAATGACGACCTCCGCAAAAGTAGGCGGAATAACACCGGGCGGCAAATTACCCACTGCAAATTTAAAGGCCGGATCCGGAATCCTAACCACCCCCCCGTTAAAAAAAAGGACGTCCGTCCGGCTACGTGAAGCATTGACAGAAAAAAAATAAGGCCAACCCAAATCACAGACAAGAGCACCCGGCTTAAGATCCCCGGGCCAAACCGGTTCGATTGTCTCCCCAGGTGCTGCGATCAGCAAGTCGGCCCGCCTGATCGCTTTCCTCGCCTGAACGGTTATTTTACAGGGAACGCCGCTCTCATGCACGATCAGGCGCGCCAGCTTATCCAGGCTTTGTTTGCCACACTCCACAAGGGTGATATACTTGGCCCCTTCACGTGCCAATAACTGTGCCAATATTCCCCCGGCGCTGCCGGCCGCACCCAACACCACTACTTCTGTCTGCGCAAGGTCCAGACCTTTCTGTTCCAGCACATGAAGACATCCCTCCAGTGAAGCGGCCAGGGAGTAGCTTAAACCGCTGGTTAAGGCGATCGGGAGTCTGCGGGCTACAACTGCGCCAATAACCCCGGCATTGAATGAATCAAATCCCAATCCGGCAATGCATGCTCCTTTTTTTACGGCAAGAAGGCAGGCCTTAAGCGTTTTTTTCGCCAGGAATGTGATGGCTTTTTCCGAGGTTAAATCCTGATAAGGCAAGTTGGCGGTGATCATCCAGCCCCTTGCCCGGGAGAGAGGGGAGTTCAAGCTGATTAAAGGCGTCACCCTAAAAGCCTTAAGGTGTCGCTTGATTAACGTTCCGGCCAGAGAAAGCAGCTTGCCTGATTGAGACGGCAAGTCTTCCCGTTTAAAAAAAGAAGGTACAATATACCCAAAGGGGAGGTCACCCATCCACTAGAGGCGCCCTTTCGAACTAGAAAGTATTACTGTATTGTATGCTCCTGCAGCTCAATAATTCTTGGTTTGATCTGCAGCTCAACGAGCAGGCGATCATACTGTTCAGCGGTTAGTTCCGTCTTGCTGCCAGCCAGGCAGACCAAAAGGGCTTCCATGATATTGGTCCCAAAGGAGCGCCCTTCCATTTCCGGGGTCGTCGTGATCAGGGTCTTGACCTGGCGCTCCTTCATTAAGTCAACATCTGCCCTGGTCACCGTATTGGTGATAATTGTTTTGCCCGGTAGAACTGCGGGCATGTAGCGGCGAATGAAGTGAAAGTCTCCGGCGATGATATCGGCCGCTTCAAAATAGCGCGCAAACCGGGGTTTGCTAACCTTTTGCTTCTCCCCCGTAGGGTAGATCATGGAAAAGGGCAACTGGACGACAATGGGGGCAAAAACCCTGGCAAAACCCGCCAGCGTTTTTAATGATCGAAGGGGCAGCGGTATATTAAGAATAAACGGGAAATCGCCATAGGTCATCTGGCACCCGGCTGCTTCTAAAGCCTGGGCCATGCCGAAACGATCCATGGCGCACATCAACAAGACCTTCGGAGAATCGTTAAACAGCGCCGTATGCTCGGCCAGATACTCAATCGCTCTGCGTTCCAGCGTGTATTTCAAACCCGAACCGTCAACAATGGGCGTTTTCCGGGCAGCTTTAACAATCCGCCGCGCGTCCCTGATTTCATAGCGACGGTCAACTGCATGAACATAGAGATCCATGCCGCCCAGCCCAAACGCATCGACCTTGCCGTCCAGTTCAGTAATAATGTCGATCATTTTTTGCATATCGCCGTCTGTGCCAATCCTCTCGATCCGGCATTCCACGCCAAGCATATTCACGGTAACCACGTGATTCCTTTCCGACGAGCCGAGACTGATTCCCACTACGCGTTTCATTTTTCAACACCCCTAACTCTTTTCGCTGCTGCTGATAATCTGCGCCAAAATAGCACGAAATTTCTCAGGTTCAACGAATTTATCCTCATGGACCGGTGTCTGCCCCAAACTGATAAAAATAATCTGGATATCCAACAGGGCTTCGGCCAGGCGATACCATTTCTCGGATGTAACGAGTACGAGGGAATCAAATTCCCTTAGCCGGGCAGCCATCTCAAAAACCTGGTTAAAAAAGTCAAGGGCCTGCTTCTCCTTAACCAGGACCCAGCGCTCCCGGTTATCCATCAAAAGGACATATTCCAAGCCCATCTCCCGGCAGATTTCCGCCAGGGTTTCCTTGTTTTGCAGCGGGAAGCCGAGCACGGCAATGCGCTTGCCTTTCCGGATCTCTCCTGCCGATTCAAGGCGCGATATAAAGCTGCGGTCAAGAGAAAGGCGGCGCGCCACCTCCTGCTGGGAAACACCCTGCGAGCGCATCTTAATCACCCGTTCCAGCAGGCGTTCCGCTTTATCCAGGCTGATCAGCTTATCTCCAACCCGTATAATCCTTTCAAACTCCACTGTTCTCACACCGTGTGCACATTCTTGTATACAAAAACAATTTAGCACTTTTCTGATAAAAAGTAAAGAGACCGTACGCTCAGATCCGAGGCGAGAACGGCTCGTTATTTTGTTATTAATTCTTTATTCAGAAAAGGCAGGAGCCGAGTTCAGCCCCACTTACCCTCTCCCCCCAAAGCCCCCTCAAAGGGGAGAGGAGATTAGGAATGGCACCGTTTTTGTCTTTCTGATAGCGCCCGTCTGGCGGGGGCATGGGGTTTGCTCCCTGTTGGCTCCCCACTGGTGGGCATGGCCTCCTCTACTTGGGTAAGTTTGATTTGCAAAAAATTGGTCATAGAAGCGTTATCATAGCGAGCTTTGAAATTGAAGCAGTATTTCCGCCATCTCTGACGGAGTTGCTGCTTTGATCAGGCGCTGCCGGGCCGCCGCGGCGCCCGGCAAGCCCCGGATATACCAGCCGGCATGGCAGCGCATCTCCAGCACCGCGATTTTTTCTCCTTTTAATGCAGCAAGCAAATTAAGGTGCCGGATCGCAGTAGCAATTCTTTCCGCAGGAAGGGGCGGTTCGATGACCATATTATCTTCCAGCAAGGCTTTTATCTCCCGAAAAATCCATGGGTTGCCCCTGGCAGCCCGGCCGACCATTATCCCGTCGCAGCGGCATCGTTCCAGCATCGTCTTTGCATCGCGGGCGGAGGCAATATCGCCGTTGCCGATCACCGGGATGGAAACCGCCTCCTTCACCGCTTTGATCGCCTCCCAATCGGCATGGCCGCTGTAGCCCTGCTCCACAGTCCGGCCATGAATGGTCACAGCCTTGATCCCGGCGGCTTCAGCCCGCACGGCGATTTCCACGGCGGTCGGGGCGGCTTCAGACCAACCTTTGCGCATTTTTACTGTAACCGGGCAGCGGACCGCGCGAACCACGGCCTCAAATATGGAGCTGCATCGCTTTGGATCGCGCATCAGCGCTCCACCGTCACCATTGCGCACGATCTTACGGGTGGGGCAGCCAAGGTTCAGGTCGATCAGATCCGGTCCCAGGGCTTCCAGCCTGGCTGCGGCCTCGGCCATCAGCGACGGTTCCGAACCAAAGAGCTGAAACGCAAAAGGGCGCTCCGCATCGGAAAAAAATAAAAGGTGCTCCTGATTGGCACCATAAACCAAGGCCCGGGCGCTGATCATCTCCGATACGACCAGCGCACATCCCTGTTCTCTGGCCAGCAGCCGAAAAGGATGGCTGGTGATCCCGGCCATGGGCGCCAGGACAAGTCCAGGCTCCACAGCAATCGTACCGATGATCATTGTACTGTCCGGGAATGATGGAGTTTGAGTCCTGCACCGGCATGACGCTGCCACAGGATCAAGAGTTCCTCCGCGGGCACACTTAAGGATGAGGCGATATTTTGCAGCAGTTGGGGATGGGGCATTTTTTGTCCGGTCTCGATATTGCTCAGCATGGTCACAGATATATTCACTCTACGGGCCAACTCCTGTTGCGTAACCTGTTTCAAACGTCGCAGCGCCTTGATGCGCAAACCGATCTCTGTCGACAAAATGGTCCACCTCCTGCTCCTTCTAGATCTCCTGATTCGACATTTTTTACCTAAATCCTGCAAACAGAAAAAAGAAGGAGAAGAGGCTTATTTAATAGGCATTATCTTTAGAATTCGCCAACCTCCAGCCAAATATGCATCATACCGCCGAGCCGGTTTGCATCCTGGCGCCTTCCCGGGTCTGGGCCCGCCGCTGCTCCATCAAATCGACAAAAGCCTCCAAGCGGGTCTGTATGCCGGTAGGTCCCGTCTGTTCGTCAATAAAGAGGGTCAGCACCGGAATGCCGTATTTTTTACTCAGGTAGGGCATCAAGCTCTTCGCCACTATTTCGGGGATGCAGGAAAAAGGGGCAAGCTGGACTACCCCGTTGTAACCCAGTTTGGCATAGCGGATCACATCGCCAACACTATTTTGCCCGTGGCCGCCGATCTTCTGGTTGAGGTAGGGCATGGCCAGGGAACGGCTGCTCATATCACCCTTCGTCGAAAGGACATCATGGCGGGTATAGCTGGTCAGGTAGATGCTGCGCCTCACTTCCACGCCCAGATGACCGAGGGTCTCCTCGATGTAATGATTGGCGAAAGGTTCGAGCTGGACATAGATTTCACCAATAATGCCCACTTTCAACGGATCCGCCGCTGGATCAACAGGGACCTGGTCCAACTCCGCTAGCGCGGCATGCCCCGCTTCGATTATTTCGTTAAGGCTCTTGGCCTGATGCAGATAGGTTAAGCCGCGCTCAAAAGCCTTGGATGTTGCTCCGCGGGTCAGTTCGCGCGGCCGCTTTGTTTGGGAGAGCAGCTCCATTTGATCGAGGAAGGTCAGCTTGGTCCAGGCCTTTCTTATGGCCCGGGCTAGATGAAACCAGGAGCAGCGTCCTTTCAGCAGGCTTACTTTCTTAAAAAAATGATACGGTTTTATTAAGGGGGGAAAGAGGAAGATGACTTGCGGGTTGTAACCCAAATCCCTTAAAATACGGCCGTGGACCTCGCCGTACATGCCAGCCCGGCAAGGCCCGTAACCGCCGCCGCTAAGCAGCGTATCGGCTCCCCGCTCTAGACACTCCAGGTAGGTCCCCAAAACGATCTTAAAAGGGATGCAGGCAAATTCAGGTGCATACTTGGCCCCCAGGGCAAGGGTCTGGCGGGTCGGGCGGTGGGGAACCACAGGCTCATGGCCCAGTTCCTCTAAAAGCAGTTCCACCACCATGGTCAAAGTTCCCATATGCCCGTATCCGATTTTCATTTAACTCGAACGCCTCCTGCCACCACTGCTCGAAAAAAGTCTTATTGCTGCTCTTCTAAATGCTCCCATTTGCCGCAGCGGCTGCCCCAGCGGGCTAGCAGCGTGCCGTCAAGACTAATATTGACAATTTCACAAATATTGGGACAACCCTTGCACTCAAAAGTGCTGGTCTGATAATCAAAATCGCTTACCGAAAAACCGCGAAAATTGGTGGCGCCTTTTTTAGCCACGGCGGATTGCGCCAGGTATGCTGCTCCCAAAGCACCCATCACAAGGTGGTGCGGGGGGACATGCACCTCCATCTGCAGCGCTTTTTCAAACGCAGCTTTAATTCCCACATTGGCGGCGACCCCGCCCTGGAAGACCACCGGCGGCAGGATCTCCTTGCCTTTACCCACATTGTTCAGGTAGTTGCGGACCAGCGCATCGCACAGGCCGGCAATGATATCTTCGATGGGATGGCCAATCTGCTGCTTGTGGATCATATCAGACTCCGCAAAAACAGAACAGCGCCCGGCAATATGGACGGGATTTCGAGCCCGCAGCGCCAGCGTCCCGAATTCTTCAATTGGTATGCCAAGGCGGGCGGCCTGGTGATCCAGAAAAGAGCCTGTCCCGGCGGCACAGATCGTATTCATGGCGAAGTCGATCACTACCCCGTGGCGCAGGATTATAATCTTCGAATCCTGACCGCCCAGCTCCAGCACGGTTTGTACACCGGGTACTACCAGCCCGGCTGCCACGGCGTGAGCGGTGATCTCATTTTTAACCGTATCGGCGCCAACCACTACCCCGGCCAGGGTCCGGGCGCTTCCGGTCGTGCCGACACCGGCAACGACTGCACCGGACGGCATTTTTTGTTCCAGTAGCTTGAGCCCTTCCTGCACCGCCTGAATAGGCTGCCCCCTGGTACGCAGGTATTCAAAAGCGAGGACCCTGTTATCCCGATCGATAAGGACCAAATTAGTGCTCACCGAGCCAACATCAACGCCCAGGTAGACATCCATTAACTGGCGGCCTCCTTCAACCTTTTCTCCTGCCGCGCCTGCAGCATATCCACAAACGCCTCGATGCGGGTTTGCACACCGCCGGTGCCGGTATGTTCATCGATAGTCAATGTCAAGTAGGGCAGCTTCGCCTTCTTGGCTTCAAGCTCCAGGATCTTGTCCACCATGGCATCGGGGCCGCAGGCGTAAGCGGTAAGATGAATAATCCCATCGACAGCCTTGCGCTCTATATAATAAAGCGCCGCCCAGCAAACCCGGTTGCTGTAATGCCAGAAACAATTTTGCGGCAAAACACGGGACATCCGGCGCATCGCCGAGGCAGGCACCTGTTCCGTGGTCAAGACCGCAGCTCCCATGTGCTTTAATCTATGATAGACATCCGCGCTGACAAAGGGGTCAAAAACGATATAGGGGTACCCCAGCAAGGCCACGCGGAGCCCCTCCTCCGCAGGCCGGTCAGGCGGCGCAGCCAAGGCTTCTCCCTTGAGTTCTTCCAGAGAAGCCCCCCTTTCGAGCGCCTCGAACACTCTCTGGGGATGAAGACCGCCCAGCAACAGCTCCTGGTAGAGAGCATATTGCTTTAAAGCATGGCGCATCGCCCTGGCCTGCGTAAAGGGGTTGCGAAAATCAAGAGCCGCGGCGGTTGCCCTTAAAAACCGATTGAGCCCGCCCGGCAGGCCTCTTAAGTTTAGGCGTGTGTCAATCAGCGGCGGCAGCTCCATTCCCGCATGGCGGATCATATCGGGCAGCCCGAGAAACTTGGGGCAGTAAGTGTAACTGCCGCCGGGACTGACCAGCCGCGGGACAAATAAATAATCGACCCGGTCCTTTAAATCAAGCACATGGCCGTGGTAGAGCTTAATCGGTATGCAGGCATCATTGACCGTTTCCCTGATCCCGGCATCGAGTGTTTCCTTGTTGGTCGGGCCGGAACTGACTGCTTCTGCTCCCAGCGCTTCGACAAATGCTTTCCAGAGGGGATAATATGTATAATAAAAAAGCGCCCTGGGCATGCCCACTTTTAATGCCACCTAAAAATCACCGGCCTTATCTGCAACCTGGCTAGTTTGAAAGTTTGATAAAGGAAAGGGATGCCGCTGACACCCCTTCCTTAAGCTCAACACTTAAATATTCGCTTTTTAGTGCCTATTTCCTGCTTTAGGACAGGTAACGCCTGGCCAACTCAAATAAAAATTGAGTTTTCAACTGCAAGCTGGCCACATCAGTGCGTTCATTCCGGCCGTGCAGCGTAGTCCGGACTGCCTGGTCAAAGCCCGCAGCCATATGGCCGATCCCGTAAGCGGGTATTCCGGCGCCGCGCAGATACTTGGAATCGGTGGAACCGGTGGAGACATAGGGCAGGCACACCGCTTCCCGTCCGGCCAATTCCAGGGTCAGCGATTCCAGCAGGCGATAATAGTCCGACTGGGAGGTCGAAAAGGTGGGAGCGATATAATTCATGAATTCAATCTCGATCTCTTCGCCGATCAGCCGGCGCAGCTCGCCCTCCACATAAGCGCGATCCTGTCCCGGAAGGATCCGGATATCAAGCTCCGCGACACAGCGATCGGGCACGATATTTGTCTTGAGCCCTCCTTCAACACGGTTCGGCGAAACGGTCATCCGCGTCATGGCCCGCAGGGTTTCGGCAAAACCCCGCTCCAGATCGAGGCGGTCGATGAGCGAATCGACTGCATCCCGCGCCGGGTCATAAGAAAGCCCGCGAAAGCGAGCCAGTTCGCGCAACAGCGTTTCCACTTCCGGGATCAGCTTGATTTCAGGCCGGTATTCACCCAGGGCTGCCAGCGCCCGGGAGAGCTTCAAGACCGCGTTTTCACCCAGGGAGGGCACCGAACCATGGCAGGAGACTCCCCTGGCCTTTAAGCGGCACCAGGCCGTCCCCTTTTCTCCTACCTGCAAGAAATAGATCATGCGGTTCCCCATGCAAATCGGCAGTTCGGCCCCTTCATTGATCGCAAAATCAGCCTGCAATTTCTCCAGATAGTTTTCCACCAGGCACTTTGCCCCCAGGGAACCGCCGGTTTCCTCGTCCGCCGCGGCAACGACAATCAGCTCTCCGTTCAGCGGTTTTCCGGTGGCGGCCAGTTGAAGCGCCGCCGAAACCTCGGCCGCGAGCAGGTCCTTGCAATCGAGGGCGCCGCGCCCGTAAATGATCCCATCTTTGATCTCCCCGGAGAAAGGATCGAAATCCCAGTCATCGCCTGCCGCCACTACGTCGGCATGAGCGAAATAAAGCAATTTCTTGGGCCCGGAACCGAGGCGGGCGATGAAGCTGCCCCGGCCTTCCTCCGGCTCAATGATTTCATTGGGAATTCCGGCAGAGTCAAACAGTTGCTTCAAGTAACGGGCCACGGCGGTTTCATTGCCAGGAGGATTGACGGTATTGATCTTAATTAGATCGCTGAGTATTGCGGTTGGCTCCATCTTTCACGATCACCCCAATTGGTTTGGCATCATCTCCATTATACTCTATTCCATCTGGGTGCGGAATGCCGAAAAGTAGCCATTAAACAAGCGCAAGGGCTAAAAATTGTTCCAGAATGGCCACGACATCAGCGGCCAGGCCTCTTTGCAAGATGTTTAAATAGCGGCGGGCCTTGTGGAAGCAGTTGCCGGTTACCTGGAGCATATACCCGTTTGCTGCCGTTTCCTCAATTTCCTGTTCCAACAGGCGGTGGTCATAATTGCGCCCCCGGCCATGAAAGCATGCCAAGAGTTCCTGCCCGTGCCTGCTCTTTTCAAAGATATACACCAGGGGTAAAGTTAAATCCGGCAGACCTCTCTTTAAGTCTCGATTATTAAAGAGGCTATACTCCTGCTTTAAGGCGAGACCCAATCCCAGGTAGTGGCCAAAATAAGCAAGAGCCTGGTTATACCGCGGTTCCAACCCGGCATGCCAGGCGCCCAGTGTGGCCGCCAGGGCAGGCAGGGAAGCCCTGCTGTCGCTGAGATATCGAAGGTATGACTTGCTACAGGCCGGAACAGATTTGCCATGATCTCTCCTGATGGCGGCGGAAACCGAACGGCTGATTATTTCTGCCATGCCTCGGATAAAAATCGAGCAACCCGATGCTTCGGCCAGGGCGAAGCTAAAGAAAAAATCGCCGGCCAGCACTGCCCTGGTGGCGGCGAGTGTTCCACATGTTTCTGCCTCCATGGAACAATGAACTTGCAGGGCAAGGTGAAGAGACATCAGGGAGGCAGCCAGTTGCACCAGGCGATCGTTTTGGCCGCTCCCATTCCGGGCAATGATTAAAAACAAGGCGGGGATTAATGGATCCTTAGACGAAAGCCGGTAGTGTAATTCATTGTGAATAATCAGCGGAGCCTTGTTAACCGCCCCTTGCAGATATTCTTCCACAGCCTCCAGCTCCAGCCGGACATGATCGCAAATGATCTCCCGGGGATGACGCCCTTTTGCCTTGAGAGGCACAACTTTCCCAGCCAT
>JAAYGO010000286.1 GCA_012727685.1 Bacillota bacterium | reverse complement strand
GCCGTTTGAAGCACAATAAATAATCTTATCTGTCCAATTTCCGTAAGAGCCTATTGAAGAATAGATATAATACCATCTGCTTCCAATCTCACTATTCAGCACGCTTGGAATCCTCGTCATATCTGTAATTTATTGTTATAGTTTCATTCTGTACAATACATCATTTTCCTACTTCGCTTAATCAAATCTTTCGATGATCTCTTCCGCTTTATACATTACTCCAGGGCTTCCTGGATGGCGGTGAATTGTTGGAGGGCGGATTGGAGGTCTTCGACTATTTCTTTGGCTAGGATGTCGGGGTCGGGGAGGTTGTCCATATCTTCAAGGCTTTCGTCACGCAGCCAGAAGATGTCGAGGCTGGTTTTGTCACGCTGGATAAGTTCCTCGTAGCTAAAGGCCCTGAAGCGTTCGGTTTCCTGGCGGTCATAGCGGTTGTCAGGGTTGTAGTATTTAATGAAGTCTTCAAGATCGGCGTAGGTCAAAGGGTTGGTCTTTAAGGTAAAATGCTTGTTGGTACGCAGGTCGTAAATCCAGAGTTTTTCGGTCCAGGGTTTTTCGCTAGCCGGTTTGCGGTCGAAGAAGAGAACGTTTGCCTTGACTCCCTGGGCGTAGAATATTCCCGTGGGCAGGCGCAGCAGAGTGTGCACATCGCACTCGGCGAGAAGTTTCTTGCGCACGGTTTCACCGGCGCCGCCTTCAAAGAGGACATTATCTGGGACAACGATGGCGGCCCGGCCGTGTATCTTCAGCAGAGTTTTGACATGCTGCAGGAAGTTGAGCTGCTTGTTGGAGGTGGTGGCCCAGAAGTCCTGCCGCTCGTAGACCAGGGATTCTTTAGCCACTGTGCCTTCGCCGTTGGCGATGGTGATGCTGCTTTTTTTGCCAAACGGCGGATTGGTGAGGACCATGTCAAAGCGCTCTCCGGGGTCGGAAATAAGGGAATCGCCAACTTCGATGGGGCTTTCTTCTCCCCCGATGCCGTTGAGATAGAGATTCATCACGCAGAGCCGGGCCACGCTGTCCACGATGTCCTTGCCCTTGAAGGTATGATATTTGAGGAATTTTTTCTGTTCTACATCAAGGTTCTTCGAAGAGATGTAATCGTGAGAGGCCAGCAGGAAGCCTCCAGTGCCGCAGGCGGGGTCGCAGATGGTCATGCCCGGTTCGGGGCGCATTACTTCCACGATAGCTTTGATCAGGGGGCGCGGAGTAAAGTACTGGCCGGCGCCGCT
This sequence comes from Bacillota bacterium, assembly GCA_012727685.1. Taxonomy (GTDB): domain Bacteria; phylum Bacillota; class Dethiobacteria; order DTU022; family DTU022; genus JAAYGO01. The sequence continues at coordinate 17,412 of JAAYGO010000286.1, read as the reverse complement.
CTTGATGTCCTCGGCGTTTTTCTGGAGAAGCCCTTCGTATATTTCGCCCTTGATATCGATATCCATACCGGCCCAGGTTTCGCCGTTGATCAGTTCGATCAGCCTTTTAAGCTTGGCGGGGTCCTGAATCTTGTTCTGGGATTTGCGGAAGATAACGCCGAGCATGCCCTTTTCTTTGCCCAGAGTTTCGAGGATATGGCGGTAATGCTTTTCCAGGGCATCGCCGTCTTCTTTCAACAGTGACTGCCAGTCATACCCCGGGGGGATGATGGAGGGCTTGTTAAATGGCGGCTTTGTCTGCTCGTCGGCCATCTTGAGAAAAAGGAGATAGGTCAGCTGCTCCAGGTAATCACCGTAGCTGACGCCGTCGTCCCGCAGGACGTGGCAGTAGTTCCATACTCTCTGGACAATTCCGGCGGTTTCACTGGACATTATTTCTTGCTCCTCCTGCGCTGGTCTTTTTCAGTTGCATTTTTTTCCTTTTCGGCTTTAATCCGCTCCAGCAGGACTGAGGCGGGCTCATCGGTGGGGTCCTGGGGGACCAGCTTTCCTTCAAAGGCTTTCTTTAAGATGCTCTGCCGCAGACGCTCCGCTTTTTTCAGGTTTTGGTCGACGATCTCTTCGATGCGGTCGGCGATGGAGAAGCGGCGCTCGATCTTTTCGACGATTTTTTGTTGCTCAACTAAAGGTGGTATCGGGATATGAAAATATAATAGACTTCGCCTATCAATACCAGGTACAGTTGAGCCAGCACCTATCTTTTGTAAATCAGGGAATTTTGAAACTAAATAATAATAAATGTAGTAGGGTTCCATTGATGTTGAACGTACAGCCATTAATTGACGACTTATGGCTGTTTCTTTAATATTAAGGATATTGGTTTTTCCTACTCCTGCACCTTTTACAGTGACCAAAACATCATTTTCAAAAGCGACAGCTTTAGGTTTACTTGTCCACTTCCTAATTGAAGGGTGCTTGGTGCCAAAATCAATGGGGCCGGTTAGATAAGGCATACCTTCTTCTTTTTCATTGTAATCGTCCTTGAGAATATGTTGCCCTGATATTATTTGTGAAACATTATTTACGTTTGACCATTCCCAAATATCAGGTAACTCCGGAAGTTGCAAGTCATTTGGCTTTGGATTAACCTTTTGTTTCCTATTAAAAATTACAGATGCCGGTTCGAGGCGCTGCTTGTTGGTTTCGCGCCATGCGGCGGTAAGCTTGCCTTCGAAGGCGTGTTTCAATACCGCCTGGCGGTAGCGCTTTATTTGGGCCTGCACTTTTTTAAGGGATTCAATCCCGGCATCGAGCCTGGTGAAGAGCTCTTCGATCTTGTCCACGATGCGGTGCTGCTCGGGGAGGGGTGGCATAGGAAATACATACTTAGAAATTGATTTAAAACTTGTCCTCGGGTGTTGAACTCCACTTACCTGAAGATTGGCATATCTTGAAAAATCTTTGTTTAAAAAAATATATAATAGATATTTATTATTAAGGTTCTTGCTTATAGGAAAAACTAAAATATCAGACGAACAAACACCCTCAAATTCCGCTATGTAAACTTTATTTAAATAAGGACGAAGTTTTCCGTAAAGTAAATCGCCTTTGTTAAAATAAGATTTTGTACTTTTTACTTCTTTAGAGCTACCATAGCCAGTGATGGTCCCCTTATCTTTTTCAATATGTTCCAAACCAATATATTTCATTTCTTCTATTGTTAATGGGTTTACCTTTTTAGTAGATGGTTCTAAGATTTCACCAAGCTTAACCCAAATCCACCCCTTCGGCAGTTCAGATAGTTTTTCTTCCATCATGCTACCAGCACCTCGTTAAGTTCGTCCAGTATTTTGTCCAGGTCTTTTCCGAAGAGGGTGTAGACTTTGGCCAGGCCGCCTTTCTTGTGGAAGGGCGCCAGTTCAAAATCGTCTTTTTCTATCTCCAGGCTGGTGGCGATATGGTCCCTGATCATGGCCAGCCATTCCTGCTGTTCTTCGGTAAAGATGCGCCCCGCATTTTTCTGCTCCTCCAGCCAGCGGTCAAATCTCTGCCGGGCTGTCTCGGCGAAAGGCTGCAGGAGGCCGGTCCGGCCCATGGCGAAGCGGACCAGGGAGATGATATCGGTTAGCAATCTCTGGGGGCCTGCCCCCCTTACCTTTGATTTCTCGAGCTGCTCGTAGGCCTTCCATACCTGCTCACTGGTCAGGCCGTAAGGCGGTTTTTCAATGGAACGGGCGAGCTGCTCGATCTCTTTAAAGGTAAGTTTTTGCCGGCTGTGGGGCAAATTGTAGATTATCTGCAGGGCGGTGATTTCATCCTTGTTTTCGGCGATAAACTTCTTGAAGGTGTCCACGATGGTTTTTGCTTTTTCCCTGGCCTGCGCATCGTAGCCGGCAAAGATGACCGTATCCCGGCTGATGGTATCGATGAGTTGCTCGTTTTTCTTCTTGATCTCCACGATCTTGTTGCGCAGCTCCGGGCTATCAAAAACCAGGCAGGCTTCGTCAACCAGTTTTTTAGCCGCCTGCGCCAGTTGCTCACCAGTAGGAGCCTCCGTCCCGAAGAGTTCTTGGGCCTTTGCGGCATGTTTGTCCGGATCAACGGCGTCCATGAGCCTGTTGATGATCTGCTGCAGGGTTTGGTTCCCGGCGGCCTCCTCGATCTCTTTTCTGTCCGCCAGCGTGATGGCCCGGTCCAGCCTGGCCAGCCTGCCCGCCAGGGAGGTTATGGTGTCGGTATCCCTTACCCCCAGGGCCACAGATTCAATGAGCTTATCGAAAGAGACGGCCATCTTTCTTTCCAGCGGCCGTGAATCGGTCTTGTCGTTTTCACAGACGCCAACGGCATCGACGATTACAAAGTGCGTTTTGGCGGCGGCATCGGGTGTCACCGCCCTGAAGTCAGTATCCGATATGGTCCGGGTGCCCCGCCCCTTGGCCTGCTCGAAGTAGACCCTCGACTTGATGTCCCGCATAAATAGGAGGCATTCCAGCGGCCTGATATCCGTTCCCGTGGAGATCATATCCACGGTAACGGCGATGCGGGGGTTGTAGGAGTTGCGGAAGCTGGCGATCAGGTCTTCGGGCTCCTCACCGGTGGTTTTGTAAGTAATCTTTTTGCAGAACTCGTTGCCCTTGCCAAATTCTTCCCTGATGATGTGCACAATATCTTCAGCGTGCGAATCGTCCTTGGCGAAGACCAGGGTTTTGGGCACTTCGGTGCGGCCGGGAAATATCTCCGTGAAAAGCTTCTCTTTAAAGGTCCTGATGATGGTCCTGATCTGGTCAGGCGCGACCACGTCCCGATCCAGTTGGCTGGCGGTATACTCTACGTCGTCTTCAAGCACTTCCCAGCGGACCTGGCGGGTCAGCTTGTCGCGCTTGTCGATATAGAAGCCGGCCTCCACCTTGCTTCCTTTTTCGGTGATCTCTGTTTTAATGCGATAGACGTCGTAACCAACATTCACCCCGTCCGCCACGGCTCTTTCATGGCTGTACTCCATGACCAGGTTCTGGTTGAAGAAGCCGAAGGTCTGCTTGGAAGGGGTGGCGGTCAGGCCGATGATAAAGGCGTCAAAATACTCTAGTACCTGCCGCCAGAGATTGTAGATGGAGCGGTGGCATTCATCGGTGACGATAAAGTCAAAGGTTTCGATGGGCAGCCGGCTGTTGTAGGTGACCTCGACCTGTTTCCCGTCAAGAGAAGCGGTTTCAAAACCGGATTGTTCCTCCAGGTTCGGGTCGAACTCGGCTTCACCCTTGAGCATGGAGTATAGCCGCTGAATGGTGGTGATGCAAACCCTGCTGACGGGATCGAGGGTATTTGAGGTCAGGTGCTGGACATTGTAAAGCTCGGTGAACTTTCTGCCGTCATCGGGGGTGATATACTGTTGGAATTCTTTCCTGGTCTGGCGCCCGAGGTTGCTGCGGTCAACCAGGAAGAGTATCCGGCGGGCCCCGGCGAACTTGATCAGGCGGTAGATGAAACTCACCGCGGTAAAGGTCTTGCCGCTGCCGGTGGCCATCTGGATCAGCGCCCGGGGTCTTGCTTCGGCAAAGGAGCGCTCGAGGTTTTCGATGGCTTCCACCTGGCAGTCCCAAAAGCCGCCGGCGGCAAGGGGAGGCAGGTTTTGCAGCCGGGCCCGGATAGTTTTCTCCTGGCCGGCCCATTCTTTTAGCGTTTCCGGGCGGTGGAAGCTGAAAACCCGGCGCGAGCGAGGTTCAGGATCGCGGGTATCGCGGAAAAAAGTTTCGGTACCCGTGCTTTCATAGGCAAAGGGCAGCGGTTTCGACACCTGGGGTATGTTATCGGGAAGACCAACAAGATACTTCTCGGATTGCTCGGCCACACCGCTCAAGGTGGTGCCTTCGGGCTTGGCTTCGATGGCGCCCACGGCTTTGCGATCGACAAATAGCATGTAGTCAGCGTAGCCAGATTTCAGGGGAAACTCGCGGACAGCCACGCCCAGGGCAGCACCTAGATTAAGCTGGGGGCGGTTTTGCAACTTCCAGCCGGCCAGTTCAAGAAGGCGGTCGATTTTTTGCCGCGCTTTTTCTTCGGCACTCATAACGCTCTCACCTTGAATCACGGTTCTTTTTTTATCATTATTCTTCAAATGATAGCTGTTTCCTTTTATATAGACAATTCTGCCATTTAATGCTACAAATTGTGCTAATTGGATCTAGTGTTAATTAAATATGAAGAATCACTTGAATATCCTGCGGAGGGCTTTGCCGGTTGCCCGGCCGGCGGCCCTGCGGGCTGCTCTTTTGCCGATCTTCGCGGGGCTGCCGCTTGAAATGGCATTGAAGTCGCCGAGAAGCCTGGCGATGGCGTAAAGGACCCCCCTGCAGCGGCTGCCCGACAAAGGAATGCATCTGCTCAAGGCTGCTTGTGAGTCAAAGTCACCGTCCCCTTGACTCACTTGCCTCTAGCCGGAAATGAATGCTATCATCTATTAAAATGTAAAATGCACCTGGGGTTGCAGATTATGGAGGCGCCGGTTCATGTCCATCGAAAGAGTGAAGCAGTTTTTTGCGCAATACGGGATGGCGGATAAGATAATGGAATTTGATGTTTCCAGCGCCACGGTGGAGCTGGCAGCCCAGGCCATCGGCTGCGAGCCGCAGCGGATCGCCAAGACGCTGGCTTTCAAGGTGAAAGACAAAGCCATCTTGATCGTGGTCGCCGGTGATGCGCGCATCGACAACCGCAAGTTCAAGGAGCGCTTCTCCGCCAAGGCAAAAATGCTCACCCCGGAGGAGGTCACCGCCTATACCGGGTACGCTGTCGGCGGGGTCTGTCCTTTTGCGGTGAACGGCGACGTTGAAATTTTCCTGGACGAGTCGCTCAAGCGCTTTCACACCGTCTTCCCGGCTTGCGGGAGCAGCAACAGCGGGATCGAGCTGACCATCGCCGAGCTTGAAAACTATTCACGCTACACCGACTGGGTCGATGTCTGCAACGGATGGCGCTGAGCACCACCGCCCCTTACAGCCTCATCTCGTCCTCTTCCCGCGCTTTTTTCTCCTTGAGCCAACGCATGAGGAAGAAAGCAGCCAGGGCGAGAACGGCTGCTCCCGCGACGGCGTTGATGAGCCAGCGCCGGGAAGAGGCCGGAGTGTCATCCCCGGCGGGCTCCGCCGGGGCGATTTTTTGCTCTATGGTGGTGGAAAGGGCGATCTCTTTTTCATAGAATTCGCCGTATTCGTCTTCGTAGGACAATACTAGTTTTCCCGCTACCGGGCCCTGCCCCTCTGCATCGACGCGAAAATTGGTGGTCCCCGTCTGCGATTGGCCGGGCGGGATGGTCCCCACCAGCACACTGCCGCCGCTGGCCAGTCCCGGAATCTCGAATTTCAGCAGGGCATTATAGATGGCGCTTTTGCCCAAATTCATCAGGTTCATGGAGAAGGGGACCGTGTCTCCCTGCGTCACCCGGGGCGGCAGTGCAGGCTCTTCGTATTCCAGCCGCACCGGCTGGCGCACCGGCAGGATGATCCGGTCGGAGGCGCTGATGGCCTGGCCGCCGCTGTCCTCGTATTCCATGAGGATGGTGGCCGGATGCGGCCTGGACTCTGCCGCCGGTGTGGCAGTCACTTTAAAGCGCCAGGTATAAGAGCCACCCTTGGCGATCTGCCTGCAATAAGCGGCGCCCGTGCCTTCGGGGACGATCTCGCCGCTCTCGGCGATAAAGGAAAGCTTAATATTTTGCAACTTCTGCTCATCGCTGGTGTTGTAAATGGTCACTGCAAGGTCAGCCGTCTCCCCCGCCACCAGGTAATCCCGGTCCAGGGCATAGGCGGTCACCATCAGCCGCGGCCGGGAGGATGGTTCCGGCTTCGGCTCGGGTTCGGGTGCGGGAGCATGAGGGTCGATGCCATCCCGAATGGAGACATAGAGGGTAAACTCCTGCGTAAAGGGTTCTTCTCCGGCGTCTTTGCCGCTTACCGTGAAGGTTACGGGATAGCTGCCGTTGACGCGGCCCTCCGCCAGGGCAAAGGTAAACTGCACCAGGTAGCTTTCCACGGCTTCGCCGTCAAAGCTATGGCTCTCCCTGGCGAACTGTTTTTCATAATTCTTGTAGACGAAGGGCGAGGCGGATGGGTCGCCCAGGTCGACTTTCACCGTAATGGGGCCATCCACCGTGGCGGATACGAGCGGCAGCACCACCGTGGCTTTGCCGCCGGAGACCGCCGGCAGGTAGCCCTCGGCGTAACTCTTATCCATCCCGGCGTAAACATGTTCCGTGTCGATGGCCAGGGGCGGCCCGGCCGCTGCCAGGGGCTTTTCTCCGGCCAGGAACGCGGCCGCAGTGCCGAGGCAGATGGCCATGATGATCAGGCAGTGAACAGCTTTCTTCATTTTCTTCATTCCCGCATCGCCTCACAGTTCACGGATGTTTTCCACCACGCTCTCTTTAAGGATGGCGCCCACCCGGGAGCGCAGATTGAGATAGCATAATCCAAACAAGATGGCGGCGGCAAGAAGCGGCTGCCACAGCGGCAAGCCGGTCTCGCCGGCCGGGAGATGCCCCTTGACCAGCAGCCAGCCGCACAAGGCCAGCGCCGCCACAAGGCCTATGGCCGTGCCCCAGGCAAAGATGGATAGCAGCTGCCAGAGGAAAGAGTGCATAATCTCCCGCTCGGAGGCGCCCACCGCCCGCAGCGTGCCAATCTCGCGCCTGCCGGCGCGGATGCGGGCCGCGAGGCTATTATTGATCATGCTGGCGCAGATGGTGAAGAACAGCAGCAGCACCGCGCCCGCGGCGATAAGCAAGCCGCGAACGATCTGCCGGTTCTCCCGGGCTACGGCCACGTACGAGATCAGTCTCACGCCCTCCGTCCGCGCCGCGATCTGGGCCAGGTTGTTCTCCAGGTATTCTTCCGTGGCTGCATCCGGGCTTGCGTCGAGGGTGACGGCCAGGGCACGATAGGGCAGATCAAAGCCGAGGGCCTGCAGCCCGGCCGTGGTGGTAATGATACTGCACAACCGGGATTGGAACGGGGAGTTAAAGTAACTGGATAGATACTGTTCGCCGGCCCGGGGCTCCAGGATCGCCCCGATGGTCACCGTCCGGTCCAGCCGCACCGCCTCCGGCAGCTTGCGGCTGCCGTCGTCGTTGTATTGCCACGGATCGGGATCATCGGTGTACAAAAGGCTCACGGTGATGGCGTCGCCCGCCCGGAACAGATCGTTTTGATAGACGGCGCTGTAGGTAGCAGCGGGATCAAGCTGATAATGGATAGTGGTCTGGAGACTGCCGTCGTCCCATTCTTCGCGCATGATCCCGTATTCGGCCGGGGCTATGAGTAAAATCTCTGCGCCCGCGTTGATTTTATCGAGATTAATGGATCCTGCGGAGACAAAGGGGGCCAGCTTTTCGACAACCGCCGCCGCGGTGGCGCAGCAATCCACGCTGAGATAGTCCTGCGTGTAGCCGTACTTGGCCTTGCTGGCCAGGTAGTCGCGGTACTGCCGCTCCTCCCACTGCCGCCCCAGGGGATCGCCCTCCTGCGCCTCCGGGGAAAGATAGCCAAAATCCCAGTAACTGTTTCCGGTTCCGGTAAGATACGGCGTGATCCTATCGATGAGGATCTTCACCCGGAGGACTTTCTCACCGATAACCGTTTTCACGCCGGCCAGGGCGGCGGCATCGGCCCGGTCCTGCTCGGTAATGCCGGGCCGGTGGTACTCGTATTCCATCAGCCAATCAATGCCCTCTCCCAACTTCCACAGCACATAATCGGCGCCGTAGTCATACGCAGCCTCATTCAGAAGGGGCCCCGCCGCGGCGAATACCAGCGACAGCAGCACGATGCTCACCGCCAGCATGGACGCTATGCCGGCCTGCTTGGGCCGGTAAAGGGTGATCTGGCGGCGGGCGATATGGCGGGGCACGTCGAAGAGCAGCCTGCTTTTGACCCGGCTCTGCTTCAGCCTGCGGGTGAGCTCCACGTTGCGGATGGCCTGCATGGGCGGTATCCGCGCTGCCTTGCGCAGCGGGATCGCGGCGGCCAGCCTGACGCAGAGCACCCCCGCCGCAGCCACCGCCGCCATGATGAGGACATTAATACGAAAGATGTAATGCTCGCCCAGCGCCGCAGTGATCCCCCAGACCGTCAGCCAGGCCAGGGCCAGGGCCGGGGGGACGGAAAAGAGGGACAGCAGGAGCGTCTCCCGGCCGAAGATGGTGCGGATCTGCCCCTGCATCGCCCCAACGGCGCGGAGGAGGCCGATCTGCCGCTTGCGCGCCTCCAGGTCGGCCGTGAAGGCGTTGACAATGCCGAGACAGGCGGCGCAAACCAGCACCAGGGCGATGATGGCAAAAAAAAGCGAGGTGACCACAATGCCGCTGTCGGCGCCGTCAAAATCGTTGTCGAAAGGCCGGAAGCCCGTATGTTCCAGTTTCTCCCACCAAGCAAATACGTCGGGCGCCTCCCCCTGCGCGAAAAATGCCTGTAGCCGCTCAAAGGTGGCGCCAGCCTCGCCGGCATAGCGTCCATAGCAGTTGATCACGGCCCGGCCGCCGGGCTCGATCTGCTCCTCCATGGAGAGGACGCCGGCGGGATAGTCGCGATAGGCAGGGTGGGCGGTTTTCCACCGGTCGAGATAGATGAGCTTGTCGGTAAGGATCCCCACCAGGGTGTAGCGCTTTTGGAGCGGCGCCGCCATGAAGCCGCTCCCGTCCGGGATCAGCAGCGTCAAGGTGATGGTATCGCCTACTCCGGCGCTGGAGCGCAGCCGCGCCAGGGCGCTCCGCTCCAGGGCGATCTCGCCTGCCCTTTCTGGCAGCCTGCCTTCCAGCGGCTCCTTGCGGGCCAGGGCCAGGGCGGTTGCGTCGAAGCGGGCAATGGAGAAGCCGTTATCCTGCCTTTGCCCGTCGGGGAGGACATAGCCTAAAATCTCAGCAATCCCGTATTCGGCCAGGAGACCGGTGGCCGCCAGCTCTTCCAGCGGCGCCTCCCCGCAATCAAAGATGATCACATCCTGCTCGCCCATGCGGCTGTAGTGCCGCTCCCGCAGCGAGACGAACATGGAGTCGGCAAAGAGCAGCGCCGTGGCCACAAAGTAGATCGCCAGCACAATGCCGGTGATGAGCAGCAGGTAGCGCCCGCGCCGGCGGCGCAGGTTGCCAAGCGCAATGGTATTGATGTTGAACTTGGCGTCCAGTTTAGCCTCCGTGGCTTTAGCTTCCAGGTCAGCTTTCATGGCCTGCACCCCGCTGCCCGCTGTCATGGGTGATGGCGCCGTCCTCCAGGGTGATGATGCGTTCGGCCTGCTCGGCGATGTGCAGGTCGTGGGTCACCAGCACCAGGGTTACGCCCAGCTCCCGGCTGGCATATTTAAGCAAAGCCAGCACTTCTCTGCCCGATTTGCCGTCGAGGTTGCCCGTGGGCTCGTCCGCAAAGAGGATGGCGGGTTTATTGGCCAGAGCCCGGGCGATGGCCACGCGCTGCTGCTGGCCGCCCGAGAGGGCGCTGGGCAGGTGATCCAGGCGATCGCCGATACCCAGCATCTCCACGAGCATGGAGACATGCTTCTTGTCCGGCTTTCTCCTGTCCAGCAGGACCGGGAGCAGGATGTTCTCGTAGGCGGTCAGCTCCTGCACCAGGTTGTAGGCCTGGAAGACGAAGCCAAAGCGGCGCCGGCGCAGGATCGAAAGCTGGTTGTCATTGTAGGCGAAGAGATCTGCGCCCCGGTAGAAGACCTTTCCCGCGGTGGGATACTCCAGGCCGCCCAAGATGTGCAGCAGCGTCGACTTGCCCGAGCCGCTCGGTCCCCGCACGGCGCAGATCTCGCCCTGGGCAAAGCCGGTGCTGACCTCGCGCAGGGCCTGCACGGCGCTCGCGCCGCTGCCGTAGATCTTCTGCAGCTTGTGACATTCGAGGATTTGCATGATCAGCCCCCCTCAGGCTTGATCTTACCGGATGAACCTTTCTTTTCCATGACGCCAATCTTACATTTTCGCAAGCTTAGTCCGCCGCCAGAATAAAGTAAGTCCAGGGTTTGATCCAGGCTTAGTCCGCGGCCAGGACGCCTTCTATGATGGGGAAGCAGAGCGTGATTTTCAAACCCTCGGCCGTGTTTTCGGCGTAAACGGTGCCGTGGTGTTTTTCCACGATGGTTCTGGTGATGGCCAGGCCGAGGCCGGCGCCTCCATTGGGCGCCGCCCGTGAAGAGCGGTAAAAGCGCTGAAACAATTTGGGGAGCTCATCGGGCGAAACGCCGCCGCCGTTGTCCGCCACGGCCACGATGACGGAGCTGCCGGACCTTTCCAGCGAGACCTGGATGGCACCGTCCGGCGGCGTGTGTTCGCAGGCATTTTTGAGCAGATTCCGCAGCGCTTCGCCGATCCAGTAGGCGTCGCAGCGCAGGGTCGCCCGGCCTGTGCAGGAAAATCTTTTGACCGGATAAAGCGGCTGCAGCTCCTCCCACACCTGCCTGGCCAGCGCCGCCAGGTCGCAGGCGGTAAATTGCATTTCATAGGCGTCGGCGCGGAGTTTTTCCAGGCGCAAAAGCGAATAAATCAGGTGCTCCATCCGCTCAATAAGCGCCATTTGCTTGGCACTGTGCTCGCCGGGGTTTTTCCGGCAGTCCATCTCGGAGTAAAGTTTCAAGGCGGCCAGGGGGGTTTTTAACTGGTGGGAAACGTCGGTGATAAAGGCGGCATTTTTCCGGCTCTCCTTTCGCCGGTTTTCACGTTCCAGCAGCAATCTGTTTTCCAGCTCGGCCACGGCGTTTTCCAGCAAGGCGAAGCTGTCGTCGTTTACGCTGAAGGGGGCCGGATCGCCCCTTTCTAAAAAATCCATGATTTGCAGGTAAAGCCGCTCCAGATCCTTCTCCAGCCGCCGGCGGCGGTAAAGGGAAAGGGCCGCGGTCACGGCGCCCGAAAGCAGGACGGCAAGGCCAATCCAACGGGAGAGGCCCGCAGCAGAGAAAAAAAGATAGGCGCCCAGGGCAGCGCTGATCGCTTGCAGCAAAACGACCGCTCTCATGGCTGGCTTTCCCAGCGGTAGCCGATACCGCGCACCGTGCGGATATGATGGCTGCCGATTTTCTCGCGCAGGCGGCTGATGTGGACCGAAAGGGTGTTGTCCTCGACAAAGAGACCGGCATCATCCCAGATGCTCTGCAGCAGCATCTGTCGCGTCAACACCTTTCCCGCGTTGCGCAGGAAGATGGACAAAAGCTGAAACTCTGTGGGGGTTAAATCTAGGGGCTTGCCCTGATAGTGGGCGTTCATCTTTTGGAGGTCAATGCACAGCCCGTCCCGGTTCAAGACCACAGGCTGTTTCTGCCGGAGCAGGACGCGGATGCGCGACAGGAGCTCCAGCAGGCGGAAGGGCTTGGTCACGTAATCGTCGCCGCCGCTGTCCAGTGCCCGCACAACCTCAATCTCTTCATCCCTGGCGGTTAAAAAGAGGATGGGGGTATCCTTCCCAGAGCGGCGCCACTCGGCGCAAAGGTCGAGCCCGCTGCCGTCGGGCAGCATGATATCCAGGATGATCAGCTGATAGCTGTTTTGCAGGAAGAGTTGGCGCGCCTCCCGGCACGTTCCCGCGCAGTCGGCGCAGTATCCTTCGCCCTGGAGCAGCTCGCGCAAGCCCTCCTGCAGGTAAAGGTCGTCCTCCACAATGAGCAATCTTGTTTCCATTTCCATCGCCTCGCTGGCGCAAGTATAGCAATCCTCTGTCAACGGTGTCAACCGGGCGATTGCCTGAGTTTTACTCGCATCGCACAATCTAGGGCGCGCCCCATTGATTGCATTGCCTGATGATCGCCATTCATGCTAAAGTAGAGCTTAAGAATGAGCGGTAAACAGAGGGAGGTTCACTGGCATGAAGGAAAAAATCGGCATCGGCATCGTGGGTTTTGGCAATCTCGGCCGGGGTGCAGCCCTGGCAGTGCAGAAATGTGGGGACCTGGAGTTAAAAGCTATATTTACCCGCCGGGATCCGGAGGCACTTGCCGGCCAGGCGGGCGGGGTGCAGTTTTATCACGTGGACCAGGCTGAAGATTTCGCGGAGACCATTGACGTCCTGATCTTGTGCGGCGGTTCGGCCACAGATCTCCCCGCGCAAAGCCCCTTTTTTGCCCGCCGCTTCAACATTGTGGACAGCTTTGATACCCATGCGAAAATTCCGGAGCATTTTGACGCAGTCCACCGGTCAGCCCTGGAGAACAGGAAGACCGCGGCGATCAGCATCGGCTGGGACCCGGGGCTGTTTTCTTTAAACCGCATGATTGCCGAAGCGATCCTGCCGGAGGGGCGTGAATACACATTCTGGGGCCCCGGCGTCAGCCAGGGCCACTCCGAGGCCATCAGGAGGGTGCCCGGCGTAAAGGGCGGGGTGCAGTATACCATTCCGGTGCAAGGCGCCCTCGAAAAGGTGCGGACCGGGGAAACCCCCTTGCTAACAGCCGCGGAGAAGCATATCCGCGAATGCTACGTAGTCGCGGAAAAGGGAGCGGACCAGGAGAAAATTGCGGCAGCAATCAAGTCGATGCCCCACTATTTTGCCGGTTATGAAACCAGGGTAACCTTTATTTCAGAAGAGGAACTGAAAGCAAAGCACTCCGGCATGCCCCACGGCGGCTTTGTGATCAGAAGCGGCCGCACCGGAGCGCCCGGCGCCGAGCATAACCAGGTCATGGAGTTCTCGCTTAAATTGCAGAGCAATCCGCAATTTACCGCCAGCGTTTTGGCGGCCTACGCCCGGGCAGTGTTCCGGTTGAACCGGGAAGGGCACTACGGCGCCAAAACGATCTTCGACATTCCTCCCGCTTATATCTCCATGCGCTCCGTCGAGGAGCTGCGCCGCATGCTGCTCTAGGCGGTGCCCTGCCCCAACTGCCCCAACGGGCCGCTGCGTGGCAACGGTGCCAGCAACCGGTAATAATGTCACCCTCAATATGTTTAAATGGACTGGTGTTATGATCTCAGGCTGCTTTCAGGATGACAACATCGCAGGGGCTGAATACAGCACCGCGAGGTAACAGCATCGCGAGGTAACAGTTGACAAGGTGGAGCATAAGAAATATTATCAGTATAATGTAGTTTTAGCCGTTCGACGAGGTGATTTGAGATGAAGTTGTCGCGCAAAGCCATGGGGATTACCCCCTCCCCCACTCTAGCCATTGATGCCCGGGCCAAACAGATGAAAAAGGAAGGAATCGATATCATCGGTTTCGGCGCCGGCGAGCCCGATTTCGATACGCCGCTACATATCAGGGAAGCAGCGGAGGCAGCCATCCGGGAAGGTTTTACCCGTTACACCGCGGTGAGCGGCATCCCGGAATTGAAAGAGGCCATCTGCGCCAAGCTGTGGCGGGACAACGGGCTGCACTACACTCCGGACCAGGTGGTGGTCAGCAACGGGGCGAAGCATTCCCTGGCCAATATCTTTACCGCCATCCTGGACCCCGGCGATGAAGTGCTCATTCCCGTCCCCTACTGGGTCAGCTACCCGGAACAGGTCAAACTGGCGGACGGTGTCCCGGTATTTGTGGACCCGGAGCAGGGTGCGCTCACCGTTGATTTGCTGCACAAGCAGGTCACGCCGCGCACGCGGGCCATCGTGATCAACAGCCCCGGCAACCCTTCGGGGCAGGTTTACAGCCGCGCAGAGCTGGCGGCAGTGGCCGAGTGCGCCGTGAAAAATGATCTCTGGATCGTTGCCGATGAAGTTTATGAAAAATTGCTTTACGGTACAGCGGAACATGTCTCCATCGCCTCCTTAAGCGATGAGATCAAAGCGCGCACCGTGATCGTCAACGGTGTCTCCAAGGCCTACGCCATGACCGGCTGGCGCATCGGCTACACCGCTTCAGAGCCAAAGCTGGCGGTGGCCATGGACAGCATCCAGAGCCACCTCACTTCCAACCCCAACTCCATTGCCCAGAAGGCGGCCCTGGCCGCGCTGCAGGGGCCGCAGGAATGCGTGGAGGAGATGCGCCGCGTCTTCGACGAGCGCCGCATCTACATGTGCGAGCGCATTTCGCAAATGCCCCTGCTCTCCTACCGGGAGCCGCAGGGCGCCTTTTATCTCTTTGCCGATGCAACGCAGGCCTGCGGGCGCAGCTTCCGCGGCAGCGTCATCAAGGATGCCGATGACCTGGCGGCCTTGCTGCTGGAGCACTACCGCGTGGCCGCAGTGCCGGGCCGGGGCTTCGGCGCCCCCAATTGCCTGCGCCTTTCCTACGCCACCTACATGGAGAACATCCGCGAAGGGATGGACCGGCTCGCAGCTTTCCTGCACGAACTGCAGTAGGGCCAACCAAAACGAGCAGTTTATAAGGGACGGGGATCTGTCCGGTTGCTCAACTTTAAACCGGGCAAATCTCTGTCCCTTTTTAACAGGTGAGGCGGCCGGGAGCTTACCCGGGCTATTTTAACTGTAGCCTGTAATAAAAACGGACAGCTCCCTCTACCCCGGTCAGACTAATGTGATATGATATTGAAAAAAGGCTTTAAGGCGGTCTAGCATGCGACAGGAATCGAAAAAAGCACGCCTGGTGCAGTGGGCCCGGGCTAACCCGCGCGCGGCGCTTAAATCCAGCCTTGCAGTTTTACTCCAGGGCACCCTGGGCGCAGCCCTGGGAGGGGTGCTTCTCTTCGGTCCTTTGAATCTCAGCGGCAGCGCGTGGCCCGCCGCAGGGGCGGTTGCAGCCGGACTCGCTTTCGGTGGTGTGACCCTCCGCCAGAAAATTTTGGCTATTCTTGGTCCGCCGGAGACGGCGCAGCGCTGGCGCCGGGCGGTAAACGGGGGCAGCGCCCTCCTGGCAGCCTCGCTGGCGCTGATTACCCTGGTGCAGCTCTACCTGGCAGGCCTGATTCCTGCTCCTTTCCTCAGCCGGGCAGCGGAATTCAACCGTCTCTGGCAGGCTCTCGCCATTCACTACCCTTACTTCGAACAAAAAGGGATCGACTGGGAGGCGGTGCGGGAGCGCTACGCCCCCCGGATAGCTGCGGCGGCAGGCGACGACCAGGCTTACTTTGCCCTGGTGCGGGAGATGCTGGCGGAGCTGAACGACGCCCACACCGCCCTGGTCGCCCCCCGGCCGGTCGAGCGCTACCTGCTGGGGTTTGCCCGTGAAATCGAAGGCCGGGCTGTTGTTACCTGGGTGCGGGACGATATTGCGGCTCCGGGGCTGGAAAGAGGCGCGGTGGTGCTCGCCCGGGACGGGCTTCCGGTGGAAGAATACCTGGAAACTCTTGCGCCCTGGCTCCGCTCCGGTTCCACCAGGCGGCAGCAAAGGCAAAACGCTATCAGCACGCTTCTTTCCGCCGCGGCGGGAGAAAGCTTTACCCTGGAATACCTGGACCCGCAGGACAACCGGCATGAGGCTGTCCTGACCGGCGCGCCCCCGGCGGCGCCCGCCTCCGGAAGCGCGATTAACGAGAGCGAAAGCGATCCGGGCGGCCCGATCATTACGGGAAAATGCCTTGGTTCGGGGATCGGTTTGATTGAAATCCCCACCTTCGGCGCAGGAAAGGGCGCCGACCTCGTGGCCGAATTCGACGCCGCCCTGGATAGTTTGCGCGGCGCTCCCGGGCTGATTATCGACCTGCGCCAAAACGGCGGGGGCAGCACGCTGATCTCCGATCAAATCGCCGGGCGCTTGCTGGCCGAACCCTTTGTTTACGGGAAAGAATATTTTACCGTGCCGCTGCCGGTGCGGGGCTGGGCCCGGACATACCACTACCGGGTTAAGCCCCGCGGGGAGACCTATACAGGACCGGTGGCGCTGCTGACCGATGTTTTTACCATGAGTACGGCGGAAAACTTTGTCGTAGCCCTGAAGGATGCGGGGAGAGCAGTTTTAGTCGGCCGCCCGACCGCGGGCTCCAGCGGCAACCCGCTCTATTTTTCCATGCGCGGGGGCGGCGCCCGCTTTTCCACCGGAGATTTCAGGCGCAACGACGGTACACCGCTAGAAGGGGTCGGCTTGCATCCGCATATTCCAGTGGAGCTGACCCGGGAAGGGGTTATCCGGGGCGAAGACCCCGACATCACTGCCGCTGAAAACTATCTCCTCACCCGGAACGGGGATACTGCACGGTAGAGTAAAACTTTGAGTGATGGTGGGATAGATGATCAGATTTAACAATGACTGGGACGAGCTTCTTGCAGAGGAATTTAAACAGGATTATTATCGGGATTTAAGGCTTTTCCTCATCCAGGAATACCGCTCCAAGACCATTTACCCGGATCAATACCGCATCTTTGAAGCGTTCAAGCTTACTTCCTACCGGGACACAAAAGTGGTGATCCTCGGGCAGGATCCCTACCCCGGCCGAAACCAGGCCCACGGGCTCGCCTTTTCCGTGCCAAAAGGGATCGCTATCCCGCCCTCACTGGCCAATATTTATAAGGAGCTCCACAGTGACCTGGGCTGCACGATCCCAAACCACGGCTGTCTCGAATCCTGGGTCCGGCAGGGGGTGCTGCTGCTCAACACCAGCCTGACCGTGGTAGCCAACCGCCCCAATTCGCACCGGAACAGGGGCTGGGAGCGCTTTACCGGGAAGGTCATCACACTGCTCAACCAAAAAGAAACGCCGCTGGTTTTCATGCTCTGGGGCAACCAATCGCGAGAAAAAGCGGCGCTGATCACCAACCGCAGGCACCTGGTCTTGCAGGCGGCGCACCCGAGCCCGTTTTCCGCGGAGCGGGGTTTTTTCGGCTGCAGGCATTTCTCCCGGGCCAACGCGTTTTTAAAGGAAACCGGCCAGGGCGAGATCGACTGGCAGATTCCCCCCATTACCTACGATTAATTTACTCCGATCAATCATGATCCGCTGCTGTAATAGTGACCGGCTGCTTACAGGCCGGACGAACTTTTATCCCGGTGAGAGAGTCAAGGGGACGGTGACTTTGACTCACAGCAAGCAAGTGAAACGCAGAT
>JAAYGO010000045.1 GCA_012727685.1 Bacillota bacterium | reverse complement strand
TTTGGGGTAGATGCATCGGTGCTTATAGGGGAAATATCGCTAGCCGTAGACCGAGGATTAACCCTAGAAATGGTTGCCGAAAGCGTCCACGCCCATCCCACACTGTCCGAAATTATAATGGAAGTGGCTAAGCAAGCTTTAGGGAGAGCTTTCTATAAGTAAAGTTCAAGGGGTTAGTTAAGCATTTTAGGCGGTAGATGTTTTGATTGGGGGGTGATATGCAGATATACCATAGTTTAGGTGCTTGCCATACATTATAAAATCACAACAAAAGTAAGGAGGAGAGGCGTGTATGGAAAAAATGATGAGGGAGCTTGAGGAGTTGGCGAGATCACGTGTGACAGACCTTCAAAAGGCAAAAAAGGAAGGCAAGTTAGTTATCCAGTATACCGGTTATTTTATTCCGGAAGAAATGATTAGAGCTGCTGGGGCCGAGACGTATCTTATGTGCCGGGGCGGAGAACCGGAGGCGCCGGATGCTGTATTGGATAACATGCTGCGGTTTATGAATCCATTGGCCCGCTCCATGGCTGGTTTCTATGAATTGGGTTTGGATCCGGTAACCCCTATTTCCGATCTAATTGTTATGCAGCAGACAGCCAATCACGTCGGGAGGATTTCCGAGCTTTTCGAATACAAGAAGCTTCCGGTATTCAAGGTCGGAGTTCCGCCGGACTGGAAAAAAGAGATTGCCTTTGAATATAATGTGAATTCACTGAAAAAACTTCAGGAAAAATTGGAGGAAATGACCGGGAAGCCTCTCGATTATGCTCTCTTCAAGAAATATCTGGAGCAGAGCAATCGCATACATGCAGGATTGCGTAAAATTGATGAGCTCCGTAAAAAAGATAACCCACCCATCGGGTTGACGGAGTTTATACGCTTGAATCAC
This sequence comes from Bacillota bacterium, assembly GCA_012727685.1. Taxonomy (GTDB): domain Bacteria; phylum Bacillota; class Dethiobacteria; order DTU022; family DTU022; genus JAAYGO01. The sequence continues at coordinate 1,643 of JAAYGO010000045.1, read as the reverse complement.
TACTCCTTCTTAGTGGATCCTGAGATTTTTATTGCTAAATTGGAGGAGCTCTATGACATACTAAAGGATGCGCCTGGTAAATTCCCGGATAATGCACCGCGCATTCTGTTTGCCGGCCGGGTACTGGCAATTGGCGACTATACGGCTCCCAGGGTGGTTGAAGAAGCAGGGGGCGCAATTGTTGCCGATTTCCTTGATGAAGGTATTCGTCCTTATAAGAACGATGTTGAGATAGAGGCTGATGACTTACTACGTTCCTATGCTAAAGCGCGCTACCTTGACAAGCCCCCCATCAATATTTTCCAGCCCGCGTGGGAAGAGCGATGCGCCTACATTAAACAATTGATAAAAGATTACAGGGTTGATGGTATTATTTGGTATCAGCTTTCCTTTGATGAGATATATGACATGGAGTATACCTGCCTGGCAAAGTGGATGGGTGAGATTAATATGCCGATTATGAAGTTAGAATCATCCTATGAGTATTCACGCGAGGCTATGGGTCCGCTCACCACAAGAATTGAAAGCTTTGTTGAATCTTTGAAAGGAGGTAAATAGTATGTCAAGAGATGTAAATAGAGAACTCTTAACACTCGCTGGTTTTGAGGGCGAAGAGCTGGAGAATTTTCTTCCAGATTGGCTGAGTACTGTGGAGAAAGTTGGTTTGACAGAGGACGATATTATCTATGCATTAGATGAGTACATTCCTAACAACTGGAACATCCAGTATATAGGTGTACGCAAAATGATTGGTGCCTATTTCCGTGAATTAGTGGAGGTAGCCAAAACACAACAGTACAAAGCGAAAGGGAAAAAAATCATCTATGGTATTCTTCCTGCTGTTGCGACCTGCTACATGGCAATGAAGCATGCCGCCGGGGACAATGCTTATGTGAGCTTTCCTGATTTAATGTTGGTGACCATCTTGAATGGTTTCTTTGACAAGGCAGATCCCTTCTTTTACCATTCAGAAGACAAAGGGTTTACTTACGGTTGCCGGCATTGCCCCTTAAATAAAATGCGCTTTGGGGCTTATTCGAAGGAACTCTTGGCCACACCCGATGTCATCTGGAGCTGGGGCTTCAATTGTGATGAAGGACCCAAGACCGATGAGATGATTCAATGTCTCCTCGATGAAAAATGGCACTATGTGATTTCCCGCTTGCCCCATGATACCCACTTGGGAGATGTAGATGACGAAATAGAGGAAAGGGTTAAGTATGTGGCGGAACAACTTAGACTTGGAATGGAGGAAATTGCGAAAATAACTGGAATTAAAGTAACGGATGAGGATATGAAGCATGCAATAAATACAACTAACCGCCTAGGTTTTAAAATTGGACAATTGGTAGCGCTAGTATGTAACGCCGATCCGGTGCCCCTTGGTGGGAATGCTTTGACTCAGTTCCAGCAGCCACTCACAGTTCCTTTCAATTCCGGTACAGATTATATTGAAGAAGCCATTGATATTATGATTACTGAAGTACGTCAAGCTATTAAGGAAGGTAAAGGTGTATTGCCTAAAGGTGCTCCCAAACTCGGCAGCTATTTTGTTCCATTCTGTATCCCATGGATCGACCGGCTGTTCAGAGAAAATGGGGTTGCCACCACCTTTAGCCAAACTTTAACACTCAGTAAGAAGC
>JAAYGO010000295.1 GCA_012727685.1 Bacillota bacterium | reverse complement strand
CGCTGCGATTGCGGCAAGCAGCTCCACCAGGCCATGAAGCAGATCAGCGAAAATGGCTCCGGGGTCCTGGTGTATATGCGCCAGGAGGGCCGGGGCATCGGCCTGTTGAACAAGCTGCGCGCCTACGAGCTGCAGGACCATGGCAAAGATACGGTGGAGGCCAACGAGGCCCTCGGTTTTCCCCCGGACTTGCGCGATTACGGTGTGGGGGCGCAAATCCTGGTTGACCTGGGGGTGAGGCAGATCCGCCTTCTCACCAACAACCCGCGTAAAATCAAGGGGTTGGAAGGCTACGGGCTCAAAGTGGTGGAGCGGGTGCCCCTGGAAATCCCGCCCGGCGATTACAACTGCCGCTACCTGGCAACCAAAAAGAAAAAGTTGGGCCATCTGCTGGAGCTGCCCTGAGATATTTCCAGCCCCTGGCAGCAAGGGGTGAAAGTTTTCATCCTGCCGGTGACCCGCTCGAAAGGGGGCAGGGACGGTCTTCAGGCCGGTTCACTCAAAAAAAAAAGAGGAGGAGTTTTGCTTGAAGATTTACGAAGGACAACTGGTAGCCAGAGATTTTCGCTTTGCCCTGGTGGTAAGCCGCTTTAATGAATTTATCTCCAACCGCCTGCTGGCCGGTTGCCTGGATGCGTTGAAACGCCACGAGGCCAGCGAGGATCGGATCGAGATTATCTGGGTGCCCGGTGCTTTTGAAATTCCGCTGATGGCGCAAAAGGCGGCTGCAAGCGGCCGCTATGACGCCGTGATCTGCCTGGGGGCGGTAATCAGGGGCAGCACGCCCCATTTCAATTACGTGGCCTCGGAAGCGGCCAAGGGTGTGGCCAAGGTCAGCCTGGATACGGGAGTGCCGGTTATTTTTGGGGTGCTCACCAGCGACACCATCGAACAGGCCATTGAAAGGGCCGGTACCAAGGTGGGCAATAAGGGCTGGGACGCCGCTCTGAGCGCCATCGAGATGGCCTCTTTGAACCGTGCCTTTAGCTCCGGGATTTCCCGCTGATTGAAGTGGAACCCACGGCGAAGCCCAGGCCCCATGTAAAGATGATTTGACGCACCAGGATTTCCTGGAGCGGCGGTTGTGTTTCCAGGGCTATCTTCCGCCCCAGGCGAAACAGCGATCGCTGCTCCAGGCAATCCCAGAGCTCCGCTTCGAATGTAGCGGCCATCTCGTAGAGCAGCGATTCCTGCGCCATTAATAAAGCTTTTCCCTTCTCAAAATGCTCATTCAGGATCTTTTGCTTCTGCCGGTCCAAATGGCGCCATCCTTTCATCATCGCGGTATTTGTTTGGTAGCAATAGCTCTGGCCAAGCAATAAATCCCAACTTTATTGTTCCCTTTTTCGGGGGAGAATAAAAGCACCAACTTCGATGGGAGGTGAGGCGGTCATGTCAGGACCATGCAGCGCCCGCTGTAAAAACCAGCGCAATAACTGCTGTCAGCTCGATGATCCCCGAATCGACCAGAGCAGGGTCGAATTTGGTGCCGAATGGGACCCGGTTAACCACTGTGCCCGTTATCAGCCCCGGAAAGAAAAGAAATCAGAAAGAAAACAAAGGTAGCAGGAGCAGCACAAGGGGACAGGTTTTTTGTCCGGCCTGTCCCCTTAATCCGTCGCTCCAGCGCGCAATCGATATCCTTCTTGCTGCGCTTCATCCATCCGCACCCTTAAAAATAGTACCATCTTACTACACAACATCTGCGCGGATACCTCTCCTGTCACTTAAGAAGTTGGAGCGATTTGCAAACGAGTGTTCTGCTCTGAAAATGCGTCAGCCGGATGCAGCCCCCCCTCACTCTGACCCTCTCCCCTCAAAGGGGGGGGGAGAGGGGATTACGCGAAGCACTATTTTAGGAGAACGCAGCCTAAAGCTTTTGCCACTGCCAGTGGAGAGGGGATTTAGGAGCGGCAGCATTTTCATACCCCTGATGGGGCCCCCGCCCGGCGGGGGATGGGGGTCTAGCTTGAAAGATTTAGCCTCCGGAAATTGTTCTTGCCACAATGCTGCTGTTAGTGTAAAATAATGTAAAGAGAGGCTGAGAAGGAGAGCCTGAACCGATAGCGAAAGTAATGCCGGTTGATGATCATGAGCAGCAAAGGATGGGGAGAGGGTATCTTTTGAAAGCGGAAGCACCGCGCCATTTATATGTCATTGATGGAAACAGCTTGATTTACCGTGCTTTTTATGCCCTGCCGCTGATGCATAACAGCCGGGGCGAGCATACCAATGCCATTTACGGTTTTACCGGGATGCTGCTGAAACTGATCGAAGAAGAAAAGCCTGACTACCTGGCCGTGGCCATGGATTATCCGGCTCCTTCGTTTCGCCAGCAGATTTACACCGATTACAAAGGGCACCGGGAAAAGACTCCCGATGAGCTGAAAGAACAGGTGCAGCGTATCCGGGAGATCATGGCGGCGCTGGGCATACCGGTTTTTGAAGCGGAAGGCTACGAGGCCGACGATGTGATTGGCACCATGGCTGCGCGGGCCGGGGAGGAAGGCTTCTCCACCACCATCGTTACCGGGGACGCGGACCTGCTGCAACTGATCAACGGCGCTGTCACGGTCCTTTTTACCCGTAAAGGGATCACCCAGATGGAGCGCTATGACCGCAGCAAGCTGATCGAAAGTTACGGGTTGGAACCGGCCCAGTTCGTCGATTACAAGGCCTTGAAGGGTGACCCTTCCGACAATATCCCCGGCGTCCCCGGCATTGGGGATAAGACGGCGCGCCGCCTGCTGCAGCAGTACGGCGACCTCGATAAACTCTATGCCTCCCGTGCAGCCATCGGCGGCCAGGCCGGCAAAAACCTGGAGCAATACCGGGAACAGCTCTTTACCGGCCGGCAACTGGTGAAGCTCCGTCAAGACGTGCCCCTCGATTTTTCCTGGGAGCAATGCCGCTACGCGCCCGATTACGGGCGCCTGCTGGAGCTGTTTGATGAACTTGATTTTAAAAGCCTGAGCGCACGGGTGCGGGCCCTTCTGCCGGAGGGTCAGGAAAAGATCGGCGTGGCCGAGCCCGCCGGGGAGCTGGTGCCCGATGAGACTGCTCTGGCCGGGCTGCTGGCCCGCTTGCAGGCCGGGGACAGCCTTTCCCTCTTGTGGGAAAGCGCCCCGGGGCGGCCCTACTGGCGCGGGCAGTTGCCGCTGCTGGCCTTTGCCATCCCCGGCACGAAAAAGGGCTACTACCTGCGCCCGGCAGAGTTCCGGCCCCATGAAGGAGCCTGCTTAAAAGTGCTGGCCGAAACCTGGAGCCGGGGCGTGGATGTGATCTGCAGCGATGCCAAGTTCCTTTACAACTACCTCTATCACCGCGGCGTCAAGGAACCGTCCCGCCTCTTTGACGTGAGCCTGGCCGCCTACCTGCTGGACCCGGCGCGCGGCGATTACGCGCCGCCGCAACTGCTTAAGGAATACCTGGGACAGCCGCTGCCTGCGCCTACGGATAATAAAAAGCCGGATCCGGATCAGTGCGGCCGGCTGCTGGCCTCCCTGGCCGCCAACCTCTATCCTTTGCACGAAAAGCTGAAAAGGACGCTCGAGGAACGCTCCCAACTGGAGCTCTACTACGGGCTGGAACTGCCCATGGCTGCGGTGCTGGCCGGGATGGAGCGGCAGGGCATGGCTGTTGACACGAACCTTCTTAACGATCTGGCCGCGGAGATTCGCTCCCGCCTCGACAACCTGGAAACAGAGATCTACACCCTGGCCGGCGAGCGCTTTAACCTCAATTCACCGCAGCAGCTCTCCCGGATCCTCTTTGAAAAACTGAAGCTGCCGGTCATCCGCAAGACCAAAACCGGCTGCTCTACCGACGCCCGCGTCCTGGAAGAGCTGGCGCCGCGCCATGAAATCGTGGCCAGGCTCTTGCATTACCGCCAGCTGGTTAAACTGGAGGGAACCTACCTATCCGGCCTGGCCTCCCTGGTTGACCCTGCTGACCAGAAAATATATACCACCCTCAATCAGACCGCCACCGCCACGGGGCGCCTGAGCAGCAGTGAGCCAAACCTGCAGAATATTCCAATCCGGCTGGAAGAGGGACGCCGGATTCGCCTGGCCTTCATCCCTTCGCGTCCGGATTATGTCTTCCTTGCGGCCGATTATTCGCAAATCGAGCTGCGGATCATGGCCCACCTTTCCCAGGATCCGATTCTTCTAGATGCCTTCCGGCACGATGAGGATATCCACCGGCGGACGGCGGCCGAGGTTTTCGGCGTCCGGCCGGAGGATGTGACCGATACGATGCGCAACAAGGCCAAGGCGGTAAATTTCGGCATCATCTACGGCATCAGCGACTACGGCCTCGCCCAGAACCTGGGGGTTCCCCGCCAGGAAGCGCGGCGCTATATTGAAAGTTATTTTGAGCGCTATGCCGGGGTCAAGCACTACGTGGATGAAATGGTCGCCAGGGCGCGGGAAAACGGCTATGTTGCCACCCTGCTCAACCGGCGCCGCTACCTGCCGGAACTGCATGCAAAAAACTTCGGGCAGCGCGGCTCCGCCGAGCGGGCGGCGCGGAATACGCCGATCCAGGGTTCGGCGGCGGATATCATCAAGCTGGCCATGCTGAAAATTGACAAGCTGATCCGGGAAGGCGGTTTCCGGGCGCGGATGTTGCTGCAGGTGCATGACGACCTCCTCTTCGAAGTTGACCAGAGGGAGCTCTCCTTTTTCGCCCCGGTGGTGCGGCGCGAAATGGAGCAGGCCGTAACGCTTTCCGTGCCGCTGCGGGTCGATTTGAAATGGGGGCGCAACTGGGCGGAGATGGAGCCGTATTGAAAAGCGGAGGTTAGAGGTTGGAAGTTGGAGGTTGGAATAGAACTGCGAAATTTTGTGCACGAACCATTAAAATAGATGCTCATCAATTCGGACTATTGAATAGAGGAATCAATCATGCCGGAGTTGCCTGAAGTTGAAGTGATCCGCCGGGGCCTGGAGCCGCTCGTCAGGGGAAAAGAATTTGCCGGGGCTGATATCAAGTTTGCCGGCTCCATCCGCTACCCGTCGCCGGAGGAGTTCAGCCGTCTCCTGCGCGGGCGCCGGATTGAAGGCTTAAGCCGGTGGGGCAAATACCTTTTACTCGGCCTGGACCGGGGCGAACTGGTGGTCCACCTGCGCATGACCGGGCGCCTGGTTTACCTGGAAGAGGGAAAACCGCCCGGGCGCCATCTGCGGGTCGTGCTTCCGTTCACCGACGGAACGCTCCTTTACTTTAGCGATGTGCGCAAATTCGG
>JAAYGO010000054.1 GCA_012727685.1 Bacillota bacterium | reverse complement strand
CAACCCGGGCTGCAATGACGACGCATTCCACGAGCTGGTTGACCGGTTAAAAAAGGAGATCCAGGAGGGAATGGTCAGCGCCAAGCTGCTCCGGGAAGAACAGCGCTTTATCATTACCCGGGAAACAACTTCCGACCGCATCCGCCAGGCCTTTCATATCTTTAACTTCCAACTGGACCGTCTGGAAGAGATGCATAAGCTGGCCCGGCGCATGACGATCGCCGTGCCGCAGGTGGAACCCGTGGTCAAGCTCTTCCGCGTCGTCAAGCGGGTGCAGGTAAATGCCATTACCGGTAGGATAATCCACCAAGCGATTTTGGAACAGGCCCTGGAAAAGCTGGACGCCAGTTTCGGCGCCATCGAACTGCCACAGAGCAGGGAGGAATTCATTGCCCAGGCTTCCCTCTTCCACCTGTTCCAGGAGATCAGAAAATACTACCGGAGAACCCTACGCCTTCCCGATGCCCTGAAGCCGCGCCGGAGAAAGGGGAAGAAAAAGAAGAAAGAGGCTACTTCAAAAACGATCAACAGTGCCTCCAGGCAAACCGGCACCGCCTGAAGCAGCTAGCTGCAGTGCCGTCAGGACTGCGCCAGGCGGCTCACGGTTTTTAAGCACACCCGGGGCATGGCAATATCCGGGCCCCCCATGCCCCCGCCAGCAGAAGCACCATCAGAAGGATGAAAATGAAACAAATTGACTGAAGCTTCGCTATTTTGATATGATGTAGCTGGAAAAGTAAGATATTTGCAATAAAATCTTATCCGGCGAATTTATAATCATTGTTGAGGGTGATGATCTTGGCTTCGGAAACCGTGATCAAAAAGGCGGGCTGTTTTTTTTGCCATCACAACTGCGGACTCCTGGTTCATGTTCAAGATGGGAAGGTAGTAAAGGTAACGGGAAATCCGGATCATCCCGCCAGCCGCGGGTTCATTTGCGCAAGAGGCGTCAATGCACCAAAATGGCTCTATCACCCCGATCAATTGAAGCATGCTCTCAAGCGCACCGGCAAAAGGGGAGAAGGAAAATGGGAGCAAATCCCCTGGGAGCAGGCTCTTGATGAGATCGCCGAAAAATTGGCCTCGCTGAAAGAAAAATATGGCCCCGAGAGCCTGCTTGTGGCAGAAGGCACATACCGCAGCGATCTGTTTTGGGCCCGGGCGCGCTTTTTAAATCTCTTCGGCAACCCGCAGAATATCATTTCCCCCGGTGTAGTCTGCATGTGCAACATCTTCGCCATTGATCTAGCCCTTGCCGGCGCCATGATCATGCCCGACATCCCCAGATCAAAATGCGTGGTGCTCTGGGGGGCCAACCCCAAGGAAGCCCGCCCGATCCAGTGGCGTGTTTTAAAGAAAAAGAAAGAAGCCGGGGCGCTAAAAATTATTGCTGTCGATCCCTGGATCACCGGTGCCGGAAAATACGCCGATATCTGCCTGCAGCTGCGGCCGGGTACTGACGGCGCCCTGGCCCTGGGCTGGATTAACGTGATTATCACAGAAGGCCTTTATGACAAGAGCTTTGTGGAAAAATGGACCTACGGGTTTAAAGAGCTTGCCGAAAGGGTCAGGGATTATACCCCCCAGAAGGTAGCGGAAATTACCGGGCTGAGGCCGGAAGAGATCATTGGATCGGCCCGGCTTTATGCCACCAGTGAATCGGCCTGTATCAACCGGGGCGTAGCCACCGACCAACTGGGCTTAAACTCGGGCCGCGTGGAGCAGGCACGGGTGATCTTAGCCGCCATCACGGGCAATATCGATATACCGGGCGGTGATCTGATCAGCAATCCTCCTACCGAAATAGACGGAAAGAAGTTCATCTGTGAATCTGAACTGGAACTGGCTGAGAAATGTCCGGTTGAAAAAAGGGGCAAACTAATCGGGAGCGACCGGTTCAAGCTGATGAGCTGGCATGCGTGGGAAATTACCGCACCATATTATGAAAAACAGCTCGGCATATCCTGCCCGCAGCTTCATTACCTGCAGGCTCCTACGCCAATCGCCACGCGGCAGATTATCACCGGAAAACCCTATCCCATCAAGGTCCTGATCACCTGGGGCAGCAATCCGATGCTATGGGCCCCGCACACCGGGCATACTTTCGAAGCTTTGACTCATCCCAATCTTGAACTCCACGTGGTGCTGGAATACTGGCTGACGCCCACTGCCCAACTGGCCGATTATGTGCTGCCGGCGGCCAGTTGGCTGGAAAGGCCCCTGTGCACTACCACCGAGGGCTGGCTGCCAATAGCTATCGGCGGGGAAAGGGCTATCGAGCCCATCGGGGACCGCCACGATGACTACCAGTTCTGGCGCGGACTGGGTATCAGGCTTGGCCAGGCCGAATACTGGCCGTGGGAGAGTGTGGAAGAGGTAATTAAATACCGCATCTCGCACCTGCAGATGAGCTACGAGGAATTTGTGAATAGGGGGCTGCTTTATAATCCCGGCAAACATTATACCAAATACGAAAAAGCCGGTTTTGCCACGCCCACCGGTAAAATTGAACTCTATTCCACGGTGTTTGAAAAGCTGGGCTACGACCCGCTGCCCTACTATGAGGAGCCCCCCGAAAGCCCGGTGCGAACCCCCGAGGTTTACGAGGAATATCCCTTCATCCTCAACACGGGAGGGCGGTTTATGCCCCAGTTCCATTCCGAACACCGGCAGTTGGGCATCGGCTTAAGGGAAAGACACCCCGACCCCCTCGTCACCATGCATCCTGATACCGCTAAAAAGCATGGCATCAAGGAAGGGGACTGGGTCTACGTCGAGACCAGGCGGGGCAAAATCAAGCAGAAGGCCAAATTGACAGAGGATATCCTGCCCAATGTGATCAATGCCGAAGCCAGTTGGTGGTTTCCGGAAAAAGAAGGAAAACTCCCTGGACTCTCTGGCGCTTTCGAGTCAAATGCCAATATGCTGACCATTGACGATCCCGAGACCCTGGATCCGCTCACGGGCGGCTGGTGCAACCGGGCGCTGCTCTGCAAGATTTACAAGGCTGAAGAGCAATCATCATAATGCCCTATCAATGCTGACATTTTGTTCCTCTTGATTTACCGCGGGGAAGGTATTATAATCTATCCGCAAGGGCCATTAGCTCAGCTGGTAGAGCACCTGACTATTAATCAGGGTGTCGCAGGTTCGATCCCTGCATGGCTCACCAGGTATAGTGTCGCGGATGCCCATGATATAAGGCTTTTTGGGTGCTGACAGATCAGCAGAACGCTGAATATTTGGCAAGCCTTTCGGAAGTTGAGAATGCTTCATACACCCAATTTTCAATGGTGCCCAATTTTTGGTGTTCATCCGTAGAAAAATTATAATAGAAGTAATCCATCACATAGTTTTCACTACTTGAACTGTCCGCCAATTTTGAATAAACAAAACCCTTGTCAGTTTGAGTAATAGAGCCGAAATGCTCAATGTTGACAAGAAGATTCTCGTTTGCATCATATACGGAAATCATTTCATTCGGAATTAAACTTTGCTCCGATGATATATCATTTTCAGGCAATTCTTGTGAACATCCAAATAGCCCTAAAGAAAGCATCAACACACAGACAAGGGATAATATTTTAGTCTTATATCTCATATCGTTTTCCTCTTTTGGACTGATTTACAAATGGGTGGGCAGAAGAGCTGCCCACCCACACAGAAAAATCACCATACAAGTCGTGTGCAAACACTATAACTCAAACTTGCACTCTTGCTGTAAAAATACGGACAGCCAGCAACTCTATCGCCTAAAGGATCACCAAATCTGATGTAGGAATAGTCATCATAGATTCCGAACACAGCCAGACTATGACCGTTGGTAACATAGTACCAATTAGAAGCTGTAGTTCCGGAAATACCCATGGACGCAGGAACATCGTTATTTACAATCGTAGAATACAGTCTGGAACACATACCTTCCTGATCGAATTTACTCTTCGCCGTATAAATATAATAGCACTCATCCTGGCGATCATTCAGATAATCAGGAATCTTGGTAGGATCGGTTCCCGTAGTTTCAGCAATAGTTGATTGAGAAGGCGAAGTGCCGTTAATATACATCAAAATGCTTTTGACGGTCGCAGGGATGCAATAGGTGTCAGTTTCCTGCTGATACATTGTGTATGTATTAGGAACAGTAATCAGGCTACCAGATCTCGTCATTGTATTTCTCACAATTTGAGTAGCAGCCTTCTCTTTTTCAGCTATCTTCTGTAGAACTATTTGTATGACATCAATTTGACGGAGAACTCGATGATTGCACATATGTTGGAAAATGCGACTTCTCCGTACAATTCAATGTCACTTTTTAATGATAAAATCTATATTGTTTCACCTGGAAGTGAATTGTGTTATGTAAGTAGTTATGATATTCAGACAGGGGCTTTGACAGAAATACAGGAATACCTTCTTTCGTCAGCATGTTTTATTCTGAAAACATCTAATGGCTGGTTTTTAATATACCCAACCATATCAACAAATTTGTTAATCTCTATTCCCCTGAATTTCATCTGTTCCACAGTCGTTCCGCCCGTCGCCATGCAAGAAAAAAGGTATCCAGCGGCTTTGAATTTTATTAGCCGGTAATATTCCTTTTTTCCTGTTTTTTTGCGGCGGCCTCGGCCTTGTAGCGTTCCCAGGCTACCGCGGTAGGCTCCATTTCGAGAAAGCCAAGATGTTTCTTAAAAATGCCCACAAACTTGCCGGTAAAATACATAGAAAACAAGGTTCCGATGCCGACAGCCAGAATGGATCGCGTGAAGATCAAGGAAATAACGATGGTGGTACACACCCAGGTCACATCTCCGGCGATTTTGACCTTATACAGTTCAATGTTGAATCGCTGGCTGACAGCCCGTAGAAAGGAATCCGGCGCTGGAAGCATCAAATCCATGCTGACAATGATCACAATCCCCAGGGCAGTAAATACGACTCCGCCGACACAAAGGAGCGCCCGCAGCCACAAGTCCGGCTCCGCAATAGCCAGAACAAACATGTAGAGGTCTATCAGGGCCGAGAAGCCAAGGCCCAGGGGAATTTGCAGAATCATCTGCAACGTGATCCGGCGCCAGATCATAACCTGGAAGATGATGCAGAGCAGGTGGAAGGCCATCGTCGTGGTGCCAAAAGTGAATGGGGTGAGCTGAGAAATAGCATAGGGGATCGAGCTAATCGGGGAGTTGCCCAGGTCTGACCGGGCCAGCAAAGTCACTCCAAAGGCCAT
>JAAYGO010000090.1 GCA_012727685.1 Bacillota bacterium | reverse complement strand
TAAAAGAATGGAGCTGCGATGCGAGAGCATCCGCACCGGTTAATGTGGACAGATTGAGGGCACGCTCTGGCGTGCCCTTTTGCTCTTTTAAGGGTTATTTATTCCCCCCTGGTCCCCCCTCACCCTGGCCCTCTCTTTTTCCTTTTCCAATTAGATAGTTGCTTATGCCTGCCTGACACGGAGAATGGCGCCTTGGCGTTTTACAAGCTTCGGCCTTTCCTGTTGATGCGGATACTATGCCGCTGAGATGGAGATAATAGGTATTGCTTCAGCGAAAGAAAGCAGAGCATCTACAGGGGGTCTTCGCTAATGTTTGGCAACTTTGCCGGTGTGATTGGCTTAGTCCAGATCTTTTTTGCCGTGGTGATCGGACTTTACTTCTTCAACCTGCTGCGGAACCAGCAGACCAATCGCGTTGCCGTGGACAGGGAATCGCGCAAAGAGATGGAGCAGCTACAAAGAATGCGGCAGATCTCGCTCACCGAGCCCCTTTCGGAGAAGACCAGGCCCTCCTCTTTTGATGAAATCATTGGCCAGGAAAGCGGCATTAAAGCCCTGCGCGCCGCTCTATGCGGGCCCAACCCCCAGCATGTGATCCTCTACGGACCGCCGGGGATCGGGAAAACGGCGGCCGCGCGGCTGGTCTTGGATGATGCCAAGAAAAATCCGCTGAGCCCCTTTAAAGAAAACGCTGTCTTTATCGAGCTGGATGCCACCACCGCCCGCTTTGACGAACGGGGGATCGCCGACCCCCTCATCGGCACCGTCCACGATCCGATCTACCAGGGGGCCGGCCCCCTGGGCATGGCCGGGATCCCCCAGCCCAAGCCCGGCGCCGTGACCAAGGCCCACGGCGGGATTCTCTTTATCGATGAGATCGGGGAGCTGCACCATATCCAGATCAACAAGCTGCTCAAGGTGCTTGAGGACCGCAAGGTATTCCTGGAGAGTGCCTATTACAACAGCGAAGATGCCAATGTGCCGCGCCATATCCATGAAATCTTCCAGAACGGGCTGCCCGCCGATTTCCGCCTCATCGGCGCCACCACGCGGATGCCCCATGAGCTGCCGCCGGCGATCCGTTCCCGCTGCCTGGAGATCTTCTTCCGGGGGCTGCGCCCCGCTGAAATTAAGAAGATCGCCGCCAACGCCGCCCGCCGGATCAACTTCGCAATCACCGAAGCAGCGCTGGAAGTGGTCCAGAAATTCGCCACCAACGGGCGGGAAGCGGTCAATATTATCCAGATGGCCGCGGGGATCGCCCTTGGTGAGGGGCGCAGGGAGCTCCTGGTCGAAGATATTGAGTGGGTGGTGAACAGCAGCCAGCTTTCACCCCGGCCTGAGCGCAAGCCTCCCGAAACGCCGCAGATCGGTTTTGTGAACGGCCTCGCCGTTTACGGCCCCAATATGGGCACGCTGATCGAGGTGGAAGCCAGCACCATCCGGGTCAAGTCAGGCCGCGGCAAGGTGACGATCACCGGCATCGTGGAAGAAGAAGAGATGGGCGGCATGGGCCACGTCATGCGGCGCAAGGGCACGGCCAAGGGCGCCGCGGAAAATGTGATCACCGTGCTCAGCCGTTACATGGGGTTGAATCTGCGCGACTATGATATCCATATCAACTTTCCCGGCGGCACCCCGGTAGACGGACCTTCGGCCGGCGTCGGCATGGCCTGCGCCATCTACTCCTCTTTGACCGAGCAGCCGGTTGACCCCCTCGTGGCCATGACCGGCGAAATTTCCGTGCGCGGGCTGGTGCGCCCCGTGGGCGGCATCCAGGCTAAAATCGAGGCGGCCATCGACGCCGGGATCAAGAAGATCATCATCCCGCAGCAAAACTGGCAGCAGGGATACAGCCACCTTTTATCCGCTCAGATAGTGCCGGTTACCCGCCTGGAAGAGGTCTTTCGGGAAGCGCTGCTGGAGCAAAAAAGGGCGGCGGCCTTGCCCGTCTAGCCGGGCTCTCCCCGCCCGGGAGGCGGCCGGCAAAAAAAAAGGAAAATATCAGCGGGAAGCGAATATAAGTCTGATGCTTCCCGTTTTTCGCTTTAATGACACTGAGGAGGTGAGAGGAACCAGATGAAAGAGAGATGTAAGCTGGCGCTATTGCCTTTAAGAGGGGTGCTGGTTTTTCCGAACATGGTGCTGCATCTCGATGTGGGGCGGGAACGCTCGGTGACCGCCCTGGATAAGGCCATGGTCAGCGATAACCGGATCCTGCTCGTGGCGCAAAAAGACGCCCGCGTCGATGAGCCTGCGGAAGAGGATCTCTACACCATCGGCACGATCGCCAATATCCGCCAGATGATCAAGCTGCCCGGGGGGACGATCCGGGTGCTGGTGGAAGGTTTGCAGCGCGGCCGCATTGTCAAGTATCTGGCCTCGGAACCTTGCTTTGAAGTAGAGACGATTATTGTCAAGGAAGATGAGAGCCGCACCCCAGAGGTGGAGGCGCTGATGCGCAGCCTGCTCTACCAGTTCGAGCAGTATATTAAGATCAGCCGCAAGATCTCGCCCGAAACCCTGGCCACAGTTTCCGGCATCGAGGAACCGGGGCGCCTGGCCGATGTGATCGCTTCGCATTTAAACTTGAAGATCCAGCAGAAACAGGAGATCCTGGAGGCCCTGACCGCCAAAACGCGCCTGGAGAAGGTCAGCGATTTCTTAAGCCGCGAGATGGAGATCCTGGAGATCGAGCGCAAGATCAACCTGCGCGTGCGCAAGCAGATGGAGAAGACCCAGAAAGAATACTACCTGCGCGAGCAGTTGAAAGCGATCCAGAAGGAGCTGGGGGAAAAAGATGAGCGGTTGGCCGAGGTGGAGGAATACCGCGAAAAAATCAGCGAAGCCAAACTGCCGCCGGAGGTGGAAGAAAAGGCCCTCAAAGAGCTGGAGCGCCTCGAAAAAATGCCTCCCGCCGCCGCCGAGGCGACCGTAGTGCGCACTTACCTGGACTGGATCCTGGAACTGCCCTGGTCCATCTCCACAACCGATCGCCTTGACCTGGACCGCGCCGAGGAGATCCTGGATGAAGATCATTACGGCCTGCAAAAGGTGAAGGAGCGCATCATCGAATACCTGGCGGTCCGCCAGCTGGCCAATACTTTAAAAGGCCCCATTTTATGCTTAATCGGGCCGCCCGGCGTGGGCAAAACTTCACTGGCCAAATCGGTGGCGCGGGCCCTGGAACGCAAGTTCGTGCGCATTTCTTTGGGCGGCGTGCGCGATGAAGCCGAGATCCGCGGCCACCGCCGCACCTACGTGGGCGCCCTTCCGGGGCGCATTATCCAGGGGATGCGCCAGGCCAAGTCGAACAACCCGGTTTTCTTAATGGATGAGATCGACAAGATGTCCACCGACTTCCGGGGCGATCCCTCTTCGGCGCTGCTCGAGGTGCTCGACCCGGAGCAAAACCACGCCTTCAGCGACCACTACCTGGAACTGCCCTTCGACCTTTCCCAGGTCATGTTTATCACGACCGCCAACAACTCCTTCACCATTCCGCAGCCGCTCCTGGATCGGATGGAGATCATCCATATCCCCGGCTATACGGAGGAGGAGAAGGTGGAGATCGCGCGGCGCCATCTGCAGCCGAAACAGCTCAAGGGCCACGGGCTGCAGCCGGAAAACCTGGAGATAACCGAGGGAGCGGTGCGCCGCATTATCCGCGAATATACCCGCGAAGCCGGGGTGCGCAGCCTGGAGCGGAGCCTGGCCGCTATCTGCCGCAAGGCAGCCCGCACCGTGGTTAAAGACCGCGCGGCGCAGCTTCGAATCTCCCGCCAGAACCTGCACCAGTATCTCGGAGTCCCGCGCTACCGCTACGGGATCGCGGAAAAAGAGGACCAGGTGGGCCTGGCCAACGGCCTGGCCTGGACGGAAGCGGGCGGAGATCTGCTCACCATCGAGGTGACCCTGATGAAGGGCAAGGGCAAGATGATTTTAACGGGCAAACTGGGTGAAGTGATGCAGGAGTCGGCCCAGGCGGCCCTGAGCTATATCCGGTCGCGGGCCGATGCGCTGGGGCTGCCGGAAGATTTCTATGAGAACTACGATATCCATATCCACGTTCCGGAGGGGGCCATCCCCAAAGACGGCCCTTCGGCTGGCATTACCATTGCGACCGCCCTCGCCTCCGCCCTGACGCGAACCCCGGTGCGCAGCGACGTAACCCTCACCGGGGAAATCACCCTGCGGGGCCGGGTTTTGCCGGTGGGCGGCATTAAGGAGAAGATGCTGGCCGCGCACCGGGCCGGGATCAAATACATGATCATGCCCCTGGAAAACCGCAGGGATTTAAGCGATATCCCGGAGAATATCAAGCGCAAAATCGAGGTTAAACTGGTGGAGCATATGGACGATGTCCTCGCCATGGCGCTGGTGCAACCGGCAACAAAGCAGCAGGGAGAGGCGGTCCCCGGAGCGCTGCTCGAGCCGGAACAGGCTGGCAGGACGTTGCAAGACGTGCAAGACGATCAGTCCATGATCCGGCACTAGGCAGGAGGGAGCAGGCGGGTGCAGATCAGGCAGGCCGAGCTGCAGGTGGGTGCATACAGCAGAAAAGATTTTCCGGCCGACGGCTTGCCAGAAATCTCTTTTCTGGGCCGTTCCAATGTGGGCAAATCATCGCTGATCAATGCCCTCCTAAACCGGAAAAACCTGGCCCGGACCAGTTCAACCCCCGGCAAGACCCGGGGGATCTATTTTTACCGGATCAACGATGCCTTTTACTTCGTGGACCTGCCCGGTTACGGTTATGCCCGGGTTTCCAAGGGCATGCAGCAGGGCTGGCGGGGTCTAATCGAAGCTTATCTCGAGGGCCGGGCCAGCTTGCGCGGCTGCATCCATTTGATTGATTGCCGCCACGGCCCCACCGAAGACGATCTGCTGATGCGCCGGTGGCTGCTTTTTCATCGCCTCGTCGCGATCACTACCGTGACCAAGATCGACAAGCTATCCCGGAGCGCCCTCGTAAACCGAATGAATGAGATCAGGGCTGCCCTGGAGTTGACGGCGGCCGATCCCCTGCTGCCCTTTTCGGCACGCACCGGGGCCGGCCGGGACCGGCTCTGGAAGGCGATCAACGGGCTGCTGAAAGAAAAGTAGCCCGGTTCAAACTAGAAAAAGGTCAGGGGATGGACCGGCAAGAGCAGCTCCTTTCCCTGGCCTTTTTTCTTTTGTCTGCAGTTGCTCAGTCTACTCTGAAAATAGGCTTAACTGCTTACCTTGTCACTGAGGCCTCCGCTTAAGTTTCTCTCGTTAGATGTTTTGGCGGCTCACCTGCGGCCTTCCGCCTGGGCTGCCCTCGACAGTCACTCGTCCTTGTCTCCTGTCTCGGCGGCCTGCGAAGTGGGAGGTGAGAGGTGAGATCGCATCAGGCACTTTAAACCTTGGCCAGAATAACAGTAACATGGTCTTTTTCTCACTTCTAACATCTCACTTCCCACTTCTTATCAGCCAGGCCTTGGTTCGCCTGTCTCCGATGGGGACAGACCTACGCCAGGTCTGTCCCCTGACCTTATTCCCACTCGTTCACAGTCGCTTCAGCTTCTTAAGTGACAAGAGGCTTAAGTTTTTTCATCCCCTGATGGTGCCCCCGATTTGTGGGGGCATGGCGGTCTAATCTAGAAACGGACCTACTGCTTTGTTATTGTACCCTAATCCCGGACAGCTTCCGGGCTGTTGACGGCGCAAGACTGCAGGAGGCCGCCGGCGTGCATGATTTTTTTCACCCGTGCGCCCAGTACCGCGGCGATGAAAGCCTTGGCCGCGTCCAGCGGGATAAAGGGGAGCACCCCGGCCAGGATCGCCTCGCTGGCGCTGTAACCGGTCACCAGGCTGAGCTGGATTGCACCGCAGAGATAGATGCAGCCCAGGAAAAAGAGTGTTGCCCCGGCGGTCGTGAGCAGTCCCGGCGCACCAGGCCGTTGGTTCCCTTCCTGGAGCCGGCCGGAGAGGTAGACCCCGGGTAGAAAACCCCACAGGTAACCGCCGGTCGGCCCGAAGAGCATCATCAGGCCGCCGCGTCCCAGGGAGAAAACCGGCGCTCCGGCGGCACCCAAAAGCAGGTAGGCCAATATGGCCAGGCAACCGTCCCGTCCGCCGAGCAGCGTGCCCGCCAGGAATACGCCGAGCAGCTGGCCGGTTACCGGGACAGGACTGAAGGGCAGCGGAACAGCCAGCTGCGCCAGGATAGCAATCAGTGCGGTGAAAAATGCGATTAGCGTGAGTCTTCGTACGGCCATATCATTACTCCCTTCATAATTATTTTAGTATGATTGTTGTAACTCTGCCGCAATGGCAGCTCCAAAGCTTCTGTCTAGATTATGATCTCCCCGGAGTTGATCCGGGTAATGGCGCCGTCGCCTTCTGTTTCGATTAACAGGGTGCCCTGCTCATCCAGGTCCAGGGCTTTGCCGCAAATGGTTTTCCCTCCGGTGGTTAATTTCACATTTTTGCCGAGGGTGTCGCTGAGATTGAGCCATTTTTCCCGGAAAGGTCTGAACCCGGAAGCGAAAAAGCGGCGGCAGTCTTCGCGTAGCCTTTTGACCAGGGCCAGGAGCAAGGCGGTGCGGTCATAGCGGCGGCCGCCGGCTGTAAAAAGCGAGCAGGCCTTGTCCTGCAGCTCAGGGGGGAAGTCCGCTGTCTCTTGATTAATATTCAAGCCGATGCCGATGACCAGACAGCCGCC
>JAAYGO010000047.1 GCA_012727685.1 Bacillota bacterium | reverse complement strand
TGGGAAGGCTTACGCTTTAACATGGCCATGCACTCCATTTATATGCCCTTTACGATCGAAAAAAATGGACATGTGCATGATGAAGATGAGATTCTCGTTTTCGCGGGAAACAATCCCATGGATTTCAGGGACTTTGGAGCAGAGGCCTGCTTGACTTTAGGCGAGGAAGGGGAGAAACATATCATAAATTCCACCACGGTTGTCTATATCCCCAAGGGTTTGGTCCATTGCCCGCTTGAGTTTACAAGGGTCGATAAACCGATTTTGTTTGCCTCCATTGTCCTTGATCCAGCAGGGTATAAACGCGATGAAAGACACGATATTGTGTAAAACCTTGAGATCATAATTTTATTAGGAGGTATGATAAATGAAAAGGGCATGGATTTTCTTGCTGTTAAGTGTTTTACTGGTTTGCTTGCTTGGCGGTTGCGCAAAGGAACCGGCAGCTACGCCTGAAAACGGGGAAGCAGGCGGGGAAGCAGCAGAAGAAGAAGTGTTCGAACTTACTTTCCACTACTTTGGACCCGAGATGATCCCGCCCGGCCATTGGTCTAACGAGGCAGCAAAAAGAATTGAGGAAGAAACTGGCGGCAGGGTTAAGATCAATACTTATTTTTCGGAATCCCTCTTGAAATATGATGACACCATCACCGGCACTGCCTCCGGGGTGGCGGATATCTCTTTTATTGATTCAGGGCAATTCGCCGGACAATTTGATCTGAATATGGTTTTTGGACGATTTCTCCCGCAAACCCCTCCCCAAACGGTAACGACCCAGGTATTTAGAGAAATGATTGACACTATCCCGGAACTAAATGCAGAACTGGAAGCAAAAGGCCTGCGGTGGTTAAGCGCCTTTGCGGTAGCTGGTGAACATTTACACACTAATGGAAGGCAAGTCAGGGTCCCGGACGATGTCAAAGGCATGAAAATAGCAGTTGTTGGAGAGCCTGCCCGCTGGTTTGAGTCCCTGGGGGCTGCGCCGGTCGGGGTTGCGGCCGGGGATTTTTATATGAGCCTGGAAAGGGGCCTTGTCGAGGGGCAGTGGTCCCACTGGCCGGCTGTTGATGCCTTTAAACTTACCGAGGTAACCAACTGCCATACCCTTTTCGGTGAAAACGGTGCCAACCTCGCGTTTACCGGTTATATCATCAACCTAAAGACCTGGGAAAGCCTGCCTCCGGATATCCAAAAGATTATGGTCGAAGCCTATCATTGGGCGGGAGACGAAATTCTGAAAGCCAACCAGGCTGAAGCAGAATCGGCTATCGCAAGCGCCCGGGAAAAGGGCAGCACCTTTATCGAACTATCGGCGGAAGAGTTGCGGTTATGGGAAGAAACCATGAAATCGATCAACGAAGAATGGATCGCATCGGTTGGGGCAAAAGGTTTGCCGGCAGAGAAAGTGTTTACTGAATTGTTCGCTCTATTGGATAAATATGGTAAATAGCATTGCTTGTCTCTGCACAGCCGGATAATGCAGAATTAATGCGGGCAAGGGCAGCCGTCTTCCTTACCTTGCCCGCTAGAATATTGAACCAGGCCGGAGGAGATCTAAGTTGAAAAAGATTGAGAGGGCAATCAGGGCGTTCATCGAAGGATGTGGCATGGCGTCGACATTAGTTTTGATCGCCTTGATGATGATGACAGTTTTTGATGTCATCTTGCGGTATTTTTTCAGGCATCCGATTATTGGCGGTACAGAAATCAGTTCCTCCATGATGGTGTGTATAGTATTCCTGGGGATTGCGTGGTGTGCCTTAAAGGGCGAACATATTACCGTAGATATCATCGCCGGCAGATTATCAAGAAGAGCGCAGAATATTCTCAGCAGCATTGATAACCTGGTGACCCTGGCCCTGGGATTGTTAATCGCGACCCAGAGCTTTTCCCAGGCCATGTTCGCCCGCGAGATGGAGCTGAAATCTTTAATGCTCGGGATACCCAGGTATCCATTTCTCATCGTTGCCGCCTTTGGCTTTCTCCTTTTATCTGTTGCAATGATCATCCTGCAGTATAACATTAAGAAAGTTTCAGGAAGCAATTTGTCGTTTTCCGCCGCTAGCGAAGAAGACAACTATTCTTAAGCATTGATTATGCCGGGGGTGATAAAATGGGCGTTGAAACTGTTGGTGTGGTGGGAATAATTATTCTAGTGGTACTTATGTTTTTGAAAATGCGACTGGGCACCGCCATGATTCTGGTCGGCTTTTTGGGCTATGCTTTCCTGTCCGGCTGGGACAAGGCTTTGATCATGGTTGGCTTAGAGCCGCACGCGCAGACCAACTACTATCAGATCACCGCCCTGCCGTTGTTTATCCTCATGGGCACGGTTGTTGCAGCCTCGGGAATCAGTAAAGACCTTTATGAGGCTGTTAGAAAGTGGATTGGCCACGTCCGCGGTGGCCTGGCCATGGCTACGGTGGGTGCGTGCGGGCTTTTTGCGGCTGTGTGCGGAGATAGCATCGCCACTGCGGTGACGATGGGTAAAATAGCCCACCCGGAAATGAAAAGATATAACTATGACGATCGGTTGTCTTCGGGCGCCATTGCCGCCGGCGGAACGATTGGCATTCTGATTCCTCCCAGCACGGGATTTATTCTCTATGCGCTGCTTACCGAACAATCCGTTGGTCATTTATTTATTGCCGGCGTTATCCCCGGTATCCTCGAGGTCCTTTTTTACATGGCTGCCATCTTTACTGTTTGCCGCCTTAACCCCGGCATGGGACCGCCGGGTCCGCGGGTAAGCTTTAGAGAAAAGATCACGGGTTCATTAACGATCTGGCCCATGGTGTTGATCTTCCTACTTATTATGGGAGGTATATACGGTGGCATCTTTACCCCCACGGAAGCCGGAGCGATCGGCGCATTTGGCGCTTTTGTGGTGGGGTTTGCGCTCAGCAGGCTTAAATGGCCGGGAGTAAAAAGCGCACTCACCGAGACGGCCAGCAATACGGCCATGATTCTATACTTATTGGTTGGCGCTTATATCTTTATGCGTTTCACCGCCGTAAGCAATCTTCCAGTTTATTTAAGCAATTTAATTATTGGAATTCCATTGCCGCCTATTTTTATTATCATCGGTCTTTTGTTCGTTTACGTTATTCTTGGCTCTTTTCTAGACGTGCTCATTGTGATTATTCTAACCACGCCAATTGTCTTCCCCATCATCCTGACCCTGGGGTATGACCCGATCTGGTGGGGGGTTATCATGGTGCGGATCATGGAAATCGGAATGGTTACACCGCCGTATGGCATTAATCTTTTTGTTTTAGCCAAAACCATTAAAGTGCCTTTAGCCACTGTTTACCGCGGAGTAGCTCCATTCGTGCTGGCTGATCTTGTACACATTAGCTTATTAGTCGCTTTCCCTGAGATTTCGCTGTTCCTGGTGAAAACCATGTTTTAGCTGGCGAAGCGGCCTTGAAAGAGTCGGTGATTAAACTATGATTTGCAACTTGTAAAATTGAACATTATGGCGAGGGAGCAACCATGCCGTTTCCTAAAAAATTCTTAACCTTACGCATTATTGAAAAGATGTATGGTTATGATAAAATAGCGCCTGGAGTTCTTTATTCCTCTAAATTATGCTAAATTAATTAAATCAATTGAAGTATAGTTCTGTGGGAAACAAAGTAATTTCAAAACAACAGATGGCTTATGAGAGAATTAAAGAGGCCTATTTTGACGGAACAATATAAAGAAGATCAACTTCTTTCTACCAGAGAGCTATCCGACGAATTCGGTATTAGCGGGACTCCCGTGATGCAAGCTTTGAGGCGTCTGGCCTATGAAGGCTTTATTGATGATATTTACCAAACTGTGTCCAAATCGATCGAACATTTCATCTATTGATCATCGCCGGTGCAAAAAACATCAGAATGGGGAATATTCTGCAAACCATTATCGAGCAATGCAGCCGTATTGCCATCTCTGTTTCCAATGAAGATCGGGTTGAAAGGATCAAAACAGACATCTTGCCCGCCCACTTTAAAATATTCAAGGCCATCGCCGATGGAGATCCTGACAGGGCTGAGATTTTCATGAAGGAACATATCAAGGATGTGGCGGATTATTTCAGTCACTGTCAACTGCGCATTCCTTATGCAACAAAATATATCTAGAGCATCAGCGGCGTGAAGCGCTGCATAGCAGCGGGATGTAAAGAAGGGCTGTCCCAAATGTAGGTGAGGGCAGCTCCCTTTTTTCAAATTTTTTCAGCCCGGCTAACTGTCTCTATCCCCTCATCACTCTTTTGGAAGAAAGGGGCAAGGTGAGGAGGATGTTATCAGGGCATAACTTTGTCTCTTGGCTCGGTTTTTCTAACATCCCACCTCCAACCTCCCACTTCTACTCTGGCCGGATGCTGCGCAGGCGGAGAAAATCCTGACGGTTGTTGAATAATTAGGAAATTGAGTTTATAATTGATGGCAAACAGATCAGTTATGCCAGTTGATGGAGTTATATGCCGGAATCAGTGAACCATCTTTCGCAGATTATAGAAGAAATGCGCGCCCGGATGCATGATACGGCTCTAGACAAGCAAACTCTGGTAGATCCGGAGTTGTTGGAAAAAAGCCGTAAGTTGGACCGGTTGATCAATCTCTATCATCGCATCAATCGATCCGGCAGCCGCGGAGAGGAAATCATACTGGAATTGACCCTGGATCAGAATATGGAGGTGATTGAGATGAGCGCAGTCGGCAAAAAGATCGGTGCGGCGAAAATCGAATTGGTTGTCGGCGATATTACCTTGCAGGACACCGATGCGATTGTCAACGCCGCCAACAATCGCCTGGCCCCGGGAGGCGGGGTCTCGGGTGCCATTCACCGCGCCGCCGGTCCCGGGCTGTGGGAGGAGTGCCGCAAATTGGGCGGATGTGCTACCGGCGAGGCCAAGATTACCGGCGGTCACAACTTAAAAGCCAGGCACGTCATCCATACTGTCGGCCCCGTTTACAGCGGTTCTCCCGGCGACCCGGTGCAGCTTGGGAACTGCTACCGCAACAGCCTGCAGCTCGCCCTGCAAAACGGCCTGAAGACGATTGCCTTCCCGTCCATCAGCACCGGGATATTCGGTTATCCCGTGGACAAGGCTGCCGCAGTGGCCCTGCAAGCGGTGCGCGATTTCCTGGCCCAACATTCCGGGATCGAACTGGTGCGCTTTGTCCTCTTCAGCGAGTCAGATTTTGAAGTCTACAGCAGCGCCTTGAGCAAATTGGCTTAACCGCTTTCGCTCATATTGCTTTAACGGAAACATCACCGTGAAGGAAATAAAGGCAGATAATAGAAAAACCCGTTCGAGACGGGTTTTTCAACATTCATGGTGCGCCCGACAAGATTTGAACTTGTGACCTCCTGCGTGTCAAGCAGGCGCTCTCCCCCTGAGCTACGAGCGCATGTTTTTGCTGCTGTGTAAATAATTTTAGCGCAGCAAGTCCATCCTGTCAAGCGTGTTAAAAGCCGGTGATGTTTAATCTGTGATATTGTCACCCTGTGTTAAAAGCCGGCTACGCTAAAAGGCTGGCTCCAGTGAACTGCAGTGTTTTTTCGCCTCTTTTATTTGTCGGAAGCTTCTTGCTTTTCCCTTTAAACTTCTCTACAATTGAAATAGTATTAACTACAATTGAAACACAGTAAAAGCGGGATTGCACGCGGTTGGAGGAGGATGTCTTGTGCCGGCAAATTTGACCCCGCAGTATCATGCTGCCGAGGAAAAGTTCAGGCGGGCCGGGACGGTGGAGGAAAAAATAAAAGCGCTGCAGGAGATGATGGCCGTGATTCCCAAGCACAAGGGCACGGAAAAACTGCAGGCTGATATTAAAAGGCGCATCGCCCGCTTGAAGGAAGAAGGTTCCAGGAAGAAGCAGACCAAGGGGTTTAATCCCTTCGGGGTGGAAAAACAGGGTGCAGGCCAGGTCGTCCTGGTCGGTTACCCGAACAGCGGCAAATCCGCCCTGGTCGGGGCGCTTTCCAGGGCCAAGGTCAAGGTGGCCGATTATCCCTACACCACGACTTTACCCGTAACCGGGATGATGCCTTACCAGGATATTTATATTCAACTGGTGGATACACCGCCTGTTACTCCGGACAACATTCCACCCGGCATTATCGGCACTTTCCGGGAAGCCGACGCTCTCATGCTTGTGATTGACGCGTCGGCGCCCGATTGCCTCGACCAGCTCGAAGGATTGCTGCAGCTGCTGCAGGAGCGGGAAGTGATCGATCTCTCCGAGGAGGGGGAGATCATCGCCCCGGTACCCTTTTTGATCGCGGCGAATAAAATGGACCTGCCGGAGAGTGCAGAGAATTTGGAGATTTTGTCCGAACTGAAGCCCGGCCTGGAGATTACCGGCATTTCCAGCACCGGGATCGGGTTGGACGATTTAAAAGAAAAGCTATTTGCCGTTCTCGATATCATCAGGGTTTACGGCAAGGCCACCGGCCGCCCGGCGGACATGGACCGGCCGTTCATCTTGAAGAGGGGCAGTACCGTTCTTGATTTTGCGGAAGCTGTCCATAAGGATTTCCCGCGGAAGTTGAAAAGCGCCCTGGTGTGGGGTTCATCTCGCTTTGACGGGCAGGCGGTGCCGCGCGATTACGTTCTTGAAGACAGGGACGTGGTTGAGCTGCAGATATAGAGGTTGGAACAAATTAATACGGGAGGCTCATCAAAATGATCGGATGGGTAGTGCTGGCTATTGTCGTGGTCCTTGCCATCTTTCTGATTGTTCTTTACAACAATCTGGTGACCCTGCGCCAGAGGATTAAGAACGCCTGGGCGCAAGTTGAAGTTCAGCTCAAACGGCGTTACGATCTGATTCCGAACCTGGTTTCTACGGTTAAAGGCTATGCCGCCCACGAAAAAGAGACCCTGGAGCGGGTTACAGAAGCCCGGAATGCAGCCATCAAGGCGCAAAAGCTGCAGGACCAGGCGGGAGCGGAAAACATGCTCACCGGCGCTCTGCGCCAGCTTTTCGCCCTGGCCGAGAATTACCCCGACCTTAAGGCAAACACAAACTTTTTACAGCTTCAGGAAGAACTGACCAACACCGAGGGAAAAATTGCCTTCTCCCGCCAGTTTTACAATGATACGGTTTTAAAATTTAACACGGCCATCCAGCGCTTTCCGGCGGTGCTCTTCGCCGGGCTATTCGGCTTCCACCAGGAAGAATACTTTGACCTCGAAGCGGAGACTGAAGCGCGCCAGGCAGTGCAGGTCGAGTTTTAGGAGACGGCCATGAAGAAAAGAAACCGTAGAGCGGGAAGCAGCCGCAGGAAGGCGGCCTGGTTGGCGCCGCTGTTTTTTTGTCTGGTTATGGTTGTTGTGGCGCTGTGGGCAGTGCCGGTTCAGGCCAGGTCATATTATTTCCCCAGGGTGCTCATCGAGGCGGAGCTTCACCCCAATGGCTCCATGAGCGTCGTCGAAGAGCGCACCTTCAGCTTTGACGGCGAATATCATGGCGCCTGGCAGTATATTTACTTAAAGAATAACGCCTCCATTAAAGATGTTCTGGTCAGCGAGCAGGGCCAGCCTTACTCGGAAATGCCGGCGGGGACACAGGGCATACCGGGTATTTTTTATGTCGAGCAATTTCCCGA
Organism: Bacillota bacterium; assembly: GCA_012727685.1. Taxonomy (GTDB): domain Bacteria; phylum Bacillota; class Dethiobacteria; order DTU022; family DTU022; genus JAAYGO01. The sequence goes on along the minus strand of JAAYGO010000047.1, from coordinate 382 downwards.
TCATGTTTATATCGATTGGAGTTTTGACGCGCTTGATGAGGAGCGCACTTTTACGATCGCCTACACCGTGGAAAACGCGGTGGTGGTCCACCGGGACACGGCCGAGCTCTACTACCAGTTTATCGGCGATGAGTGGGAGCAGCGTACCGACTATGCCCGGGTTGTTTTGACCCTGCCTGCAGGTGCTTCAACCGCCGATCTGCGTGTCTGGGGGCATGGCCCGCTCCAGGGCGAGGTGCGCAAGGAAGATGCAATCCGGGTGGTCTGGGAAGTGGAGAAGATGCCGCACAACACATTCCTGGAGGGAAGGGTGACCTTTCCGGTAGAACTGGTCCCGCAGGCCGCCAACCTCTCCGGGGAGGAAGCCCTGCCGGGCATTCTG
>JAAYGO010000280.1 GCA_012727685.1 Bacillota bacterium | reverse complement strand
TCAGATCGAAGCGGAGCTTGTCCTCGGCCGAAGTGCTGTAATTGCCCTCCACCTGGGCCAGGCCGGTAATGCCGCTGTTAATAAAGTGCCGGTAGTCATAGCCGGGAATGTTTTTAGAATATTGCTCCACAAAAAAGGGCCGCTCGGCCCTGGGGCCGATAAAGCTCATCTCCCCTTTCAGGACATTCCAGAGCTGGGGAAGCTCGTCGATGCGGGTAAGCCGTAAAATCCGCCCGACCGGGGTAATGCGGTGATCATCCTTGCCGGCAAGAACTGGCCCAGTATTTTTTTCCGCATCGGGGATCATGGTGCGCAGTTTATAGAGGCGAAAAATGCGGCCGTGCCGGCTGACCCTCTCCTGGGAGTAAAAAACGGGGGCACGGGGCGACTCGATTTTCAGGGCTATGGCAGCCAGCAAGATCACCACGGCAGCCGGTAGGCCAAAGATCACCGCGAGGCCGATATCCATCGCTCTCTTCCAGAGCTGGTCTCGCCCGTTGACCAGCCCGGTCAAGCGGAAGGTCGGCACGCTATTAAACTGCTCCAGCCGAGATTTGGCAATCATGATCTCGTAGAGATCGGGCACGATAAAGATATCCACCCCGCGGGAGAGCGCCTCCATCATCATCTCCATGCGGGCCTTGTAAGGGATATCGGAACAGAATAAAATGCTGTTCGGCCGGACTTCATCCAGGGCCTGCGGCAGTTTTTCATACGATTCGTATACCGGAAGGTCAAAGTCCCCGCCATCGTGGTCAACAAGCACCGCCAGGACCTGGTAATTGCCCGATTCATCCTTGGCAAAATGGCTGGCCCTCTCCAGGGCGCGCTCCGCCGGGCCCACAATTAAGAGTTTGATCGGATCGATATATTTCTTGCTCCAGCGGACGATGAGCGCCCGCCAGCCGAGGATTAACATAAGCTGAATAAAGGTGGCAATGGCTATGGTTCTCCGGGGGAAGCCGAACTGGTAGAGCATGTAGGAAAGGGAAAAGGTGATCAGGAACAGCAGCGCCAGGGCGCAAATTGTAGCAGAAAAAATCTCATCCCACTGCTGCCTTGCCGAAGAGGAATGATAAAAGCCGTAGCCATAAAAAACAACAATGGCCGCCACGGTCAACCAGGGCGCGACGTTCATATAGGCGGTTAAGTTGTGAGCTTCAATCTCGCCTTTCAGCAGAAACTGAATATAAAAGGCGATCAGGTAGCCGACGTGGATCAGCAGAATATCGCCAACTGCTTTTAATGCCAGAATTCGCTTCACAACCCATCACCTCCGGCGCCATGGTACAGTTTTACTATATTCGCCCTATTTCCTGATTGTCCTGCCCTGGGCAGCAGCAGCGCGCCTGACCCGGCTGCGCCAGATCATTTTGGGCAAGCCCAGGAAGAACATCGCCATGGCAGCCAGCCACACCAGCGGCCGGGCCCAGCGCGGAGCGAAATGCTTGTCGTAAAAAAGGTACATGGCCTCGTAGAAATGGTAAGCGCTGCGCAAAGGCCTTTTTTTACTGCTCCCGCCGTGGCAATGGACGATCGACGTATCGGGGACGTAGTAGTTTTGATAACCAGCCCGCACAGAGCGCCAGCACCAATCAAGGTCTTCGCCGTACATGAAAAAACGCTCGTCCAGCAGGCCGATTTTATTCACCACTTCCCGGCGCGTCATCAAAAATGATCCGGAGACGGCATCAACTATGGCCACGCGGTCTGCGGGAAGATAGGTCAGGTTATAGCGGGCCATGCGCCGGGAACGGGGAAAGAGGCGGCTGAGCCCGCTCAGTTTAAAAAAAGCGTCGGCCAGGCCGGGGATGTTGCGGCGGCAGGC
>JAAYGO010000134.1 GCA_012727685.1 Bacillota bacterium | reverse complement strand
TCAGATCGAAGCGGAGCTTGTCCTCGGCCGAAGTGCTGTAATTGCCCTCCACCTGGGCCAGGCCGGTAATGCCGCTGTTAATAAAGTGCCGGTAGTCATAGCCGGGAATGTTTTTAGAATATTGCTCTACAAAAAAGGGCCGCTCGGCCCTGGGGCCGATAAAGCTCATCTCCCCTTTCAGGACATTCCAGAGCTGGGGAAGCTCGTCGATGCGGGTAAGCCGCAAAATACGCCCTACGGGGGTAATGCGCTGATCATCCTTGCCGGCAAGAACCGGGCCGGTATTTTTTTCCGCATCGGGGATCATGGTGCGCAGTTTATACAGACGAAAGATGCGGCCGTGACGGCTGACCCTTTCCTGGGAGTAAAAGACCGGGGCACGCGGCGACTCTATTTTCAAGGCAATAGCAGCCAGCAGGATTACCACCGCAGCCGGAATGCCGCAGACCACCGCAAGGCCGATATCCATCGCTCTCTTCCAGAGCTGGTCCCGCCCGTTGGCCAGTCCCGTCAGGCGGAAGGTCGGCACGCTGTTAAACTGTTCCAGGCGCGATTTAGCAATCATGATCTCGTAAAGATCAGGCACGATAAAAATATCCACACCGCGCGAGATCCCCTCCATCATCATCTCCATGCGGGCCTGGTAAGGAATATCAGAACAGAATAAAATGCTGTTTGGCCGGACCTCATCCAGGACCTGCGGCAGTTTTTCATATGATTCGTATACCGGCAGGGCAAAGTCCTCGCCGTTGCGATCAACAAGAATCGCCAGGACCTGGTAATTGCCCGATTCATCCTTGGCAAAATGGCCGGCCCTTTCCAAGGCGCGCTCCGCCGGGCCCACAATTAAGAGCTTGATCGGCTCGATATATTTCTTGCTCCAGCGGACGATGAGCGCCCGCCAGCCGAGGATTAGCAAAAACTGAATAAAGGTGGCAATGGCAATGGTCCTCCGGGGAAAGCCGAACTGGTAAAGCATATAGGAAAGAGAAAAGGTGATCAAGAACAGCAGTGCCAGGGCGCAAATTGTCGCGGACAAGATCTCATCCCACTGCTGTCTTACCGAGGAGGAATGATAAAAGCCGTAGCCGTAAAAAACAACAATGGCCGCCACGGTCAACCAGGGTGCAACATTCAGATAGGCGCTTAAGTTGTGAGCATCAATCTCGCCTTTCAGCAGAAACTGGATATAAAAGGCGATCAGGTAGCCGACGTGGATCAGCAGTATATCGCCAACTGCTTTTAATGCCAGAATTCGCTTCACAACCCATCACCTCCGGCGCCATGGTACAGTTTTACTATATTCGCCCTATTTCCTGATTGTCCTGCCCTGGGCAGCAGCAGCGCGTCTGACCCGGCTGCGCCAGAGCATTTTGGGCAAGCCCAGGATGAACAGCGCCATGGCAGCCAGCCACACCAGCGGCCGGGCCCAGCCCGGAGCGAAATGTTTGTCGTAAAAAAGGTACATGGCCTCGTAGAAATGGTAAGCGCTGCGCAAAGGCCTTTTTTTACTGCTCCCGCCATGGTAATGCACGATCGATGTATCGGGGACGTAATAGTTTTGATAGCCAGCCCGCACGGAGCGCCAGCACCAGTCAAGGTCTTCGCCGTACATGAAAAAACGCTCGTCCAGCAGGCCGATTTTATCCATCACTGCCCGGCGCGTCAT